>NZ_JBGFCE010000002.1:0-540527 GCF_041205415.1 Falsihalocynthiibacter sp. BN13B15
CCATTGTCGCTTAGGAATGTTGAAGATCTTCTGCATGAACGAGGCATCGATGTCAGCCACGAAACCGTCCGTTTCTGGTGGAACCGATTTGGCCCAATGTTTGCAGCTGAGATCCGTAGAAAACGGGTTAGTCGGATGCGATGTTACTCGAATTGGCAATGGCACCTAGACGAGGTTTTTGTGAAGATAAACGGCGAACTGCACTATCTATGGCGTGCCGTAGATCACGAGGGTGAGGTGTTGGAGTCCTATGTTACGAAACGTCGAAATCGCAAGGCTGCATTGAAATTCCTCAAGAAAACCATGAAACGCCATGGCAGAGCCGAGGTGCTAGTTACCGACAAACTTCGCTCATACGGCGCCGCGATGAAGGTAATTGGTGCCGTGGCGAAACAGGAAACGGGTCGTTGGAAAAACAATCGCGCTGAAAATTCGCACTTGCCGTTTCGACGACGGGAGCGGGCAATGATCCGCTTTAGGCGCATGCGAACCTTGCAGAAATTTGTTTCCGTCCATGCATCCGTTTTTAACCACTTCAATCAGGAGCGCAGCCTTTCCCAAAGAGATCATTTCAAAATGAACCGCACTGCTGCTCTGGCTGAGTGGCGCGGTCTTTGCGCGGCATAAAGGGCAGTCTCACTGGCCTAGCTGAGACGAGTTCGAATTTGTCTGACACCACCCACGGCGACAATCGGGCGGGAGCGAAACCGACATGCTCAGACAAGTGACGCTTGGATCCGTCGCCAAATCAGTGGCCTTCTGCGCATTCTTGCGCGACATCTCAAGCGTTGCGATGCCGAAATAAACGGCCATATTCAACAGCATGAAAAGTTGGTCGAGGATCACACTCGACTGCAAACAATCCCTGGGGTTGGGCCTGTTTTGGCGGCAGTGCTGATTGCGTCACTGCCAGAACTCGGACAGTTAGATCGGCGAAAGATCGCAGCACTTGCTGGCTTGGCGCCGCACGCTTGTGATTCCGGCATATTCTAAGGCAAACGCCGCATTTGGGGTGGGCGGGCTAATGTCCGGCGCGCACTCTATCTCGCGGCTTTCATCGCGTCGCGCCATGATTTCAACTTCAAGGCATTCCGCAAGCAGCTTCAGGATGCAGGAAAACCAGTGAAACTTGCCGTGACGGCGTGCGCAAGAAAGCTACTAACCATCATAAATGCGATGTTGAAAGCAGGCCAAGATTATCGCAAAATAACGGCCTGAATTAAGACAGTTGCTACGTTACGAAACGTCGAAATCGCAAGGCTGCATTGAAATTCCTCAAGAAAACCATGAAACGTCATGGCAGAGCCGAGGTGCTAGTAACCGACAAACTTCGCTCATACGGCGCCGCGATGAAGGTAATTGGTAACGTGGCGAAACAGGAAACGGGTCGTTGGAAAAACAATCGCGCTGAAAATTCGCACTTGCCGTTTCGACGACGGGAACGGGCAATGATCCGCTTCAGGCGCATGCGAACCTTGCAGAAATTCGTTGCTGTCCACGCTTCCATCCACAACCATTTGAATCAGGACCGAAGCCTCTCCCAACGCGATCACTTCAAGGCCAACCGCACCGCCGCACTGACTGAGTGGCGCGGCCTTTGTGCGGCATAAAAGGGCAGGGGTCCTAGCCTAGCTGAGACGAGTTCGAATTCGTCTGACACCACCAACCGAAGCCTTCACCGAAGAATTAGAAAACTGAGATAGAAAAAATGTCGCAACCCAACTTGAGGTCACAGCTTCAGTGATTTCCTCTTTCGAATGAGCTTATCGCGCCGGTCTGTGCAACCGGTTGCAAAAATATTAAACTGGGTTAAAGTAAACTACGAATCAGGGTGGGTCGTGAACTTAGGGAACATTCCGAAAATTAATCTTGAAGTTAAATCGAGGCGTAAAAGTTTCTTCTTTTGTCGCTTTGCGCTCTGAGATTAATATTTGAGGTGCCCCGCAGCCCAACACCTTGTTTTCAACAGTTTTGGACTAATTCCGAATGCCACAATGACGATGGAAGACTTCTGAAAAAAAACGCCTCAATATGAGGTCCCGGTAAAAAACTGTGTGCCGGGCACGCAATGGGAGGATACAAATGAAAAAGATTATTTTAGCCGCAGGTATCACAGCCTTGTTGAGCACAACCGCTTTCGCCGAGCAAATCGGCGTATCGGTTGCACGTTTTGATGACAACGGCTTGACTGTTATGCGCAATGGCATGACCGACCATGCCGACACCCTACCCGATGTTAGCTTGCAGGTTGAAGATGCAACAGATGACGTTGCAAAACAGCTTGACCAGATCAACAATTTCATCGCTTCCGGCGTTGATGCGATCATCGTGAATGCTGTGGATACGAACGCGACTGAAGCGATGTCTAATGCCGCCGCCGCAGCGGGTGTGCCTCTGGTTTATGTAAACCGACAGCCTGTAAACATGGACACGTTGCCCGTAGGTCAGGCGTTTGTTGCGTCCAACGAGATTGAATCCGGCACACTGGCCGCGTTCCGCATGTGTCAAGATTTGCGCGCGCAGGGTAAGTCTGGTGGTGCTAAAGCCTATATGTTGATGGGACAGCTTTCCAACCAAGCAGCAGTTCAGCGTTCGAAAGACTTCGAAGACGTTATCGGCATGGACATGTGTAACTTCATCACACTGATCGACAAGCAGACTGCTGAATGGTCACGTGATAAAGCGCAAGATTTGATGACAAACTGGATCTCCTCTGGCGAACCATTTGATGCCGTCTTTGGCAACAATGACGAAATGGCAATCGGTGCGATTCAAGCTATGAAGGCTGCCGGTATTTCTATGGATGACGTGGTTGTTGGCGGCGTTGACGCCACAGCGGATGCGCTTGTTTCCATGCAAGCGGGCGACATGGACGTAACTGTTTTCCAAGACCTTGCAGGTCAAGGATCAGGCGCCATCGACACCGCGTTGAAATTGGCAAGAGGCGAAGCTGTAGACAAAACTGTCTTCATTCCCTTCAAGCTGGTCACTCCTGAAAATATCGGCGAATTCATGCAGTAAGCTACCAATTCAAGCCAACATATGGGGCGGCCTCTCGCTGCCCCATATCGCACAAAAACCACACAATTTTGGAGGCTGACTGATGTCAGACACAAGCCACGGAACGGGCGGACTGACCTACGACAAGACAAAACGGCAGTGGCCAAACGAATTGAACGTCTTGGGTGCGCTCATTTTGATCGTTATTGTTTTCGAAGTCCTCGGGGCGGTCTTCATGGGACAAAGCCTCCTGTTCGACACAACCGACCGCTTTGACAGTATTTTCAACGAGCAGCGTCTGCGGATTATCATCATTCAGGTTGCCATTATCGGCATCATCTCTCTGGGTGTAACGCAAGTGATCATCACTGCTGGCATCGACTTGTCTTCTGGATCGGTCTTGGGTGCCACTGCGATGATCGCCATGAGTTTTGCACAGGTTTCGATCGTGAACGGCAGCCCAAACCCAAAAGCAATTTTCGGTCCTGCGTTTCTGGATTTGCCAGTTATCGTTCCTATATTTGTCGGGCTAGGTTGCGGGATAATTGCTGGGATGGTCAACGGTATTCTTGTGGCCTATTCGCGCATTCCACCCTTCATTGCGACCCTTGGCATGATGCTTTTCGCGCGTGGTGTGGCGCAGTGGTGGTCTAGCGGCAAACCCGTTTCCTTCCCCACCGAAGCCTATGCGAAAATCGGTGCGGGTATGATGCCCGTGATCATTTTCCTTTCGCTCGCGGTACTATTTCACTTGATTATGAACTACACGGTCTATGGAAAACACACCTACGCGATTGGCTCCAACGAAGCGGCCGCGCGGATGTCGGGCATCAATGTTCCGCGTCATCTGGTGCTGGTCTATGCAATCGCGGGGATGCTCGCTGGTCTCTCTGCTGTGATTTTGACCTCTAAAAACTTGACCGCGCAATCGGGCATGGGCCTGTCCTACGAATTGGACGCCATCGCGATGGCCGTTATTGGCGGTGTGTCGTTGTTCGGCGGACGTGGCTCTATCATTGGTACCGTGATTGGTGCGTTGATTATCGGTGTGATTACATCGGGCTTCACCTTCCTAAGGCTCGGGGCCTATTATCAGGAAATGGTGCTCGGCGGGATTATCGTCGGTGCGGTTGCCCTCGATCAATTGCAACAACAACGTGCGGCAGCTCGGTCTTAGGAGAGTAAAATGTCAGATATTATTCTAGAAACCAAAGGCCTCACCAAACATTACGGCGGCGTTCACGCCCTTGAGGGTGCAGATTTTATCCTACGCAAGGGCGAACACGTCGCGATTATGGGGGACAATGGAGCGGGGAAGTCCACGTTTGTGCGTCAAATCACCGGCGTCGAGCAACGTACGCGTGGCACGGTCACTTTTGACGGCAAGGACGTGCATTTTTCCGGCCCCTTGGATGCGCGCGAAGCAGGGATTGAGACTGTGTTTCAAACGCTGGCTTTGGCCGATGATCTTAACGTCCCAGACAATCTGTTTTTGGGTCGCGAAGTCACCAAAATGAACTTTCTTGGCCCCTTTCGTTTGTTGGACTACAAAGCAATGCGCGAAGCAACAATGGCCGGCTTGGTCAAAACGGGCGTTAAAATCCCCAACATCCGCAACACGATTGCCAATATGTCAGGCGGTCAACGCCAATGTGTCGCCATTGCACGCACGGCAACATTTGCGTCAAAACTGACCATCATGGATGAGCCTACGGCAGCCCTTGGGGTGCAAGAAACCGCGCAGGTTGAAAACATCATTCGCACGTTGAAAGAACAGAACGAAAGCCTTATTTTGGTCAGCCACAACATGCGTCAAGTTTTTGATCTGGTGGATCGGATTATCGTGTTCCGCCGAGGACGTATCGTGGCCAATCTCAACAAGGATGAAACCGATGGGCAGGATGTCGTAGCCTATATCACTGGTGCGAAAACCGGCGCTGAATATGCGGGCGCTGCGTGAAACTAATTGACCTCACAGGCCCCTTCTTTGCGCCCATATGGATACGTGTGGCAATCGTTGCCGTTCTCTTTGGATGGGGTCTGTTTGAATTATCTACCGGGCGGGCCATGTGGGCTGTTATTTTCCTTGGCGTAGCGGGTATTTGCACGTGGCGTTTCGCGACAATTGACTATAGGACAGACGCGGATAATTAATCGAGGAGAGGTCCGATGGCCGTAACTCTGAAAAATGTGGCCGAGCTTGCAGGCGTGTCACGTTCAGCCGTTTCACGGACCTACACCGAAGGTGCCTCCGTTTCCCTCAAGACCCGCGAAAAAGTCATGCGCGCCGCGTTGACTTTGGGCTACAGCCCGAACGCGCTGGCCTCCTCCTTGACCACAGGCCGCACCAAAATGATCGGCCTTGTCTCTAACAATTTTCACAACCCGATATTCCTTGAGGTTTTTGATCTGTTTACGCGTGGACTTCAGGAACGCGGATTGCGCCCCTTGCTGGTCAATTTAACGGATGAAACTGAGCCTGAAGCCTCGGTGCGAATGCTGCGCCAATACTCCGTTGATGGGGTGATTGTTGCCTCGTCAACCTTAAAGCCTGGGTTTGCTCGGGCATTCCGTGACGCGGGCGTACCGGTTGTCCATTCATTTGGTCGCCATTTGGAAAACCCAACTGTGGATGTTCTAGGGATTGACAATATTGCAGCAGGCCGAATGGCCGCGCGTACTTTGATTGAACGGGGTTACAACGAGGTCGCCTTTCTGGGTGGTCCCCAATATGCCACCTCCACCCTTGATCGCGAAACGGGGTTTGTCCGCGAAATTGCCGCGCATAAGGGCATTTCTTGCACGACCAGTTTTGCAAGCGCTTATTCCTTTGAAGCAGGCCGTAAAGAAATGCTTCGCCTCTTAGCTAGCAAGCCGGCACAAGCCTATTTTTGCGGAGATGACGTGCTCTCCATCGGGGCTTTGTCCGCCTTGCAAACCGCCGGATTGCGCGTACCCGAAGATGTGGGTTTGATCGGGTTGAACGATATGGAAATGGCGAGTTGGGCCAACATCAACCTTACAACAATCAGCAACCCTTTAGTTGAAATTATTTCGGCCTCCATTGAGCGAGTTGCAGCTTTGATCCAAGACCAAAGCATCCCGCCAGAAGCCCATCTTTTCGATTGTGAGGTGATTGAGCGCGGAACTTTGCGTCCCGCGCCCTGCCCTTAATTTATTGGAACATCGGCGGACGAGCGTCTAACCACACGCCATCCGATTTTCCCGATTTTGCAACGGCTACAACCGCCGCCATTGACCGCAATCCGTCCACGGCCTTTGGATACAAATCGGCCGCAGGATCCATTGCGCGCCCCTCTTTGCGGGCGTGAATTGCTTCGGCTAAGTCGGTATAGATATTCGCAAATGCCAAAGGCATTCCCTCTGCATGGCCAATGGTCACACGCGAGGTGCGATCCGCTTCAGGCGAGAGATTTGCCTCACCCCGTTCAATGACCTGCAACCGTTGATTCAGAGGCATGTAAAACAGCTGGTTTGGCTGCTCTTGACTCCAACGCAAACCGCCTGTTTCGCCAAAAACTTGAATACCCAAACCATGCTGGCGCCCGATCGCGATGCTCGAAGTCCAAAGCCGACCAACGGCACCGCCATCCATGCGGAAGTTGACCATTGCGTCGTCTTCCAGGACACGTTGCGACAGACAAGACACTGTATCTGCAGACAATTTTGTCACCTCTTGGCCTGTTACAAAACTGGCCATATGCATCGCGTGAATACCACAATCCGCAAACTGCGCACTAACGCCAGCCAAAGCGGGATCATAGCGCCAACGCACGCGTGGGTTCTCTGCGTCGGCGGCATCCGCGTGATGACCATGAGCAAACTCTGCATTCACCAACCGCACCTTGCCAATGTCTCCGCGCGCAATCATTGCCTTCATATGGCGCACCAAACTATAGCCAGAGTAGCCATAATTCACGGCACAAATATTACCCGTTTTTTCGGCAATTTTGACAATCTCTTCACCCTCTTCGACGGTCATCGTCATGGGTTTTTCACAGAGCACATGGAAACCGCCCTCAAGGAACCCCTTGGTGATTTCAAAGTGCGTCGAGTTTGGAGTGGCAACCGTCACCAGATCGACTTTGTCGTCGCCGCGCTGCTTTTCTGCCTCCAGCATTTCCTGCCAACCGCCATAGGCGCGATCCCCCAATCCAAGGCGCTGGCCGTATTCAATGCCTTGCTCAGGGCGGTGATCCAACGCCCCTGCGGTGAACTCTAACAATCCATCCAAGCCCGAACCCAAACGGTGTGCTGGGCCGATTTGACTGCCTTCACCGCCGCCAATCATACCCCATTTCAATTTTTTCATGCGGTGTCTCCCTAGAATCCGATGGATTGCAAATAGTTGCGGTTCAGTTTTGCGTCGTCGATAGGCGAGGTGTCGCCCTCAGGGTCGCAATCCTGTTCAACGGTGCACCAGCCATTGAAATCATTGTCCAACAACAACTGCCGTAAAGCGGGGAAATCAACATCGCCGTCGCCCAAATTACAGAAAATTCCCTGCCCACAAGCCGTGTAGAAATCCGTACGCTTGGCCACAACATCGGCTTTAACCTTGGGGTCGATATCCTTGAAGTGCATATAGCTGATGCGATCAATATGCCGCTTCATAAACGCAACGGGATCATAACCAGCATAGGAATGATGCCCCGTATCAAAACAAATCTTCAGGATGTTTTCATCGACTTCACTTAAAAGGCGCTCCAACTCCGGTTCAAAATCAATGAACCCAGCAGCGTGGGCGTGAATGCCAACCTTTAGGCCGTATTCTTCGGTCCCCAAACGCGCGACAGTGGCGATGCGGTCACGAAAGGCCGTCCATTCCGCCTTGTCCATCTGCTCAGCTTCGCTCGCGCGTCCTGCGGTCGGCGCGCGGCGTGGGGATATACTGTCGATGAGCACCAAATGCTCTGCGCCATGTGCTTTTAGGGCCTCGCACGTCCGGACGGCACCGTCCATCACGTTGTCCCACATATCAGGATCATGGAACGGGCGGAAAATAACGCCCCCGACCAGTTCTTGGCCAAATTCAGCCAAGGCATCTGCCAATATTGCTGGGTCTTCTGGCATAAACCCTACAGGTCCAAGTTCGATGCCGGTGAAGCCCGCGCTTGCGTTTTCTTGCAAAACTTTGCGCCACGCGGGATTACGCGGATCATCTGCAAATTCCACGCCCCAAGAGCAGGGCGCATTGCCTATTTTAATCATGTTATTACCCTTTTTAAAAATCTGAGATCTGAACCCAGGCTTGTTTTTCACTCGACGCGAGTGCAGCGGCGACGACCCGATTGACTTCCATACCTTCGGAGAAAGTCGGCCAGATGTTTCGTTTTTCGTGGATGGCACGCAGAAAATCATGCGCCTCGATAATGATAAGGTCTTGGTACCCCGTGCCGTGGCCTGGCCCCTGACAAAATGCCAAATAATCCGGATGGGCTGGTCCCGCGAGTATCTTGCGAAAACCGCGTTCTGCCTCTGGACCTTCCATTGTATAGAGATGCAGCGCGTTCTGGTCTTCCTGATCAAAGCGGATTGCGCCTTTGGTGCCAAAGATCTCATAGGCGTAGCCCATCTTACGACCCGTCGCGACACGACTAAAGAACAGATGCCCCTGTGCACCATTCTCAAATTTGCACATCATTTGCGCCTGATCGTCGTTGGTAACAATACCGCCAGGGCGGTTGGCATGCACGGTTTCTACGTTTGCATTGAGCGAGGCAATCGGACCAATCAGCGCCCGTGCTGCATTGATCATATGCGGGGCCAAATCGCCCATCGTCCCATTGGCCGCGCCTTGCGTGCGCCATGTTGCTGGCAAACTGGCATCGGCCAGAAAATCCTCCGTATGCTCGCCCCGAAACCAAGTGACATCGCCAATGCGCCCATCGGCAATCAACTGGCGGGCGTATTGCGACGCAGGCGTACGAATGTAATTAAACCCAACCATGTTAACACAACCAGAAGCCTCAGCTGCAGCCAGCATAGCACGGCTTTGCGCCAGAGATTCCCCAAGCGGCTTTTCGCAGAACACCGGCTTGCCGATCGCAAATGCCGCCTTCGCGATTTCACAATGCGTTGATTGCGGAGACGCAATCACAATGGCCTCAACTTTTGAATCCTCCACAAGAGCGCGCCAATCGGTCGTTGCTCGGGCGAATCCATATTTGTCACGGTATGTCTGTGCGCTTTCCTGCGACGTTGCACAGACCATTTCCAACACAGGGCGCAATGGGGTTTCAAAAAGGCTCCCAACAGAGCCGTAGGCCGCAGCATGCGCTTTGCCCATATAGCCGCCGCCAACAATCCCTATGCCTATTTTCGTCATGCCGCCCCCCAAAGTAAAAGCACTATTGCAACCGGTTGCAAATTATGTAACCTTGTTTATGCGCAGGGGTCAATACCCATAACGTTGCGCATCTCAAATGACTACGCGTGGAGAGCACTTTGGCACAAGCGAACGAGACGGTTACCCTAACAGTTGCACAGGCAATTGTACGCTATTTGGCAGCGCAATACATTGACATTGATGGAGAACGCGTTCGACTGTGTGGCGGTGGCTTTGGCATTTTCGGTCATGGAAATGTCACGTGTTTAGGCGAAGCTCTTTACACCCACAAAGATGAATTGCCTCTTTATCGCGGCCAAAATGAGCAGGGCATGGGATTTGCTGCCGCAGCTTACGCCAAGGCCAATCTGCGGAGTCGATTTATGTTTTGCACGGCCTCCGCGGGCCCCGGAACGGCCAATCTTCTGACCAGTGCCGCCTTGGCCCACGCCAACCGCCTCCCAGTTTTGATGCTGTGTGGCGATACGTTTGTGACCCGCCTCCCCGATCCAGTGCTGCAACAGTTGGAACATTTTGGCAATCCGAGCCTTGGTCTCAATGACGCGTTCAAATCCGTAAGCCGTTTTTGGGATCGCATCACCCATCCCGCGCAAATCCTCCAATCCCTCCCCGCAGCCCTCGCCACACTGTTGGACCCCGCCGATTGCGGCCCCGCGTTCATTGGACTGCCGCAAGATGTTCAGGGTTGGACATATGATTACCCCGTCGTATTCTTTGATGAACATGTGCATCGCATTCGCCGCCAAGCCCCCGACATGGCGGAGGTTGCCGATGCCGTGGCGCTTCTAAAGTCTGCCAAACGTCCGATGATTATCGCAGGCGGTGGTGTGCAATATTCGGGTGCCGTATCCGAGCTGACCAAATTTGCCGAAGCGCATAATATTCCCGTGGTGGAAACCATTGCAGGTCGCGCCAACATGCTCGCGACCCACGACCTAAACATTGGTCCTATTGGGGTTACGGGCTCGAATTCGGCGAATACAATTGCAGAACAAGCGGATGTCATTCTAGCGGTGGGCACGCGCCTTCAGGATTTCACGACCGGTTCGTGGACAGCCTTCGCGAAGGACGCAAAGATCATCGGGTTGAACGCCGCGCGTCATGATGCGGCGAAACATATGTCGTTGACCGTTGTGGGCGACGCAAAACTGGGAATTACCGCGCTGAGCGATGAGCTTTCAGGATATCAAACCCCCGCCGGTTGGACAGCATTTTCCCGCGACGAACGCAGCAAGTGGAATACCTATGTAGCCCAAAACACCAGCCTTGGAAATGGCCCCTCTTCCTATGCACAGGCCATCGGCGTTGTGAACGCTGCGTGCGATTCCCGCGACCGCATCGTTGCCGCCGCAGGCGGATTGCCCGCCGAAGTCACCGCAAATTGGAACACTTTGGACATTGGCACGGTCGATGTTGAATTTGGCTTCTCTTGTATGGGTTATGAAATTGCTGGTGGTTGGGGCGCGCGCATTGCTCAATCCGAAAACGAACCAAACCAAGACACCATCGTTTTCACGGGCGACGGTTCTTACCTGCTGATGAATTCGGATATCTATTCCTCGGTCCTCACCGAAAAGAAACTGATTGTTCTTGTCTTGGATAACGGTGGATTTGCGGTGATTAACAAACTCCAGAACAACACTGGAAACGAGAGCTTTAACAACCTCATTTCGGACACCCCCACCGCTACACATCAAGTGAGTGTCGATTTCGAAGCCCATGCGCGCTCCATGGGGGCGCTGGCGGAAACCATTGAAAACCCTGCCGAATTGGCGGATGCATTTGCGCGCGCGAAAGCCGCAACGCAAACTTATGTCATCGTTATGAAGGTCGATCCTTATGACGGCTGGACAACAGAGGGCCACGCGTGGTGGGAAGTCGGGACGCCTCATACCTCAAAAAGCGAGCGCGTAAATACCGCCCACAAAGATTGGGAGGCGACCCGCCCCCGGCAGCGGAAGGGCTTATAAATGTCCACACTTTTTGACGGAATTAAATCCAACAATTTTGTTGTCATCGGACGCGCGGGAATGGATTTCTTTCCCGACCCTCCCGGCACGGCGACCGAAGACGCTGTCACAATGACAGTTGGATTGGGTGGCTCTTCAGCCAATATGGCAGCAGGAATTTGCAAACTTGGTGGCAAAGCTGCGTTGGTTACGCGCGTATCAGACGACAGCGTCGGGCGGTATTGCATCAATCAATTGAAACGATACGGCGTGAATACTACCCATGTAACCCCCGTTGGCGGCGAATATCGCAACTCGCTGGCCGTCTATGAAACCCGTGTCGAAAACCACCAATCGGTAATCTACCGCAACGGTGCGGCCGATTTCCAAATGGATAAATCGGATGTGTCGGCTGTTGATTATAACGCTTTTGGCGCCCTTATTACCGCGGGCACCGTTTTTGCCGCTGAACCTTCTCGCGCTGCAACATTTCATGCATTTGATTTGGCCCGAGCTGCGGGTCTGCCCATTATTTTCGATGTGGATTACCGGCCCTACTCATGGCCATCTGCTGAAGTTGCCGCGGATGTTTTAAGCCGTGCCGCAGCGCAGAGCGACATGATCGTAGGCAATGACGAAGAATTCGGCTTCATGGCAGGTGGCGTCGAAAAAGGGCTGGCCAAGGCGCGCGAGCTTTCCCAAACAACGGCCGCCGCAGTGGTCTACAAAATGGGACATGAAGGGGCGATTACTTTTGTCGATGGGCAGGAAATTCGCACGGGTATTTATCCGGTTTCGGCTCTGAAACCCACAGGTGCGGGAGACAGCTTTATGGCTGGCTTCTTGACCTCAATCGCCGGTGGTTACGATTTAAAAACAGCTATTTTGCGTGGCTCTGCTTGCGCCTCCATCACCGTGTCACGTCCGGGCTGCGCGCCCGCGATGGCAGACACTGCAACACTCGAAAAATTTCTGGCCGACCATTCCGGCCCAACAGAAAGCTAGGAAAAATTCATGCATATTGCGCCATTTGATAACAACAACAATCCGATCGTAGATATTGATGATGCCACTGTCCCGTTGAACTATTTCAACATTGTCAAATTGACGAAGGGGCAAGCATTTGAGTATTCGGTTCCCGGATATGAAACCTGCATTGTCCCAGCGACAGGTACGATTGAAGTGGATATCGAAGGGTTCAAAGTGAGCGGCCTTGGCCTGCGCAAAGCTGACGTGTGGGATGGCGAACCCGAAGGCGTGTATGTACCGACAGCGGCACGTGCGACCATGGTTTGTACAAGTGACACCGCAGAAGTCTTCGTCGCAGGCGCGCGCTATGACAAGGTTTTGGATGCGTTTGCCGTACGGTCCGACGAATTGGACAAAATTCAATATGGTTCTGACGACACCAAAACCCACCGCAAAATCAAGCACATCCTCGGTACAAAATACCACGGAAAAGTTGGGCGCTTGCTCGTTTCTGAATTGTTCACCGTTGGTGAAGGCGGTTGGTCTGGATTTCCAAGTCACAAGCACGACACAGACCGCCTCCCCCTAGAAACACGCCACGACGAGACCTACAATTTTCGTTTCAAACCCAACCACGGTTCCGGCGTTCAGATGCTACAAAGGGAAGACGGCAAGGCAGGCGACGCATATCACATCGTTGATGGCTCCACGATTTGTCTGGACTCTGGCTACCATCCCTGCGCGGTTCTTCCGGGTTATCAGATGTATTATTTCACCATTTTGGGTGGTTTGTCTCAACGCTCCTTGGTGCAATATTTCCAACCCAGCCATGCCTATCAATTGGAAACCATTCCAGGCATCAAAGACATGATTGCGAAGTTTAAATAATGCCCCTTGTAACCTTAGCCGACGTGCTTCAACCCGCCTTAAAAGGCAACTATGCCGTGGGCGGATTGGTCACACTTGGGTGGGAGGATATGCGCGCCTTCGTAGCGGCTGCCGAAGCGGAAAACTGCGCTGTAATTCTACAAGCGGGACCTGGATGTCGGGAACATACGCCACTGCCCGTGCTGGGAAAAATGTTCCGGTATTTAGCCGAAAACGCCTCTGTTCCAGTCGTGGCTCATCTTGATCACGGCTATACCTATGACGAATGTTCCTTGGCGCTCGATAGCGGATTTACATCGCTGATGTATGATGGCTCTCGCAAGCCACTGGCCGAGAACATTAAAGAAACCAAACAAATAGCAGAAATCGCTCATGCGGCAGGCATTTCATGCGAAGGCGAAATTGGTTTTGTTGGCTATTCCAATGGCGAAAAATCCGCAGGCACTGACCCGTCGGAAGCGGCCATTTTTGCGGTGGAAACTGGCGTCGACGCCATGGCGATTTCCGTTGGAAATGTGCATTTACAGGAAAACAAAGAAGGTGGGCTGGATGAAGGTCGCATTGCCGCCATCCAAGCGGCAACAACAGTCTCACTGGTCATCCACGGCGGGTCTGGCGTTCCGGTAGAACAACGCGCCCGTCTTGCGCACAGTACCAATATCTGCAAATTCAACATCGGTACCGAATTGCGCATGGCCTTTGGCGAAGCGATGCGCACGGCGATAAACGCAGATCCAAAACGCTTTGATCGTGTGTCCATCCTAAAGGAAACCCACGATCCCACAGTAGCCGCCGCTCGGCGCGTTCTCTCTGCTTTGAAAGGCTGACCAATGCTTAATATCGGACTTCTTGGTTGCGGCCGCATCGGCCAAGTTCATGCCAAAACCCTCAAGGGGATGGATAAAGCCCGCGTTGTTGCTGTCTCTGACTTTCTGCCCGCCGCGGCGGAGGCTCTGGCGCAGGATTTGGGCGCTAAAGTGATGAGTAGCGAAGAGGTGTTACTCGATCGCGGAATCGACGCCGTGGTCATTGGAACACCGACAACAACACATTATGATTTGATCCATGCGGCCGCCGCCAATGGCAAGGCGATCTTCTGTGAAAAACCGGTGGATTTGTCAGTGGACCGCATCCGCGAATGCTTGGCAGCGGTCGAAAAAGCTGGTGTCCCCTTTATGACAGCCTTTAACCGTCGCTTTGACCCAAGCTTTGCCGCTCTGCAAAAACAAATAACCGACCAAGTGATTGGCAACGTTGAAATTGTTACGATCCTGTCGCGCGACCCGTCCCCGCCTCCCATCGGTTATATCAAAACATCTGGTGGCATTTTTCGCGATATGATGATCCACGATTTTGACATGGCGCGTTTTTTGCTTGGCGAAGAACCCGTTGAACTCACGGCTGCAGCCTCCTGCCTTGTGGACCCCGAAATTGGCCAAGCGGGTGATTTTGACACCGCTGTTGTGACGCTTAAAACAGCTAGCGGAAAACTGTGTCAAATTAGCAATTCGCGTCGTGCCACTTATGGCTATGACCAACGCATTGAGGTCCACGGTTCCTTAGGTATGTTGCGAGCGGAAAATATGCTTGAAAACACGGTGGAACTTTCAAATGGTTCAGGATCCCGAACAGCGCCAACGCAGCCATTTTTCCTTGAGCGCTATGCTGCTGCCTACCGTGCAGAAATGATTCATTTTGTTGATGTGGTGCAATCGGGCGGCGTTATGTGGCCTTCCGGCTTAGATGGCTTGAACGCACAGTTACTTGCGGACGCTGCTGATGCGGCAGCACGCGACGGCCTATCGCATCACTTTGGCGATATCCCCAATTAGGGTGCTATTAGAGAAAATCGAACTCGTCTCAGCAAGGGCAGTGACGCTGCCCTTTATGCCGCATCGATTTGGCGGGCAGGTGTTGTCAGAGGAAACTGACTTGAGCGGGGCGGGGCGGGGGTAAGTAACTAGCTTAGGGCCATGACAAAACACTCCCCTTTTCGCTATTTCAAAACGAGCCCTGAAATCATCCGTCTAGCGGTGATGCTTTACGTTCGGTTTCCGCTCTCACTTCGAAACGTGGAGGATTTACTCCACGAAACGGCGCTGTCAGAGGAAACTGACTTGAGCGGGGCAGGTCAACCAACTAGTGTTTGATTATGGCAAAACGCTCCCCTTTTCGCTACTTCAAAACGAGTCCTGAAATCATCCGTCTAGCAGTGATGCTCTACGTTCGATTTCCACTTTCGCTTCGAAATGTGGAAGATCTTTTGCATGAACGAGGCATCGATGTCAGCCACGAAACCATCCGTTTCTGGTGGAACCGATTGGGCCCAATGTTTGCAGCTGAGATCCGTAGAAAGCGGGTCAGCCGGATGCGATGTTACTCGAATTGGCAGTGGCACCTCGATGAGGTTTTTGTGAAGATAAACGGCGAACTGCACTATCTATGGCGGGCTGTTGACCATGAAGGAGAAGTGCTGGAAAGCTATGTCACCAAGCGTCGGGATCATAAGGCCGCGTTGAAATTCCTCAAGAAAGCCATGAAACGTCATGGCAGAGCCGAGGTGCTAGTTACTGACAAACTTCGCTCATATGGCGCCGCGATGAAGGTAATTGGTAACGCGGCGAAACAGGAAACGGGTCGTTGGAAAAACAATCGCGCCGAGAACTCCCACTTGCCGTTTCGACGACGAGAACGCGCCATGATCCGCTTTAGGCGCATGCGAACCTTGCAGAAATTCGTTGCTGTCCACGCTTCCATCCACAACCATTTTAACCAGGACCGAAGCCTCTCCCAACGCGATCACTTCAAGGCCAACCGCGCCGCCGCTCTGGCTGAGTGGCGCGGTCTTTGCGCGGCATAAAGGGCAGTCTCACTGGCCTAGCTGAGACGAGTTCGAATTGGTCTGACACCACCATGAAACGATATGGTCGACCCCATGTCATCGTGACTGATCTTCTGCGGTCTTACGGCGCCTAATGAAAGCCGCCGTTCGCCGCGGGAAGTGTTAAGCTCACCGCCGAAACTGGACATTCATCGCAAGTATCGAAGCTGCATTGCGGCTAAGGGTGCTGTCTGGGCTTTAAAGCTCGTTCGTCTGATTGGGACTCGGTACGCGGACTTCATCCGCTGCCCGGCAGGCGATGCTGGCATCGCTGAGAGGGAAGGCCAGCGGTCACATGCACCGCGTCAACAGACCCCTCTCATGCATGCTTTGCATGCACTGCCGGCAACGGGACACATGACCGCAACCTGCAACGATCAAAATCAGCTCTAACTAAGGCGTTGCAAAAAGGCGGGGTCCATATACGTCCACACATGACACCACCACAGAGCCCGCTTAGATCGATATTCCGACACAGGCAGCGGTGTTTCGGATATGAGCCTGCATCGCGTTGGCTGCATCCTCAGGCCGATTTCTCGTTAAGGCGTGCAAAATTGTACGATGCTCCTCCATCGAGGCATTCATTCGAGCCAACGCCGTGCTGGGAATCGGCACTCGCTGGCTTTCAGTCAACAAGTCGCTGACAGAATGATACAGGCGGCGCAGCATGGCATTGGGGCAGGCCTGCGCTATCAATCTATGGAACATTAGATCTGCTTCAACATGTGTCACCAGATCCCCTCGGGTCCATGCAAGCTCAAACTGATCTGTGACTTCGCGCAGTTTTTGCGCCACGGCATCGTTAATATGTGGCGCTGCGAGACGGCACATCTCGGTTTCAATCATCATGCGCGACTGGAATACATCCAGAATGCTGTATTGTTCGTCAAAACGCCACGGATCCTGACCGCGGGCCTCTTGTGTGTTTATTCCAACCACAAATGTGCCGCGCGCCGGAAGGGTTCGCACTAGCCCCAACGTTTCTAATGTCAAAAGCGCTTCGCGGAGAGAGGTGCGTGAGACACCTAGCTGTTCTGATAAAACACGTTGAGACGGGAGCTTTTCATCCTTCGCCAAAGATCCCGAGCGGATCATTTCCTGCAATTGGCGCGCAACGGTTTGGGTGACGGAACTTTTGTCGGTGGAATAGTCCATGAAGTGCCCTTTGTTTTGGCAGTTACTCTCGTATAGCCACTTTTTTTTCCCAATCCAATCTTATGGGGTTGCAAGACGGCAAGTACCGTGATTGGTTTTGGTATGACCGGACAGACCGGTCATACCAGTTTGAATTTAAATTCAACAAAACAACAGGGAAATCTACTCATGTTTGGAAAAATCAGCAAAATCTCTGCACTTACACTTGTCGTGTCCAGCTTGGCTGGCGGCGCGGCAGTTGCCGATACGCTCATAGTGGGCGCAAATATTGGCAATGTGCCGTGGGAATTTCAGGACGAATCGGGCGCTTTCGTCGGCTTTGAAGTCGACTTGGTTAATGCCGTCGCGGAAAAGCTCGGGCGTGACGTCGAAATTGTAAATATTCCTTTCAACGGCTTATTTTCCGCCGTGCAATCCGGCCGGATCGAAGTGGCAATGTCCTCTATCACGATCACGGATGCGCGTTTAGAATCTGTGACGTTCGCGCAACCTTATTATGACAGCGACCAATCACTCACCGTCGTCTCGGGTGGTCCCATCGATCTAAAGGACATGAACGAGAAGGTTGTTGGGGTGGACACTGGGTCCACCGGCGACATGTGGGCAACTGAGAATACCGGTGATGTCGGATTTTCAGACATCAAGCGCTACGAAGGTCTATCCCCCGCCATGCTCGATCTCGCCGCAGGTCGTATTGATGGCTATATCTCCGACATCCCCGCACTGCTTTATTATGTGAAGGACAAGCCTAACCTTTCAGTCGTGCAACGTATCGAAACTGGTGAAAAGTATTCGATGATGTTCGCCAAGGACGCGCCTTTGGCTGTCGAAGTCAACGACATCCTTACGGGGCTTAAAGAAGAAGGGGTAATTTCTGAATTGCATGAAAAATGGTTTGGTGCCGTGCCCGAAGCGACGACCTCGACTGTGATGGTTTTGGATATGCCGAAGCTTTAGGAACTCATCTTGGCGTGGACCGTTCGCGGTCTGCGCCATGCGACGAAAGAACCTCATGGACTTTTTTGACACATTTCTCAATATGGCGGTGCTGAAGCGCAGTTTTCCGATGCTCATGCAGGGCTTAATTGTGACCCTGCAGTTGGGTGCCACCAGCATCGTTACGGGGCTGGCTTTGGGGCTGGCTGTTGCGATGATGCGCCTCTATAGCGTCGCGCCAGTTCGTATATTAATGCGGATATATATTGATATTTTTCGCTCTATCCCGTTGCTCGTGCTCTTGATCGTGGTTTACTACGCTCTGCCATTTGTCGGGCTCCGATTGTCGTCCTTTGCTTCGGTTCTAGCCGCACTTACCCTTGTCTCCAGCGCCTACACGGCGGAGATTTTTCGCGCTGGCATCGAGGCAATCCCTAAAGGCCAGTTCGAAGCTTCTGAAGCTCTGGGTCTGAGGCCGCGCCAAACGTTAGCCAATGTAATCCTGCCCCAAGCGATCCGAATTGTCATTCCGCCCCTAACAAATAACTCGATCAACGTGATCAAAGACACAGCATTGGCGTCGGTCGTGGCCATGCCCGATCTACTGAAGCAAGCTACGCAGGCACAGGCCTTGGCGGCCAATCCAACGCCGCTGATTGGGGCTGCGCTGATCTATATTGCATTCCTTTGGCCGTTGGTTCTGCTGGTGTCACACCTGGAGAAACGTTTTAATTCGGGGAGAAAGGCATGAGCGGTTACATAAGTATTCGCGATCTTCGCAAGTTTTACGGAACCTATGAAGCGCTGCGCGGAATCAATTTGGAAATCGAAAAAGGCGAGGTTGTCTGTGTAATCGGCCCCTCTGGATCAGGTAAATCGACACTAATTCGGTGTATCAATCGGCTGGAAGCATTCGAAGCGAGTAGTGAAATTCGCGTAGACGGTACGCCAGTTAAGGCTGGACGCTCACTCGCAAAAGTTCGCGCTGAAGTTGGGATGGTTTTTCAGGGATTCAACTTGTTTCCTCACCTTACCGTGCGCGAGAACATCATGCTGGCACCGCGCCTTGTTCGCAAAGCCACGCGCAAGATAGCAATCGCACAAGCCGATGCCTTGCTCGCAAGGGTTGGTATCGCCGAGCAGGCCGATAAATACCCCGAGCATCTGTCTGGCGGGCAACAACAACGTGTGGCAATCGCCCGCGCCTTGGCAATGGAGCCACAGGTAATGTTGTTTGATGAGCCCACCTCTGCACTCGACCCTGAAATGGTGGGAGAAGTATTGGATGTGATGAAGTCGCTGGCCGGCACAGGCGTGACGATGGTCGTGGTAACCCATGAGATGGGCTTCGCCAGTCAGGTCGCTGATCGCGTAATTTTCATGGACGCTGGCGAAGTTATTGAAGCTGGCCCACCCGAACAAGTGCTGGGAAATCCACAAGAACCACGCACGCAGAACTTTCTCAGCGCAGTGCTGAATCATTGATTTCAAGAAACGTTAGGACTAAAAATGAGCACAGTAAAAGACGCAATTGATCTAGACTTTGTACAGGGTCATTTCCCCGGTTTGAAATCGGTTTGGGTATTTCTTGACAATGCCGGTGGTAGTCAGATTATTCAGGGCGCTGTGGATAAAATCACCGAGTTTTTGATTGAACGTAACGTTCAAATTGGGGGCAGTTATCAAGTTTCACAGGCTGCAGCTGAGGCCTTGATGCTTGGTCGTCAAGCGGCGCAAACGTTGGTCAACGCAGCACGTCCGGAGGAAATTGTATTCGGCCCCTCTACAACCCAGCTTCTGAGGACTTTAGCTTCATCAATGAGGAGACAATTCCTCCCCGGTGACGAGATCATTGTCAGCCATGCTGATCACGAATCCAACATCGGACCTTGGAACGAATTGGCGGAATTTGGTGTTGTTATTAAATGCTGGCCGCTGGATCAATCCAGCATGTCGCTGAGGCTTGAAGATCTGGAGCCACTGATGACAGAGCGCACCAAGTTGGTCTGTGTTCACCATGTTTCTAATATTTTGGGAATGGTGAACCCTGTTAAGGAAATCGCGGCATTCGTTCATGAACGTGGTGCTCGCATTTGTGTTGATGGGGTGGCCTATGCGCCCCACCGCGCCATTGATGTTGAGGCATGGGATGTGGATTATTACGCCTTTAGCCTCTACAAATGCTATGGGCCGCATACCGCTATCATGTACGGAAAATACGATCTGCTTCGTGAATTGGATGGGCAGTATCTTTATTTTTACGGCAAAGACAAAGTACCGGGGAAACTGGAACCGGGTAATCCAAATTACGAACTGGCTTATAGCACCGTGGGCATTGTGGAGTATTTTGTAGCGCTTGGTCGCCATCTGGGTGGGGAGGGGAGTGACCGTGCCCTTTTGGAAGCTGGTTTTGAGGGCATCAAGGCGCAAGAAGCGGTGTTGTCAAAGCGGCTGCTTGACTGGTTAAGCGCGCGCAATGATTGCCGTGTGATCGGTCATGAGGATGACGCGGCGCGGGTGCCGACAATTGCCTTTAAGTTTGATGGTTTGGATAGCGGTGCCATTGCGCGGGCTATGGATGACTACGGGGTCGCAATTCGGTTTGGGGATTTCCATTCCCGCCGCTTGGTAGAGGATCTACAGGAAAACGTGGACAACGGTGTCTTACGAATTTCGATGGTGCATTATAATTCGCTGGAACAGGTCGACCGCGCAACTGCTGCCCTTGCCGAAGTTGTTTCGAAGATGGCGCATGCGTCATGAGGGAAAGGTTGGATTTAATTATCCGTGGGGGGACATTGGTGACGGCCTCAGACCGATACCGCGCGGATTTGGGCGTCAAAGATGGGCGGATTGTAGAAATTGCTGCCGCACTTAGTGATGCCGATGAAGTTATTGATGCGACCGGTCTTCTGGTCTTGCCCGGCGGCATCGATGCTCATGTGCACTTGGCGCAGCCAACGTCCGACGGCACCGTGATGGCAGATGATTTTGAGACCGGTACGCGTTCAGCAGCTGCAGGGGGCAACACAACTGTGTTGCCTTTTGCAATGCAGCAAAAAGGCAGCTCCCTTCGCGATTGTGTGCAGGATTATCATTCAAAAGCCGAGGGGCAATGCTACACGGACATCTCGTTTCATCTGGTGATATCCGACCCCACGCCACAGGTGCTTGGACAGGAATTGCCCGCATTGGTACGTGATGGCTATACCTCGTTCAAGGTTTTCATGACGTATGACGATCTGGTTCTGAATGATGCCGAATTGCTTGAGGTGTTCGACGTGGCACGGCGCGAACGCGCGTTAGTAATGGTGCATGCCGAAGGGCATGATGCGATCAAATACATGACCCAACGACTTGAGGATGAGGGGAAAACTGCGCCCTATTATCACGCTGAAGCCCATCACCAAGCCGCGGAGCGCGAGGCGACACATCGCGCTATTAGTCATGCGCAGATGACGGATGTGCCTGTGATGATCGTGCATGTGTCCGGCCGCGATCCAATGGAGCAAATCCAGTGGGCCCAGCGGCGTGGCATGAAAGTGCATGCAGAAACGTGCCCGCAATATATCGTCCTGACGCGCGACGATCTAAAGGGGCTGAACATGGACTTCGAGGGCGCAAAATATGTCTGCTCGCCACCACCGCGTGATAGCGACAGTCAGGCGGCTATCTGGGAAGGTCTACGGGATGGTACATTTGATGTTTTTTCTTCCGATCACTGCCCGTTTTATTTCGATGGGCCCGAGAATACTGGCAAAGACAACCCCAAGGCGCGGACCTCATTTAAATGGGTGCCAAATGGTATTCCTGGAGTCGAAACGCGCCTGCCAATCTTATTCTCTGAAGGGGTGAGTAAAGGGCGCATCTCGCTGGAGCGCTTTGTAGCGCTGACCTCAACGAACCCTGCCAAACTCTATGGGCTCTATCCTCAGAAAGGCGCACTTGTCATCGGTGCAGACGCCGACATCACTCTTTGGGATCCGACCAAAACAGCTGTTATTTCGCAGGACAAACTGCATCACGGTTGCGACTACACACCTTATGAGGGAATGCGTATTACGGGTTGGCCCACACGCACAATTTTGCGGGGAGAGACTATCGTCCTGAACGGCGGTATCGTCGCGAAGATGGGGGTTGGTACCTATCAAACCCGTGGCACAAGTGCAGCATTGGATACACTTGGCGGCAACTGATTTGAGGCGGGTTTGCGTAATTGAAAGCCGTGATGTTGGCCTCGCAGAAACGCGTTCGGTCTTCGCTTGAGCTGACGTTTTATGGCGTCAGAACATCCCGTAATTTCTTCATTTGTTTGGGGCTTTCGCGCAGGTCGAGCGCGGAATGAAGGTCAACTAAGTGACTTCGCATGAGCTCTTCAGCCCGCGTGGCTTCATGATCCTGGATCGATTGAACCAAGGCATTATGAGCGTGGCTCTCGCACAACGCACTTTGTCGGCGCCAATAAAGGGCAATGATGAGCGACGATCTTGCAATCAGAGTTTCAACGAAGTCGGCAATGGTCGCCTGACCGGCAATCCGCGCAATTTCAATATGGAACTGCCCAGATGGTGCTGTCAGACGAATGCGAACCAGTCTCGACAAGGACGATGAAGCCGCCCTTTATGCCGCACCGAGTTGACGCCACTCTGCAAGAGCGACGGCGCGGTTAAGCTTGAAGTTTTCTCGGGAGTAGAGATGTCTTTCCTGGTTGAAATGGTTGTGAACGGAGGCGTGGACGGAGACGAACTTTTGCAAGGTTCGCGTTCGTCGGAAGCGAAGCATTGCCCGTTCTCTTCGTCGAAATGGTAAGTGTGAATTCTCGGCGCGATTGTTCATCCAGCGACCTGTCTCCTGGCGATCTGCATTGCCGATGACCTTCATCGCGGCGCCGTAAGACCGCAGAAGATCAGTCACGATGACATGGGGTCGACCATATCGTTTCATTGATTTCCTGAGGAATTTCAGCGCCGCCTTGCCATCCCGGCGCTTGATAACATAGCTTTCCAGCACCTCGCCCTCGTGATCCACGGCTCGCCAAAGATAATGGGTCTCGCCGTTGATCCTCACAAAAACTTCGTCCAAATGCCATTGCCAATTCGAATGAGCACGCATCCGACCGACCCGTTTCCTTCGGATCTCCGCGGCGAACAACGGGCCGAACCGGTTCCACCAGAACCGCACCGTCTCATGGCTAATTTCAATACCGCGCTCATGCAGCAGATCCTCCACATTCCGGAGTGACAGAGGGTGCCGAACGTAAAGCATCACCGCCAAGCGGATGATCTGCGGGCTCGTCTTGAAGTACTTGAATGGGTCACGTTTTGTCATCCGGAGACGCTAAGTGTGCCACTTGCACACTTCAACCGAGTTTTCTTCTGACAGTGCCCTCCATCTTTCCAAAAAGATTAAAGTGTTGCGTCCACCGGTTGAAACCACCGCCCATAGTGACAAATGCTGCACTTGAACATCGGGTCCCGGTGCGAAAGCATCAGCGAATTGAGCAGAAGTTTTCACTCCCACGAACTTCTGCATAAAGTTGAAGAACGTTGCCGAAAAACGGAAATTTCGCGAACGTATGCCAAACTATGGGCACTTCATGCCAAAGTATGGGGTGCGTGCCATACTACGCGCACCCCTACACTGTGTCACCAAAAATTATAGCACCCGACAATATTCGAGTTCGGGGGTAATTACATTAATCCGTTATTATTCAACTATTTGCGTGAACATTTTGACGGCTCCCTTTACGGCGTCCGAAAACTCAAAAGCGAGCTCTCCTATGAACACTGCGACCGACATGCACAGACCTTGTCGGCCCACTTCTGAGAGTATCTAGCCGCATTCTTGGTAGTTTCTTTCCATGCATTTACGGGTCATTTCTTGGTCACTGGCCACCCCCAGAAAACATTTTTTTGCATTGAAGCATTGTATGTCCTACCCTCACATTTCCAAACGAGACTACTAGAGACACGCTATTTCACAGTATTCGCAACGACATATGCCTTTACTTGTGTGGTTCCAAACCCTCAAAGGAGAATTTATTTATGAAACTTTTATTACCCATCGCGGCAACGTTACTCGCTACTGGTCCTGCTTTCGCCGACGGCCATAGTGGTGATGATGTACATTGGCATATTACCATGACTGTCAATGAGGGCAAAGCGGAAGCCGCAAAGCCACTTATCGATCGGATGGTTGCCGCGACAATGGCCAACGAACCGGATGCATTGATTTATGATTATATGGGCGAAGGTGATTTAATTCATATTACTGAACGCTATGCCGACAATGCAGCGGCAATGACCCACATGGGGAACTTTGGTGCAAATTTCGCTGGCGAATTTATGGAAACTTTTTCAGTAAATTCGGTTGTTGTGTATGGACCCGCGGGCGATGATTTAAAAGAGGTTCTTGCTCCTTTTTCACCGACCTACCTTCCGCAAATTGGCGGCTTTTCCCGCTAAGGCGCTAGATCTAGTCTCTGTTTAGACGAGGCTTTTCATTGCGGCTTTGGTGGCAAACACACACTGATTTGAGGGTGGCACGCAAATACGTTGCCGCCTCCGTTCCTTTTGCGGCTTCACTTCTCTGTATGTTCTCACATGGGCTTCTAATTCAAGCCCAAAGTTTCGCCACAACGGTTGCAGAATGAAGAAAACTTGTGGCTTGAAATACGCCAACTCGTACCGCGCCATTGCCTCTAATGGGGTTGTCATTCGTTCACTTTACCTTCACCGGCAAGCCGTGTAGCGACCCTAATCGGGCGCATTCAGGCGCTTCTTCGGCTATATCTCGCCAAGCCAAAAACCGCTTATTGTATCCGTCAAATACTGTCGCTAATTCTCCCCTATGAGCAATGACCCAAACATCAAACCGCCGCTTCCTTCCAAGCTCGACAAGGCCTTATTGGTCTTCGTAGGATTGTTGGCAACCTATGTTGTTTTGCACGCTTTAGCCGTCATCTTTGACGTCCTCCTGAACGGCTAGTTCATCACGCACCCAATGCAGGTGCCTTGGGATGTCAAAGACTATAATATTGAGTTTGACGCATTAAAACGTTTGGCACCAAAGCATTTCATATTCGACATGCGACTGGCTAAAACCTAGCTAGATCGGTCCAAAAACAAAAAGGTCAACTTTCGTTCGGTCCACGAATTTGTCTGATGGAAAGTCGAACACGCCGCCAGTCTTCTGCTTCATTTTCGGCACCGGTCTCTGTACTCTTCAACTCCCTTTGGGCGGCCTCATGTTCAGCTTTGTCTCCATGCGCAGAGTAGAGCGCACGAGCATGTTGGTTTATTTCGCGGATGTTCATATGCATTCCCCTTTTAACCAAAATTGAGTCCCAAGATTACCAGGACGAAGAGCGCTTTGCATTGTGATGGATCAAGTTACTACCCACCTGCGCCTCTATTCATCGCTTTCCCATCGCTTTGTTGCCCCGTTGAATAGCCGCCCATCTGGCCCATGGCGAACGACAATGCTCTGCCTTTTGCTTATGACTTGTTCGTCCTGAGCCATATCCGCCCATGTAATATCTCCTGATATTTTCCGAAATCATTAGGGAAGTCGCGCTTTTCCTTGGGGTGGTTAGGGTCTGGACCCATTAAACCCCAAAGCGTCGAATCTAACAAACCTGAGCTTCGCTGCAAGTGGGTTCAATGGTCAAGATCACCGGACATAGCAGCCGTTCGAGCGATGAGGCCAAATGGCGCGAACGGCCCAAACCGGACATTCCCACCCCTCGTCTATGCCGCGATGCAGCTTTCGCATTGCTGCCATTCGTGCATCGTGCAGCATTTTGTTGGGTGAAGCGTCGGTCAGCGGACAAATTGGACTTTGTTGCAGCGACGCTGCGCATTCAATGCCGTTGTTTAATTTTTGGAATTAGGCCCCAAAAGATCTCGATTAAATGGGGCCTACCGATGACTTAGCCTTTCAGGCTTGTCATTCGTAGATAGGGAAGGACAGTGGTAAAGTCGCCGAATTTCTCTTTTGCATCAGCATCGTTTAAAGCAACCGGGATAACGACATCATCGCCGACATTCCAGTTTGCCGGTGTTGCGACACCTCGACTGGCCGCCGTCTGCAGGCCATCCAGTGCCCGCAAAACTTCTGCAAAATTGCGGCCCACATTCATCGGATATGTCATGGACAACTTCATCTTTTTATCTGGTCCGATGATAAAAACAGATCTTACGGTCTGGCTATCATTGGGGGTGCGGCCGTCCGGTAGGTAGGCATCTGCTGGCAACATGTCGAAGGCTTTTGAAACTGTCAGGCCATCGTCCGCAATAATCGGGAAGCCTGCGGGTGCGCCCCCAACTTTCTCAATGTCGCCCTTCCACTTCTTGTGATCCTCAACACCATCCACGGAAATCCCGATGACCTTGGTGCCGCGTTTGGACCATTCATCGGCCAACTGCGCGACCGCGCCAAACTCTGTCGTGCAAACAGGGGTAAAGTCCTTAGGATGCGAAAAAAGGATCGCCCAACTGTCTCCGATCCAATCATGCAAAGAAAAGGTGCCTTGGTCCGTTTCTACGGTAAGGTTAGGGACTGTGTCGTTTATACGTAGGCTCATTGTGTTGTTCCTTTAGGAGGTTGCGCTCTCAAGGCATGACGACTCTCCCACGAACCGTTTGCAAGAAGCGTTCGTTAGGCTAAGCCAAACGGCTTGATCAAGCAATGATTCAATAATTGCCATAAGTTGTTCAAAAGAGTAGCCTCGGCAGATTCGTTCGAATGAGTTGCCCAGCCAGCAAGTAACGCTCTTTTGGAAGTATCGATCACCTACCATGTGGAGATGCAGCAGTGATATTCAGACAACTCTTTGACAAAACTTCAAGCACTTATACTTACCTGATGGCCAGTCGGCACGGTGGCGAAGCGCTTCTAATAGATCCGGTTTTCGAACATACTAATCGCTACCTGAAGTTGCTTGAAGAGCTAGACCTCAAGCTGGTTAAAGTTGTCGATACCCATATCCATGCCGACCATGTCAGCGCTATGGGGAAATTGCGTGACGCAACCCGATGCACAACGGTAATGGGCGAACAGTCCCCAGCTGACGTGGTTTCCATGCGCGTGCGCGATAATGATCCATTAACGATTGAAGGTCTTACACTTACTGCGCTTCATACACCGGGGCACACCTCGGAAAGTTACAGCTTCTTAATGGATGACCGGGTGTTTACCGGCGATACACTGTTGATAAGGGGGACGGGCCGCACCGACTTTCAGAATGGTGATCCTTATGAGCAATACCATTCGATTTTTGAGCGTTTGTTAAAACTGCCAGAAAACACGATGGTCTTTCCGGGCCACGACTACAAAGGGGACACGGTCAGCACGATTGCCGAGGAGCGCCATAACAACCCGCGTCTCCAAGTGAATTCGGCAGAAGAATATGCCGAGATCATGAATAATCTAAAGCTCGCCAACCCAGCTATGATGGACGTGGCAGTTCCCGAAAATTTAAATCTCGGCCTTAGAATGGCGGCGCAACATCGTGTACCCGTACTTGAGGTCGACGAAATTCTTGCTGGATGGCCATCGGTTGATTGTCAACTCGTGGACATTAGGGAAGAGAGCGAACGGCGCCGCTATGGATCGATCCCCAACTCGATCCACGCACCCTACGGGCATTTTGATCAATACTGTCGACCCAGCGGTCCACTGGCGGGATTGGCGAAAAACAGCAGGGTCTTGCTTTTTTGTGCCGTCGGTGAAAGATCCACTCTAGCGGTTGAAATCGCGAATGAATTGGGACTGCGAAACGTTGCACATATCCCGGGAGGCTTCACTTCATGGCAAAAAGCCGGGGGTCCGGTAGAAGCGATCGAATAGCTCATCTCAATTTCTTAGATAGAACTTGCCCCGTATAGGAGATTTCGAACACCGAGAAGGTCTCCTAGAAAAGTCTTTGGACGCCAGACCGACAAGACTGCGCGTTTGCTTTAGTCTCGGTGCGGCCTTCCGCGCTGCGGAGATAGACCTAAAACAGCATCTGTTTGAATGTCGGCTCTGACCGATGACGCATTCTTGACTCACAGATGCAGCGAAAGTCTGGTTCCCGCCCATAGTGTCGAATGCTGCGATAACACAAAAGCACCGAAACTGCCCCCGATTAACTGACGTGAACGGCCCTCTGCGGACCTTGGCACATTTCGCAGCGAATGGCTGGTTAGAGCCCAGTCTGTGAATTCGGTTTTCTCGCTGCGCGCGCTCGCAGCACAGAAAATGCCGCATGTGCTAAATCATCCGTGCTGCCACGCGGCGGGATAATCGGCCATTCATTCAAGACGCAGCAAGGTCAATTCGGCTATCTCACAGACTGCGGACAAAGCGACTGTTCGCTTCGAGTGCGAATCATCAATGTAGTGATGTTGAAAGCTGACACCCAATGGAGCCGGAAAAGCTAACTCTCTGACTGCAGCATTTTCGCCATTCGTCATCGTCACGAAAATCTCTCTGTTATGGACAGATCGTGCCTTTTCCCTGGCGCCGGCTCGGGTCCCAAGCGTCGCGGAGGCACTGTCAGAAGAAAACCGGTTGAGGCGGGCAGGGTGAACGCCTAGCGTCGCAGGATGACAAAACGCGACCCATTCAAGTACTTCAAGACGAGCCCGCAGATCATCCGCCTGGCAGTGATGCTTTACGTTCGGTACCCTCTGTCACTCCGGAATGTGGAGGATTTGTTGCATGAGCGCGGGATCGAAATTAGCCATGAGACTGTGCGGTTTTGGTGGAACCGGTTCGGCCCGTTGTTCGCGGCTGAGATCCGAAGAAAACGGGTTCAGCACCTTCGAGCTCATTCGAATTGGCAATGGCATTTGGACGAAGTGTTCGTAAAAATCAACGGTGAAACCCACTATCTCTGGAGGGCTGTGGATCACGAGGGCGAGGTGCTTGAAAGTTATGTCACCAAGCGCCGGGATCGCAAAGCGGCGTTGAAATTCCTCAGAAAAACAATGAAGCGCTTTGGCCCACCACATGTCATCGTGACTGATCTACTGCGGTCTTACGGCGCCGCGATGAAGGTCATCGGCAACGCTCATCGACAAGAAACTGACCGCTGGCTGAACAATCGGGCCGAGAATTCACACCAACCTTTTCGACGACGAGAACGGGCAATGTTGCGCTTCCGACGAACGCGAACCATGCAGAAATTCGTCGCCATTCATTCGTCAATTCACAACCATTTTAACCAGGAACGTCACCTTTACTCACGCGCCAATTTCAAGCTCAACCGCGCCGCCGCTCTCACTGAGTGGCGCCAACTTTGTTCAGCATAGGTTCCCGTCCCTTGCGGTAAACTGAGACTGGTTCGAATTGGTCTGACACCACCTGTCCAGCCTAAGCCGTTGGGCGCTGTTGGTCTCGATTGCGGCGGTGGGGATGAAAACCTCGCTGAAGCGCATTATCGATGTTGGTGGACAGGCCATTGGTTTGATCATCGCCGAGACCTTGTTCATCGCCCTGTTTGTCCTCATGGGCGTCGCCCTATTGGGCCACTGAAAGGAATTTTTCCCTTGAAACCGTTGGAAATATTGCTCCGCAATGCGGCCCGCGGTCCTGTCAGAAGAAACCAGGTTGTGAAGGGCAGGGCGGTTTTGTAGCTTCGCCTGATGACAAAACGCTCCCCTTTCCGTTACTTCAAAACGAGTCCTGAAATCATCCGTCTAGCAGTGTTGCTCTACGTTTGATATCCATTTTGGCTTCGAAATGTGGAAGACCTTTTGCATGAACGAGGCATCGACGTCAGCCACGAAACCGTCCGTTTCTGGTGGAACCGATTTGGCCTTCCTGCAGTAAAGTATATGGCAGTGTCAGAGGAAACTGACTTGAGCGTGGCAGCTTGACCACCTAGTTTTGAGCGTGGGTTAGATCAAGTAAGTATCGTTGGTATCGAGCTCCCGCAACCAATACTGCCAAACAAGCCACCTTAGGGTGGCTTTCGTCGTTTTGGGACTTCCCAATGGGTCTCAAAACGCGCTTGGTGCCAACATGTCAGATCCTGTCGTTCTTCGGTTTGCTTCTCTTCACGCTCGTAGTCTTGCCAAAGTGCGCATGCATGCCATCCGTTGAGATTTTGACAGCAGTCTTGGTCAAGGCCGTGATTGCGCCTACGTGGTGTATTGTCTGCCTTTCTCACTTGTTCTTTCCACTGGACTTCATCGCCACGGGAAGCGTCACTGGTGCGACGCCGACGCGTTTGAGGTGTCGCCGTTGCCGCCCGAATGCCGGGCTCTGCTCAGTACAAGGGCGGGATTGACCCGCCCCGGGATCGAAGCGGAGATAATTATGGATCTAGTTGAGTACGGCCTAGCCCTCAACGCGCGTCTGATACAGCCTGCAGCGTGCGCGCAGAGAAGGCTGCACGAGACTAAAAAGGGCGGACTGATCAGCCCGCCATCCAAAGCAATTAACGCGGCGCCACAAATCTGGGCGGACCTTGTTCAAGACGACCCCTTGGCAGACCGTGCAACCTGCCTTGAAGTCTGGCGGCAGGTGTTTGATGCCCCACCCCCCAAGCGCTTGTCTGTCGGGTTCTTGCGAAAGGCAATCCTCCATGAACAACAGTGCCTGTTGCACGGACGCGTACCAAAACAAACCCTGCGACGCCTGCAGGTAATGGCAAATGGCAAGGTGCCGCACACCTGCACAACCTCCTCTCTGAAACCCGGAGCACATCTGATGCGGGAGTGGAACGGACGAACCTATCAGGTTGAGGTGGTCACGCAGGGTTTTGTGATGGATGGCCTGACCTATAAATCCCTTTCTGCCATCGCAAAACGCATCACGGGTGCGCACTGGTCGGGGCCGCGCTTCTTCGGACTTACGCAATGAAGCCCAAGATCCGCTGCGCGATTTATACCCGTAAATCCTCGGAAGATGGCTTGGAGCAGGAGTTTAACTCGCTGGATGCCCAAAGGGAGGCCTGCACCGCTTACATCACAAGCCAGAGAGCTGAAGGCTGGGTGTTGCTGCCGGATGCCTATGACGATGGTGGCATCTCTGGCGGGACCTTAAAGCGGCCCGCTTTGCAACGCCTGCTCACAGATCTTGACGAAGGACGGGTCGATCAGATCGTTGTCTACAAGATTGACCGCCTGTCACGGTCGCTGGCGGACTTCGCAAAGATTGTGGATCGGCTGGATGGGGCAGGGGCGTCTTTTGTCTCGGTCACCCAGTCGTTCAATACAGCTACCAGCATGGGGCGACTGACCCTGAACATGCTGTTGTCGTTTGCCCAGTTTGAACGCGAGGTCACGGCAGAACGGATCAGAGATAAGATCGCCGCCTCCAAACGCAGGGGCCTGTGGATGGGCGGCAACGTCCCGCTGGGGTATGATCCGGACGGTCGAACCCTGACCATCAAGGAGTCGGAAGCGAAGACAGTGCGCGCGCTCTATGATCTCTACAGGGAGCACGGCAACATCCGTTTGGTCAAAGAGCGGGCGGATGGTTTGAACCTGCGGTCAAAGCAGACGGTCACGGCCGCGGGCGTGACAAGAGGTGGCACAGCGTTCGATCGCGGCCACATTCACCATATCCTGACCAATCCGATTTATGCCGGGCGCATCCGGCATCACAAAAATATCTATGAGGGATTGCACGAGCCGATTATTGATCCCGAGGTGTGGGATCAGGTTCAGCGGAGATTGACGGAAAATCACGCGCGGATCCGCGGAGAAAAGAACGCGGCTCACCCGTCGCCCCTCGCAGGAAAACTGTTCGATGAGACAGGTGACCGGTTGACGCCAAGCCATACAAGCAAGAACGGCAAAAGGCTGCGGTATTATATCTCAAGGCGCTTGGTAACGGAACGCAGCGCAAACCATCCCGAGGCCTGGCGACTACCCGCACAGCAACTCGAAGCAGCGATTGCCAGAGCCGTCGCGGAACATGTTTCCGCGCCAGGGTTTCTGCCGAGGACCATTCCGAGCATCAAGGCAACAGATGTTGACCAGTTCCGACAGCGCATGGACACTTTGGCTTCTAATCTGAATGCAAAATCCACAGTGAGCAGTTGGGCAGACTTGATTGCCAAAACTATCATTGAGCCAGGATCGCTTGCAATCACTTTAAACGCACAGGTCATTGCAGATCATCTGGGCCTAAAGGCGGATCGGCTTGAATCGGAGGCCCTTCATATCACTGCAGCCTTCCGGCTTCGGCGCAGAGGTGTTGAAACAAAGATTATCCTTGGCAGCAGCCCTCCGGAGATCGACCAGACCCTGACCCGCAATATCGCGAGCGGGATAGGTTGGTACGCGGCGATTAGAAACGGCACTACATTTGAAGAAATAGCGGCGCGCGAAGGAAGATCGGTGCGTCGGATCCAAGCAGTGACGAACCTCGCGTTTCTCTCGCCGACCATGATTGAGCGTGCTGTTAATGGAACTCTGCCGCATCACATTACAACAGACTATCTTCTCAAGAAGGGCTTTGCTTCTGACTGGGCCCAGCAAGACGACTTGCTCACTTAGTCTGTCGGCAAACACGTCAACACCAGAACCTGTCACAACGCAAACTTACCCCAAACTCGCACCGCGGAAATGTCGAAGAGAGATATTGGCCATATGATGGCCGTATTTGCTCTCTGAAGAGCGTCTCTCCTTGAATGTCGTACAGGCAAGTCGCTGAAACCACGCCACAAAAGGGCGGGTACTTCGTACGTTCAAAAAGAGAAGAAGTGTTTGGCTGGGATGGTAGGATTCGAACCTACGATCTGCGCTACCAAAAAGCGTTGCCCTACCACTAGGCCACATCCCAACTGCTTGCGGGTTTTACGACGGGATTGCGGAGTCTTCAAGCCCTGATTTAGTAAAAAGTCGGGATTTTTATCGGAAGGGCGTTTGGTTGGCGTCTCAATGGGAATACCTTAAGCTTTCCGCAACAAAATCAGCCGAGTGAACCCATTTTGAGGCAGGAAATGGAGTGTTTCTGTTTCCTATTGATTCAGAGTGGGTTCATTGGCTGCAAGGGGCGCGGACTCAAATTTTCTGGTCATACTCCCCAACGAGTGGCTCGGTGCGGATTATGGCGTCAATATCGGCAAAAATTGCGTGCATTTCAGATTCGCTCTCTGGGCTTTCGCAGACGACGACCAGATTGGGTGTATTCGAGCTTGCGCGCACGAGGCCCCAAGCGCCGTTGTCGAGGATGATGCGGGCGCCGTTTACGGTTACGACTTGCTTGATCTTGCGGCCCGCGATTAAGCCGCCTGAAGTTTCCAAAGCGACGATTTTTGCGACTAAACGCTCCAACACATGGTATTTTTCCGTGTCAGAACAATAAGGTGACATCGTGGGGGTAGCCCATGTTTGAGGCAAGGCTTTTCGTAGGTCTGACATTTTCATGTCCGGATTTCGGTCCATAAGTTTGCAGATTTCAACGGCCACGCGCAAGCCGCAATCATAGCCCCGCCCAATCGGTTCGGCGAGGAAGTAGTGTCCGGATTTTTCAAACCCTGCGAGCGCTCCGAGTTCTTTTACACGGCGTTTCATATGGCTGTGGCCGGTTTTCCAATAGTCGGCGGTGGCGCCATTTTTGATGAGCTCGGGGTCCGAGGCAAAAAGTCCAGTCGATTTGACGTCTGCAACAAAGGTGGCGTTGGGGTAAATTTTCGAGAGATCCCGCGCCATGATAACCCCGACTTTGTCAGCGAATATCTCTTCGCCTTCATCGTCGACGACGCCACATCTGTCACCGTCGCCGTCGAATCCAAGGGCGAAGTCCGCTCCTGATGCGCGCACGCTATCGGCCATGTCGTGGAGCATTTCGAGGGCCTCAGGATTTGGGTTATAGTGCGGGAAAGTGTAGTCGAGATCTGTGTGGCTTGGTACGACTTCAACCCCTATGCGTTCAAAGACAGCAGGCCCAAAGGCGGCCGCCGTTCCGTTGCCCGTTGCGCACACAATTTTGAGCTTTCGCGTCATTTTGAAGTCGCCGACAAGATCGTCAATATAGGCTTCCCTTACCCCGTCGACAAATTCGTAGGCCCCACCGGGGGTGGCAATGCCTTCGCCATTGAGGACAATGTCGCGCAGTTCGGACATCTCGTCCGGGCCATGGGTAAGAGGGCGTTCAAAGCCCATTTTGACGCCGGTCCAGCCGTTGGGATTGTGGCTTGCGGTGACCATTGCAACTGCAGGGACATCAAGATGGAATTGAGCGAAATAGGCCATTGGGGAAACCGCAGGACCGATGTCTTTGACGGTAATTCCAGCCTGCATCAGACCCAACATCAGAGCATTTTTTATCGACAAAGAATATTCGCGGTAATCATTGGCTACGACGATAATCGGTGGGATGCCGCGACGCCGCATTTGCGTGCCAAGTCCAAGCCCGAGTGCCGTGATCCCAACAAGGTTTATCTCTTCGGGAAATTTCCAGCGTGCGTCGTACTCGCGAAAACCAGTGGGTACAATCATAGGGTCGCGCAGAAATTCCCACGTGTTGGGGCTAACGGATTTAGCGGGAGTTGCCATTGAAAAAACGTCCTTAAATGTTTGTTGTGGGCTCGTTGAAAGCACTTATGAAGTTATCTGTTCACGCAAAATGGAAGCGGTGAGGGACGCCATTAGGTAAATGCCAGAAAAGATAAAAAACGCGAGGATCGTATTCTCGAACGCGCGCGGATAACTCGGGGCATCGGGGGCATTCGGGGCGGCAACCGTCACGAGGTAGCGTGTTTGACGGCCAGCCTCGATCCGCGCAACTTCCATTTGTTGGAGTGATGTTTGAAGCATCAGAACGCGGGTGGCGAGTTCGCTTTCCGCGACTTGGAGTTCGCCTTGAATGCGTGCAAGCGAAAGCCCGTCGCTGCGCCCCTCGGTAAGTTGCGCGCGCAGATCGTGGATTACGGTTTTGCGGTTGGCAATTCCTCGCTCCAGTGTCTCTACTTTGGTTTGGTTGGGCCGCTCGTTGGCCATGAGTTCCTGAAGCGCGATCGAGTCTTCGGTTACCCGCAATTCAAGCGCAGAAATGCGGGTGGTCAGGAGGCTAACTTCAATTTCGGTGCTGATAACATTATATAATTCCTTGAGTTCAATAACCCGCTGCTGTGCGCCCTCCATTGCGATTTCGGCGTCACTATAGCTTTCACTCGCACCGCTCATTTGGTCATTGCGTACACGTTGACTTAAATTATCAATGGTTTCTTCGGCATAGGAAATAAGCGCCCGCGCAAAGGCCTCGGCGTTTTCAGGCTCGTAAGCAATGACCTCCATTTGAATGACGCCCTCAGTGGGATCAAACCCGATTTTGACGTTCTTTTTATAGAGTTTATAGGTCTCTTCATAGGATGCGTCACGCGGGAGCCGTTGAACGGGGTCAATAAAGGAGGCACTCATGCGTTCGCGATACCCTAAGTCTCTGTCGAGGCGCAGCATCGCATCGCGATTGAGGAGGTAAGTTTGGACAACGATGGAATCTGTATCGCCAAATTGTGTGCCTGCCAAAAGGCTTTTGGATCCCGCAGGTCCTTGAGATTGCTCAACCTTTAGGACGGAACTTGTGGCGTACATCGGGGTGGCCAACACGTAATAATAGTAGCCAGCCAAAAACGTGGGTAGGAAGATGAAAAACGCCAGACGCGCAAAAAGCATCGCGAGATTGCGACGACGGCGGCGTACAATATCGCGCTGAATACGGCTGATTTCTGCTATGCCATCGTCGGGTGGAGCGAGCTCTGTAGTTGGAAGATTTGAGCCCGTTACCGGCATGGTTTGTGGCAACATGAAACCGTCGTTCGTCGCGGAGGACTCTTCGGCGGAAACCAACTCAAGCATATTGGCGCGCTTAAACGGGTCGATACCTTTCGCACGCAGCAGGCGGACGGCATCAAAATCCGACGTCGTTGCAAGCGCATGTTTTTGGGCGACACGACGCGCCATACGCAATTGGCGACCCGTCAGGTTTTCGCGGCGAATGTTGGCAATATCCTGATCTGGTGGGGTCGAGCCCTCGGCGCTGGACGTGTTTGCTTGCGGGGTCTCTTCGGGGGGGGGAGTCAGGCCGGAATTTCGCGCCACTGCCGACATTGTTAGGCCCGCAGTGAGCGGAGTAGGGTTTTCGGTTGCAGCTTTGATAACACCGCGCCGGATGTTGAATCGCTTAGCTCTTGGTTTCGTAGTCATAGAGCCTCTTTGCTTCTTCTAGGGTGTCAAACATATGCAATCGACCACGATGGAGGACGGCAGCCGATTTGCAGAATTTTTCAAGGGTTTTGGCCTGATGGGATACGATTATGACGGTTGCTTTGCGCAGGCGATCCCGCAGTAACGTCCCCGCTTTACGATTGAATTCGACGTCCGTTGTCGACGGCATCCCCTCATCGATGAGGTAGATATCAAAATCGAGCGCCAACATCAGCGCGAAACTAAAACGCGCCCGCATTCCAGCGCTATAGGTGCCTACGGGGCGATCAAAATATTCCTCAAGCGCACAGAGCCAACGGCAAAAGGCCTCAATGTAATCCGGGTCCAAACCATAAAGGCGGGCAATATAGCGCGAATTTTCCATCGCGGAATGTTTGGTAGAGATGCCGCCCATAAAGCCAAGCGGAAAAGAAATCCGGCAGTTGCGATTGATTGTGCCCTCATCGGGTTTTTCAAGGCCAGCCATCATATTGATGAGGGTCGTTTTTCCGGTGCCGTTGGGGGCAAGGATACCCATAGAATTGCCAAGCTCGACACGAAACGACGCTTGCTCAAGAATGACCTTGCGCTGCGTTCCGGTCCAAAAGGACTTACTGACTTCTATAAATTCGAGCATTGCTCGCCTCAATTGTGCCTCTGGTATCCCGATACCCTTAACGGGTTCTAGTTAATGTTAGATATAGAGGATCCCTGAAGCAAAGTATGTCGCAAAAAACACCCAATTTTACAATGGGCGTTGTTTATTGACTGGAAGCAATGTGGCGAATCCAGAGAGATTTGCTTAAAATCCGCCAAAATTGGGGGAGAAGCCTAAAACTGTTTCTTTTCAACGCGGGTAATTTTCCCAGCGACAATGGCCAAGACAGCGGCCCCGAAACTCAGGAGCGCCCCCATTTTCGCGGCATCCTGCACAGGGCCGGATTCAAAAGCGACCGAGGCGATAAAGAGGGAAACCGTAAAGCCAATCGCCGCAACACAGCCGATGACGAACAGGTCCGACGTTTTCATCCCCACGGGTAGACCAAATCGCAAGACATGCGCGCCGATATAGCCAAAAATAAACACCCCCAGTGGTTTGCCGATAATCAGGCCGCCCAGTACGAGCCACGTCGGGTTGCCAATCGCGCCAAATTCCACACCTGCGTTGAGCAAACCAAAGAAAAACAGGATGACTTCCACGGGGTGTTTGAGCAGGTGTTCGCAATGGTTGAGGAGGTCAGTTAGGTGCTTCTCGGCCTCGGCAAATATCCCGAATTCGCGGTCTGCGTGGGGGATTGTGGGGATGATTGGAAGCAAGCCAAGGGATGGGTGCAGGCCCGCTTTTTGGAAGCCATACCACGACAAACAGCCTGCGATCAGGTAGGGCCAGAAGCCAAAGACGCTGCGCATTCTAGTGGAGTTTCTACGCAACTGATCGCCCTTGTCCATGCGACGGGGCAAGTAGTTGAACAGGAGATACACGAGCACCGCAGCCCCCACGGAAAGCCCGAGCCACTGAAGGGCCACATCCCCCGTTGGGTAGAAAATGGCCAGAATTAGAAGGCCGGCCGCATCATCCGCGATAGCCAGTAAGAGAAGGAACCGCACAGCTGGGTGCCCAGCACCGAAGACCAAACGCCCAACAAGGTAGGAAAACGCGATGTCGGTTGCGGTCGGAACCGCCCAGCCATTTGCCACTGCGTCAAAGGTGGTGCTGCCCATGAAATAAGCGATCCCGAGGTATATGGAAATCGGGCCGACCATGCCGCCGAGCGTGGCAATCAGCGGGGTTGCGGCCTTTTTGCCGCGCAAACTGCCGTTTTTGAGGATCACAGCTTCCCAGACTTCCTTCGCGGCGATGGCAAAGAAGAAGGCCATCAGGACATCATTCACAAGATAGTGGAGCGTCAATGTGCGGGTGATTTCGCCATGACTCTCATGAAGTTCTCCAATGAAAAAGTCGGGAATGAGAACCAGATGAACAAAGTGGTTATAGCTCTCCGCATTGATATTTGCCCAAATCAGCGCAAGGAGGGCGCCCGCAGTAAGCAAAATCGAGTAACTTGTGATGAAATTCCAGACGCGATACATTTTTGTTCCTGCGCTCTAATTGCTGCTGGAATCGAGATACTGGAAAGACATCCTGCTCGCAAGAGGGGGCGTGGCCGACAAATGGCTGCCATGGATCGGCGTCTGGCAAGGCAAAAAGAAGCTTTTTGAATTCATGGGCATCTTTGGCGAAAACTTCCAAACAACGGCTTGGGACAACACAGACGCTTACGCCTCTGGTGATACCGTTGCCGTCTTTGGCAAGATGAACGCCATCACTACAGAATCCGGTAAGGGAACGGGCCCGTTCACCTTTGCCCCGCCAAAGTGCGCGACGGTAAGGTCGTTCTTTGGCACGGGTTCGAAGACAGCTTTGCTGTCAGCCAAGCCTACCACGGATAATGCGAATGTACGGGGGCATACATTTGCCCCCCGTTTGTAAAAGTCGCAACGTTTTGCGCGTAGAAGGCGACGGAATTGCTGCGCAGCAGCGTTAAACATCTGCAACTTGGAGTTACGGTAATGTCATCTCTTAAATCTTTCCTGAACCATCCCTATTCCTTCTGGGCTTTCCTGAGCCTGCCCGCCATTCCGATGATCGCGGGGTTGGCATCGGGGAACCCCGAAACGGTGGACGCGATTTTATACCCGTCGGGTGAATTTGCCGCGCGGTTCATGATTGTTTCCTTGATGATCACGCCATTGATGATGCTTTTCATAGGTTGGAGAGGCCCGCGTTGGTTGATGAAGCGCCGCCGCTACATCGGTGTCGCCGCGTTCCTTTATGCCGCACTCCACACAGTTCTTTATCTGATCGATGAAGGCGCGATCGCGCTCACGGTGCGCGAAATTTCTAAGTTCTATATCTGGACTGGTTGGCTGGCATTCCTGATTTTCGTGCCGCTCGCGGTGACATCCAGTGATGCGTGGGTCCGCCGTTTGGGTAAAAAATGGAAACCCCTCCAGCGGTTTGTTTACGGCGCGGCAGTTCTGACGCTGTTGCATTGGGCCGCCACACGGGACTGGGGGGGCCTTGTTCCGGCGATGGTAAATTACGCACCGCTTGCAATGTTGGTGGCCTATCGGTTTTGGTATAACTTTGAACGGCGACGGCAGCGTGCTGCTGCTTGAAAAATGCACAACGGCGCAGGAAGATGACATTTAGGGCAAAGGAAAACCATCATGACAATCGCAGTTACTGCCGTTTCGGGCCAACTTGGGGCCGCCATTGCCAAGGCTTTGGTTGCCATGAACACCGGGGAGCCGATTGTCGGCTTGGCGCGCACACCTGAAAAAGCCAAGGGGCTCGATATTGAAGTCCGTCCCGGCGACTATGACAATCTGGAGCAGCTTCGGGCCTCATTTACCGGAGTCGACACAGTGTTGCTGGTGTCGGGCATGGCGGCGCCAGAGGATCGGATCGGGCAACACCGAAACGTGATTAACGCGGCAAAAGCGGCCGGTGTGAAAAAGATTGTCTATACCAGCGTCCAAGGTGCCGAGGAGGGAACCGCGTTCTCGCCCATCATCCAAAGCAACCGCCAAACCGAAGTCGATGTTCGAGAAAGTGGTCTCGACTGGGTCATTGGCCGCAACGGGATCTACATCGAGCCGGATGTGGAATATATCGACACCTATCGCAAAGCGGGCGAAATCACGAATTGCGCTGGGGATGGCCGTTGCGGCTATACAACGCGCGGGGAATTGGCCTTTGCATATGCACGCATGCTGACCAGTGCCAGTCATAATGGTCACACCTACAACCTGCATGGCGCGTTGTTAACCCAGAGCGAGTTGGCCGCCTTTATGAACCAAGCCTTCGGCACAGCTTTGATCTATCGTGCGATGTCGTTCGACGATTACAAAGCAGATCGCATTGCCGAGTTGGGCGCGTTTATCGGCACGATCATTGCGGGGATATACCAAGGTATCCAAAACGGTGCCCTCGACATCCCCAGCGATTTTGCAACCGCCGCCGGGCGTCCGCACCAGAGTTGGCAAGAATATTTTGGATCAAATTCAGAGTAGCGCGAGTCTGTCCTAATTCAAACACTTGATCACGACAGTTTGGCGGGCAAGGCGTTTACCTACGATTACGCCGACCAATCGCTGCGCAATGTATCAATGTCCGTTTTCCGATGGCAACACCTTAACTCACAGCTATCCGGTCAAGGTCCGGTCCGGTTCGTGTTGGCGGAAGTAAAGGCGGACCCCAACGTTCGCTGTACTTCTAGGCCGCTGGCAGCAGGTATCTCAGGTTAGCGACATTATGGAGTTAGGAACCAGCCGTTCATGATAAAGACGTCTAACGGCACCTCCCAGCTGCATATTCAAACTTCCGTTGCACCTTTTTTATGGAGAGCTCATGAAAAATACGAAATGAATCCCTGCGTTAAAGGAAGTTCAAATCGCTGCTTTGACGCATCGTTTGCTTTGACGAATTGGTGCCTGACCGGGGCCAACTCTTCCTCTCATCTGACGCCAATTGCGCGCTTGAGAGAGCGCTCACACCGAGCACTCTGATAGATGCTAGCATCGGCTGACAGTACCGCCCAGTATAAAAGCTCACGCGTGTGCGCACCCGCCGAGTTGCCCAGACGGGTGCCGCTGGCCTTGAGGATAAGGCCTAGTCGTGATTTGCGTCGTCATTTATTGAACTAACAATCTCGCCAATTCCAGTGAGACCTACGTCTTTCTTCCATTGTCCCAAGTTAGTCCCTGCGGCCTTCAGAGCTTCGTTCGTCGCCTTGACCGCTTGACCGCCCGCGCCGTTGTTGACGTTCTCGGCAGGTTGGTCGGCCATGGCCATTGACGCCGAGAACGCAATAATTGTGGTGGTGATAAATAATTTTCTCATTTTTTCCTCCAAAGGTGATTTCCCGAAAAAACCGATCGATCCGACCGATCATAAAAAAATACACCATCAGAAAATGGGCCAATTGATTCACATCAATCAGGTGGAAACCCAATTTTAGGCGGTAAGTTTTCTAGGCGAATTCCATCGTTTTACTTAACAGATTTACCTGTCTTGCTCGCCGGCCTCCGGCAGTCTGAAGGGTTCATTTTGCACCTGTGTTGTGTTTTTTCTTTTAGTTCGTGGAGGTTGCAGGCCGCCTGCTACTTTCCGGCACAGTCCTGTTGTTTATGCAGGGCCATTTTGCATGAGATGAAGCGACATATTGCCTGCGACCATTGCTGACCAACCACAAAGCCTAATTCCTCACCGAATAAGCTCTATAAATTCAGCCTCACTCGGTGCGTATTTTACCTCCAGGTGGGGTCTCCACTTGTCGCTAGTCACTCTCGTCCTCGTTTTCCGAAGCGGTGATAATACCTTCGATTTGTTCCGTTGTAGGCAGATTTATACTTTGGATAAGCAATTCCTTTTCACGGTCTGTCAGGCTCTCTTCATCCCCTTTATAGAGCGCGAGGAGATTGGCTTCGGCCACGTCACGCGTCGTTGAAACTGGTTCTTCGACGGCAATTGCCGCAGCAAGTTGTTCGAACACAGACGCTTCGTTCAAAACTATTCCCGCGATTATCGCTGCGGCCTCGGCGGTATAAATTGCGTCAACTGCGCTCTGATAGGCGTCAGGGTCTGCCGCCGCAGCGGCGTTTGAATACTCCTCTGATGCAGGATCTATTTCTAAGGTATCGAGCCGCGCAAGTTCTTCTACAGCCGCATCATAGCCTGCCACATAGCTATAACTTTCGGCCAATGGCCCGAACGTCTGTACGACGGATTGTGCTTCTTCGTAGTCGGTATGGGCGGTGTCATAATCGTAATCAGCCAGCGCATAGGCGGCAGCAATTCCGACGGGCCCATTGAAGTTGCCGTTCTTTATGTGGGCCAGTTTGGCTTGCGGGCTGGAATTAATAGCACCGTTCATCTTGCCAAGGTTGCTGGGGTGGTCGAAGGATTTGGAATTTCCAGTGCTGGGCTTAGTGGTTGCCACAGAATTACTACGAACAGTTTTGGTTTTTTTCGGTGCACCAAAGAGGCCGAACCCACTCTTGAGTTTGTTTCCTAGGGATTTGAGGCTTTGATTGCCGCTAGAATTTGAGGATTTCCCGCCCTGTGATTTCCCAGAACTGCTCCCGGATTTACCAGTAGAGGCCTTACCTTTGTTGTCTGACTTCCCTTTGCTGCCGCTATTTCCATTGCCGCCAGAGTTACCACCGCTTTTGCCGCTGTCATTCTTGGCGATTGCGACATCGGCACTCATCACGACGATTGCTGGCGCAATTGCGAATGCAGACAAAGCAAAACTCACAACACCTATTTTCACGAACTTCCGCATTTCCATTCCTTCCGCCCATTTCAGAGCCGTTCAGCGAGACTTTGAACAATGAAGCGGAACAGCGTTAACCTTGATGTTCACGGCATTGATCTGATCAGAGGTAACTGAAAACAGTATAGCCATGTAGAAAATCTAGATATACTCCTTCATGGCTATTGCTTTTTAGAGTGGGCACCTAAGACTAGCCCGCCAACCGGAAGTAGTCGGATTCAAAGTTTCTTTCCATACCGGAGCCGTTACAAAAACCCATGTTTGAGTTGGATGTTCCGCTAATGTCGTCGCCGGAAATAATCGAAGCGCCCTTGATACCTTGCGCATTTGCAGAGAAAGAAATCGTCTCTTTGGCGATCAACTGACTTCCGAAAATTTTGAAATCGGCAGCAAAATCCATTCCGCCCATAGTGACCATTTGAGACCCGCCGCCTACAAGGCAATCGTCATCGAGACCTAACTGAAAAGAGGACGGAGCATTGAAAGATTTGGCACCCGTATTTGTCGTAGCAAAGATGGATTCCTCCAGTATGGTGCCTTGACCGAATTTCACTTGGCAGTTCGTAACGAATACAACTTGCTTAATGTGTGCCCCGTCTTTGAGAAAAGCTTGCCCGCCGCCATTGCAATTCAGAAAATGCACAGCTCCCTGAACAAAATCGGTCTCGTCCAATTGTGATTGATTGAGTGTCACCGTGTCTTCGGTGATATAATCTGGCAAATACGAAGGGTCTTCGTCTTGCAAGCTTTGGATGATCGACTCGATGCGATTAACCGTGCGCATTTGATAGGAGGCTTGTCCAAGCGCTTCTTTCAGTCCGGCATTCGTATCAAACCCACTTTTGGGAAGGTCGAGGTCGTTTGAATCGGGCATGGAAACGACGGTGCCAGATTCAAAAGTATTGTTTGAATTGAGAGATACATAGTTTTGCGCGTGAATGCAGAAACCTTCGCCATAGAGGTTATTGCTTTGAACATCGACGATGTCGGCCGCGACAAAACCCTCACGAAAACATGCGGGCCTGTAGGTTGTGAAAACAGCACTTGTCCTGACGTCAAATGCGGTCACCCCGACCAGACGAAACAGAAAGCTCTCGACACTATTCAATTTACTGGACAAGCGGCTTGTTGTAACCATGACGGCCGAACGGGACCCACTCTCGGCAGTAAACTTTCGGTTGGCGTAGTCCCATTTCCCAAATTGAATATCGTTGACGTCGAGGGTTGTCCCAAACCGATTATTTGGCGCACCGTAAGCGGCCACATCAATTGCTTTTAGTTTAGAGGATTGTTCGTCGTTAAACTCACGGTGGTAGAGCGCGGCATGTGCCGCATGATCAGCTGAAACTTGAAGATGTGTTTGGGCAGCCACGATATTTGAGTAGTCTACAGCGGCAGCCCCAACAGCCGCAGCCGCTGCAAAAAACAAGAGCCCTAGTACCGTTGCGGTTCCACTTTCGTCCGTTACAATGGACTTGATCCGCTGGTGAGTGAGTTTCACGAATGTATTCATTTCAATACTCCACGACATGCTCGGCCTTAACGAGCAGATTAATATTCAAGAGACCCGTCGCCATACCGACCACTGTAAGTTCACTCGAAGGAAATTCGACTTGGCTTTGGATCGAACCGGACGCCAAATTCGAACGTGCTATCGCGGACGGGGATGTCGATGCCAATGACGCGACAATATAGTCCTCTAAATCTGTTGTGCTGTCGAACCAACCTATCGAATATTTCCGGTTTGCATCTTGAAGCGTTCTTAAGGCTTCTGTGCGTCCGTTGAATATGAGGGCCGCGTCAACCAAAAGAGAAAAGAGCAGTAGAAAGGCCGGAAGGATCAACACGAACTCAACCGTCGCGGTTCCACGTTCATTCTTTACAAATTCGAGTGCTTGGTTTTTGCGCTCACAAATAGTCATAGACCTAATCCCTTTTGGATGTGCAGGGGGGGGTATTTTTATAAACCTGCATCGATATTTTCGAAGCCGTTCTACTTTTGTATGCAAACACTGTGGTGAAATTAGGGCGAGAATTAAGATTTTCCTAACGCCGAGCAATCCGCTGATATTTATGTAGAAAGTTTTATTTTTTTCTTGAGAGGTGTTCAGAAAAAGGCATTTTTAAGGCGCCTACCAGCGCCTCTCTCGTGTGAAATACTTCTCCAGCGCAGCGGAAAACCACTTCCCCATTTTACCCCAACCGATAGCGGCTCTGCACCTTCCCAAACCTCTCGCCAATCCACGGGCCTTGTTCCGCGCTTATCAGCGCGAGCGATTGCACTTGCCGATCCATGAAGTTCTCAAACTCTTCCGCTGGGCACCTATTCGGATAGATTAGAAACGGAACGTATGCTTGCATAGATCAGGGTTGCCGGCGAAATGGCATAGGGGGCCTTAACAGAGAAATTCCCTCCCCGGCCTCAAAAAACGAAATCAAGCATTTGCAGCTTCAAATGTATCTTCTTGAGTTAAATGGATTTTACTTGCCCCAAAGGCGTTTCGCGCCGCCAGAAATGAGGAGCGTAACATCGCGGAGCGCAATAATCGGTTGCAGCCCCCCTGGAACGGCCATGTAGCGAGGCTGCCATTGCGGGTGGAACTTTTTCTTAAAGCCGCGCAAGCCCTCAAAACTATAAAACGCCCCGCCGTGACGATAAATGATCGAGGCCACACGGTTCCACATGCGCGTTCCGTGTCGGGCCTCAAGCCCAGAAAGCGGCGCCATTCCAAGGCTAAAGGTCTGCGCGCCTTTCTCTCGGTAATGCTCCATCAGCTTGATAAAGAGGAATTCGATCATGCCATCGGCTTCCAGTGGCAAATACCGCATGAGATCAATGCTGACCGCGCCCAAATCCCCGGGGGACATGACATTTGCGAAGGCCAAAATACGGTCCTCCCGTTTCACAACGGCGATGGGGAAATGGGCCAAATATTCAGCGGTAAACTGGCCAACGGAAAACCCCTTCTCGGTCGCATGTTTTTCACCCAGCCACGCGTCCGACACTTCTTTCAACGCCGCAACGGACTCCGCGCTATGGGGCGGGTGCAATATTTCGAGCTTCAGGCCGCTTTTGACCGCCTTATTGTGGGCCGCACGCATCTTGCGAAAATCGCCGCCCGCCAATGAGAATGTTGTCAAATCCACCACGGCTTCTTCGCCCATTTTATGCAACGTCAGGCCGATTTCGACCCAAAGAGGCAGATATTTCGTGCTGATTTCATAGAAAACCGGTCGGCAATTGGCACTATAGGCAGAGTCAAAGAAGTCCCAAGCCAGTTCAGGAATCGCGCCTTTCGGGCCGATTGGGTCGCCATAGGCAATCCAAGACCGTCCCTGCACGGCATACATGATAAATGCGTCCATCTCCTTGGAAAAGAACAGGGTTTTATCGCCCGTCAACGCAAGGCAGCCTTCGGGTTGCCCCGACAAGGCAATGATGCGCTCTGCATGTTTCATTGCCACCTCATCCACAACCACGCCGCGCGTCCGCGCAGGTTGAAGCAATAAATAGACCAAGATAAGCACCGAAAGCGCCGCCATAAACAGCCCCGTGCGGAGGGTTCTGGGCAGGCGCGCATCGCCAGAAAATTGCCCCAACAGCTCATGGGAATACGGAACCGCCTGATGGAGCAACAGGATGAACCCGCCGATGCTGACCAGAAGGGCGGCGAGCAGCGCAATCCAGCGCCAAGTAAACATGCCTTGCGTCAACTTGGTGGCGCGGAAAAATTCGCGGCGCAGCGGCCACAATACTGCGGCTGAAACGACGAGCAGAAGGGTTTCCTTCCAATCCGCTCCCGTTAGCGTGGACACAATGGCCCCAGCACTCAGAACTGCGAGCGTAAGCCAGAATGCGCCCGACATGCGGCGGAAAAGACCCTGCGCTAGGACAATCAGCAAAAGCCCGAGAGCCGCTGACAAATAGGCGCCCCCTTCCAAGAAAATGATCGACAGCAGATCATCAGGGTCAATATTTTCCTTGCGCGAGGCTGGCACGACGGCGGCCAGCAAAAGATAAATCCCCACAGCAAAACCCGTAAACCCTGCGGCCACTGGGGCAACAGATGCGACAACCTTGAATGCAGGTTCCATTTGGCTGGAAACTGGCCCCAAACGTTTGGCCAAAAAACCAGACGCAAGCCGCCCTTCAATCGCCGAGACAAATACCACCGACAACGCGAAGGGCAGTAAATAGTAAATAACACGGAACAAAAGCAAGGCCGCAACCGCTTGATCCAACGGAACTGTATCGGGCAATCCCGCAAGGATAATACTCTCAAAAACGCCAATGCCCCCCGGAACATGGCTGGCGACCCCAATCAAAGCGGCAGCGGCAAAAAGGGCAATAAACGTGATGAAATCGGGTGTTCCCGTCGGCATCAAAATATACAGCGTTAAGGCCGCCATCGACGTATCAACGATTGAAAAGCCAAGCTGGCTGAACAGAATGCTGGGCGACGGCATCGACACGGTTATACGGCGGATTTTTGCAACTTTGCCCGTCACAGACAACCACGTCAAAACTCCCATCGGCACCAAAAACGCGAGCGTGGCAGCCATGCGAATGGTGTCCCGCGACCAAGGGAGCAAATCCCCCAAAGCGGCGGGATGGATAGCAAGGGCTGCGAGGCCAACAAGCGTAATGCCAAAACTAAACGCAAGCGTGACAAACGTCGAAATAGCCGCCACATCAAAGGCGTTTAGCCCGAAGGCCGAGTAAATGCGATAGCGTACAGCGCCGCCCGATATGGCGCTGAAACCGATGGTATTGCCAAAACTATACCCCAGAAATCCGCCCATCATCACCACAGGAAAAGGCAAACGTTTGCCCAGATATCGCAAAGCCGACCAGTCATAGCCGATCAGGGAAAAATACCCCACACCTGTCGCCAAAACCGACGCCGCAATATGGGAGATGGGAACCGACGCCGCCTGCTGGCGCACGTGGCCGATATTGACCGAGGAAAGTAGGTTATAGAGGGCATAAGCGCCCATAAAAAACATGCCAAACCCCAAAATAATGGGTGCCATATGGTGTAGCTTGGAGTGGCTGGATTTAACTGATGGGGTGGTTTCTTCGGCCAAATTCATTTCGGTTTACCATATCTCGATGTCATTTTGACCGTGTTATTCCATGCTGGGCGGAAATTACCAATCATTTTAACCCACTATTCCAATAAGTTCAGAAACGTTTGTAACACACTATTTTCTGCACAGGTTATCGCAAAAAACTTTCTTCGCCCCCCTCTTTGAGGGCTTATGGCGCGGGGGGACCGCATGATAAAGAGGTCAGAGGATCTAGCTTGAAGCGGGTAGGGCGCGACTTAGTTTCTTAAGACGACAAATCGCTCCCCCGACACACCTTAGAGCAGTACTGCCCGTATCATAAACGCAATGGTGCCGACGACTGCGATTCCGGCTAGGTAGAGCGCTGCGAACCACAACCATTGCCGCATCAATGATATCCGTCTTCGGGGCGAACTTTCCCTCGGAAAACCCAATAGGAATAAGCAGTATAGACCAGTATCATCGGAATTAGTATCGACGCGCCGATCAGCAGAAAGCGTAGCGACGTATCCGGTGCTGCGGCATCAATAATGCTTAGTGATGGGGGCACCAGACTTGGGTAAAAGCTGATCCCGAGGCCGATGTAGGTGAGTACGAATATCGCGACAGTTGCGAGGAACGGGCGCAGGGTGTGTCGGCCGCGCAATCCACTCCACAACATCCACGCGGCACAAGCCAATAGGATCGGCACCACAGCACTGTAGACACCTGAGGGCCAGCCAAACCAGCGTTCAAGATATTCCGGCCGTAGGAAGGGCGTGACGATGCTTACCACACCGATCAGAACCAGTAGAGCGATGCCAAGCGGCCATGCAAAGCGACGCGCGCGGGTCAGTGTTTCGCCCTCTGTCTTCAGGATTAGCCAAGTCGCGCCGAGCGTTGCATACCCCACCACGAGCGCCAGCGCCGTCAACGCGGAAAACGGCGTTAGCCAGTCCCAGTTGCCACCGCCATAGGCGCGCCCGTCGATCGTGATGCCCTGTACTAAGGCTCCAAGCGCCATGCCTTGTGAGATAGCGGCAATCAGGGACCCAAGGCAAAAGCCGATTTCCCAAAACGCCTTCATCCGGTTGGTTCGGTGAATGAATTCAAACGCCACACCGCGAAAAATTAGGCCCAGAAGCATAGTGATGATCAAGGGGTAGAGGGCAGGCATCACGATGGCATAGGCTAGCGGAAACGCTGCTAATAACCCGCCGCCACCAAGCACAAGCCATGTCTCGTTACCATCCCAAACCGGCGCGATGGTGTTCATTGCCAGATGACGTTCGTCGCGATCTTTTAGAAACGGAAACAGGATGCCGATCCCCAGATCAAAACCGTCAAGCAACACATAAGCCAGGACCGCAAAGGCGATCAATCCAGCCCAGATAAAGGAAAGTTCAATTACCATGATGCGTTCCTTCAGGATCAGATGCGGTGTGGTCGACCTGTGCCGCGAGGTCGCCCTCAAAGCTACGGCCCATCAGGCGTAGCGCATAAAACGTTCCGGACCCGAAAACGAAGAAATACACCACGATAAAGGCAATGAGCGAAGCGCCAACGGCTTCCGCCTGTAAGGGGGACACGCTGTCGCTGGTCCGTAAGAGGCCATAGACGGTAAAGGGCTGGCGTCCGACTTCGGTTGTGATCCAACCCGCAAGCACAGCCAGAAAACCCGACGGCGCCAGCAATACGGCGGAGCGTTGGAGCCAGCGCGCATCATACAATTGCCCGCGCCAGCGTGCCCATGCCGCCCAGAGGCCAATACCCAGCATCGCAAAACCTGTCGCTACCATAATACGGAACGTCCAAAATATCAGCGCCGATTTCGGGCGATCTTCTGGTGGGAAGTCGTTTAACCCCTGAAGGGGTCCGTCGAGGTTATGTGTGAGGATCAGCGAGCCTAGAAGTGGGACTTCCACCTTGTAGCGAACCTTGCCCGTCGCATCATCAGGCAGTCCGAACAGGATCAACGGTGCGCGCCCCTCTGGGAACCCCTTGTAGTGGCCTTCAATGGCCGCGATCTTGGCTGGTTGATGTTTCAGCGTGTTAAGCCCGTGCTGATCGCCCGCGATGATCTGGATTGGGGTGACAATCAGGGCCATCCACATCGCCATGGAAAACATGATCTGTGCCCCACGATTTTTAGGGGACTTTAGCAAGTGCCATGCCCCTACGCCACCTACTACGAAGGCCGTCGTCAGGTACGCCGCCAACACCATATGCACCAGCCGGTAGGGGAAGGACGGGTTGAAAATAATGGCCCACCAGTCGAGGGGAATGAACTGGCCGACGTCATTGAAACCGTGCCCTTGCGGGGTCTGCATCCAGCTGTTGACGGCCAAAATCCAGAAAGCCGACATCACGGTTCCGATTGCCACAATCGTCGTGGCCATCATGTGCAACTTTTCGCCAACCCTCTCACGCCCAAACAGCATGATGCCAAGGAAGCCAGCCTCAAGGAAAAACGCTGTCAAAACCTCGTACCCCATGAGCGGCCCGATAACGGGCCCCGCCTTGTCGGAAAAGACCGACCAGTTGGTGCCAAATTGGTAGGACATCACGATACCTGAGACCACGCCCATGCCAAAAACCACCGCGAAGATCGTCTTCCAACGTTCGAATAAACTCAGATAAACCGCGTCACGCCGCCACAGCCACAGTCCGTTTAGAACGGCCAGCCAGCTTGCCAATCCGATGGTGAAAGCTGGAAAGATGATATGGGCCGAAATGGTGAATGCGAACTGTGCCCGTGCCAGATCAATTGCGGAAATGTCGCTCAGCATCTGAAACCCCGAATGGTTGTGGTCTTTTTCCCCGCCAGAACAATTGCCGGGGCCGTTACATGACTATCCGATGGACCTTGTTAGAAAAACCCAGCGTGATGCGGGCCGGTCGGTCGGCGTTAGATTGTGAAGAAACGTAGCCGATTCCAGTACTTAGGACAAGGCCTAGGGCGCTGGTCGCGCTAAGCTGCCAGATTTGGGCAGGCGGTGGTGTCAAAGGATACTGGCTTGGCGCAGTTGGGGCATCCACATACGTAACGAAACAGGCCGATTGATTGCATTTGCCGACCTCGACCTTGAATTCCTTCTAGGAGTGGTTTGCGCGAAGGATGGTCCATTTGGGCTTATGTACTCCCTTGGCCGCGTTGGCGTTACACCTCAAAGCGGCTTGCAAATTGTACTACTGAGTGAGTAATTTGCGCATGTTGCCATACCCCTATTGGACACACAAAATATGCGGGGTTTTCTATTCACTATCGATAAAGTGGCGTTCGATTCTGGCACCGATAACGTGTGGGTTGTGTAACGCGCTGTGGACATAACGGTATTGACCTAAATTAAAAAGTCACAGGGGCGTACAACGTCTTTCGTGCGGCGGAAGAGCAAGAAATTTAAGCCACTTGCTATGCTCTCGCGTGGGCACAATCGGTTTTGCCTCTGGGTTCAGCAGTTGATAGGCGTTGGGTGGTTTTCGTCTGCGCTATTTTGCGATCAAGGCGGTTGTTTTCAATGTAGGTTAACACACAGTTTGACAGGCGCGCCAAAGTGATGATCTCGGCGCAGTGGATAGAGGTCGGAGATATGCAAAAGCCGTTTTGCGCCAATAGTTTGAACCAGTTTCCGAATGTAACACTGGTGTGGTAGTTGCGAGCGATGTTTAAGGGGGCGGTTCATCTGGCAATCGTTCCATATTTGACTTATTTAGGACTAGATGTGCGAATATTATCGCAGAAGTAATTCCGGAGACCTCGAATGACCATCCCATCTCACGTGAAAGATATGCTGAAAAAAATTCGGGCTCGGTTTCAAATGGGTCCCTTGCAAGAGCGTATGTTGCCCAGTGATGCGGAGTTTACAACGTTGCGCCCCGTTCGCAAGGCCACAGCGGCCTCGGTTGCGCGATACTGGACGCGCTTGTTGGAGGTCGCATCAGAAGAGGATCGCGCGGCGCTTGCTGATCCGCTCACGATGGAGGCCCCCGAGCAATTTAGTGCGAATATCGAGAATTTTATCGGAACGGTTAAAGTGCCGGTTGGCATCATTGGTCCTCTGCGTATTAACGGATTGAACGCGCACGGTGACTATCACGTGCCGATGGCAACGACCGAAGCGGCGCTCGTTGCCTCCTATGCGCGCGGGGCCTATGCGGCAACAAAATCGGGGGGGATTAGCACGGCGCTTTTGTACGAAGGGGTCATCCGAACGCCTGCTTTTGTGTTTGATAGCCTGCTGAATGCGGGCATGTTCGTTGAGTGGGTTGTCACTGAAATCGAGGGGCTGAAAGCGGCGGCCGAGGGAACGACACAGTATGGCAAATTGGTGTCGCTTGAACCCGTTATTGATAACAACATCGTCTTCCTGATTTGCCGTTACACGACGGGTGATGCGGCGGGCCAAAATATGGTGACAATTGCGACCGACGCGCTGTGTGAGAAAATCGAAGCGGGGTGCCCCGTTGACATCAAGGCTTGGTACATCGAAGGCAATTTCTCGGGCGACAAAAAGGCGTCGTTTCTGGGCTTGGTGACGGGGCGTGGCCGAAAGGTGAGTGCTTCCGTGATACTAAAGGCTGAGGTGGTCGAAAAGACATTGGGCACGAACGTTGAGGCGATGCTTGCGTATGGGCAAGTTGCCAACCTTGGGTCGCACCTGTCGGGGCAATTGGGCGCACAGGCACATTTCGCCAATGGGTTGGCGGCACTGTATATTGCAACGGGTCAGGATGCCGCCTGCGTCGCAGAAAGCGCCATGGGCATCACACGGATGGAGGCCCGAGGCCGCGATCTTTTCTGCAGTGTGACCATGCCCAATATTTTGGTAGGCTCCGTCGGTGGCGGGACATCCTTGCCCAGCCAATCGGCGGGTTTAAACATTCTGGGCCTCAAGGGTTTGGGCAAAGGCGCCGCCTTGGCTGAAGTTGCGGCGGCGACATGCCTTTGCGGCGAAATCTCGATTGTTGCAGCGATTGCGGCGGGGCATTTCACCCGTGCGCATGAAAACTTGGCGCGGCATCGATGAGTTTTTCAGCCCTCTGGATCTATCAAAAAGAACGGTTTCCGCTTTCAAAGACAGGGCCGTTACTTGCCGTTTTTTCTGCTGCAAGTATTTGCGTTTCTGCCGAACTTTCTGGACGTCCCTTGCCCGGTGTCGGCGCGTTTGTTGCTGGTTTCCTTATCGCGATGATGCTGTTTTTTCAAATGCGAGTTTGCGACGAATACAAGGATCTGGAAGATGATCTGCGCTACCGTCCTAATCGCCCAATCCCACGCGGTTTGATTTCCCTAAAGACGATTGTCTGGATGGGCGTTGCCTCAATGCCGATCACCGCTCTAGCGGCTTGGCTGTGGCATCCTCCTGTTTTGTGGTTGCTGTCACTGGTCTGGTTTTGGTTGGCCGTGATGACCGTTGAATTTGGGATGCCTGCATGGCTCAAGGCGAGGCCGATCCTTTATTTGCTCAGTCACATGGCGATTATGCCGCTGATTGATCTGCTGCTGACCAGTTTGGAATGGATGCCGAATGGCAAGGCTGCGCTGGGGCTTGTTTTGTTTTTGGCATTGTCCTTCGTGAATGGATGCGTTTTGGAAATAGGGCGCAAATTGTGGGCGCCAGCACGCGAAATCGTGGGAGTCGATACCTATTCTGGTCTGTGGGGCCCTGCGAAAGCTGTACTTATTTGGACGGCCTGTGTCGGAGCCTCATTTGCTTTGCTGTTGGGCGTTGGGGCCTTAACAGGAGTGTTTTGGATCAGCTTTGTTTTGGGTGGTTCTGGGGCGGCGCTCTGCCTGATCAGTGCGGTTGCTTATGCCAAGTCTCCGACGGAGAAGGCAGAAAAACGGATGGATACACTGGCCGGTCTCTGGGTATTTTCTTGCTACGCGATTGCCGGTTTTGCACCGATTTTGATGAGGGTTTTTTAATGTCGTTTATTGTATCTCAGACAGACGCGCGCGACGTGCAGGTGGTTGGCGGCAAAGCGGCTGCGTTATCATACCTCGCAGGTTTCGGGTTTACGCCGCCCGCATTTTTCGTGATCCGCTCTGAGGCTTTTGAGGATGGGAAAACGATTGCTGGCCTAGAGGCAGCTTTGGCCAAGCTGGGCGAGGGGCCGTTCGCCGTACGCAGCTCTGGCAGGCAAGAAGATGGCATAGATCACAGCCATGCGGGGCAGTTTGAGACGGTTCTGAATGTCGCTGCCGTCGACGTAGAGAAAGCGGCACAGCAAGTGTGGCAATCTGGATTTTCACAAACGGTTGCAACCTATCGCGCCTTAAAATCAGGTGGTGAGGCCGAGGGGCCAGCCGTGATTGTGCAATGTATGATTGCTGCGGTTTCTGCGGGCGTCGCGTTCTCGGCCAATCCAGTGACGGGGCGTCGGGATGAGGTGGTTATTTCTGCGATTGCAGGTTTGGGGGAGCGGCTGGTGTCGGGCGAAGAAGACGGCGAAGACTGGACCGTTGGCGCGACAATTTTCGGCCCCGAAACACCCTCGATTTTAATTGAAGCGCAAGCGAAAAACATTGCCGAATTGGCGCGACGGTCCGAGGCAGCTTTCGGTGTTCCACAGGATATCGAATGGGCGATTGATGCCGATGGTTTGCATATTTTGCAATCGCGGCCCATCACAACGGCTCTTTTGCCGCTCGCTAACCCCGACACTGCGCTAACGATATTTGATAATTCCAATATCGTCGAAAGCTATCCCGGCATGGTCAGTCCACTGACATATTCCTTTGCCGTGCATGTGTATGACCGCGTTTACCGTGCGTTCCTTGCATTGCTGGGCGTATCAGATGCCACCATTGCCGAGCAATCGGCGGTCTTTGGCAATATGTTGGCGCGCGTCGATGGCCGTGTTTATTACAACCTTGTTAATTGGTATCGGGCGCTGGCGCTCTTGCCGGGGTTTTCGCTGAACCGTGCCTATATGGAGACGATGATGGGGGTGGATACCCCGATGCCGTCCGAGGTGACGGATGCGATTGGCCCGCGTCCCGCTAGCGGAATGGCGCGCGTAACTGAGTATTTCAAGATGACCCGCGCGGGTTTAGGCTTGCTCTGGCAGGCGATTTTGCTGCCTCGTACCCGCAGACGTTTTTATGGCAGGTTGAATTCTGCATTATACAGTGGCTTTGATTTGCAAACTGCTGGCCCGACCGCGCTGGCCGCTGAATACCGCAAGATCGAAAGCACCTTGCTCGATCGCTGGGACGCACCGCTTGTAAATGACTTCCTGTGCATGATTGCCTTTGGGAGTTCGCGCAATTTGATGGAAAAGTGGCTCGGCCCTGAGGGGGTGCTTTTGCATAATGATGTGATGATCGGTCAGGGCGATATCATCTCCGCAGAACCTGCCAAACGGATTGCGCGGATCGGGCAGATGGTTAAGGCGGCAGGTGTGGCGGATACGTTGGTGGCGCAAGGCCTTGCTGGCTTGAGGGCGCACCCAAAAATTCAGCACGAGGTGGAGGCCTATCTGGAGAAATTCGCGGATAGGTGCACCGAAGAATTGAAGTTGGAAAGCATTACTTTGCGCGAAGACCCCAGCAGCCTGTTGGCGGCGATTGCAGCGAGTGCCACGCGCGGTGCGGTCGCAGAGCATGCGGTGCGTGAACCGGATTGGGTGGCATTGTTCAAAAATCCAGTAAAACGAGCATTTGCGAAATGGCTGATCACATGGACCAAAGCCCGTGTGCGCGATCGCGAAAACCTGCGATTTGAACGCACCCGCATCTTTGGCTATGCGCGCAGGGTGTTCATCGCTTTAGGCCGTGAGTTGACGGCGCGGGATTTGTTGGAGGCACCGCGCGATGTGTTCTTTTTGACCACTGAAGAATTGCTTGGGGCCGTTGAGGGCTTTGGCCTGTCGCCAGACCTTAAATCACTGGTGGCGTTGCGTAAATCAGAGGATGCGCGTTCAGCTAAACGCGCAGACCCGCCTGAACGGATCGAATTGCGCGGCCCAGCAATTGCACCAACGTGGAACGATCCAGTGATGGAAGACGACGCGAGTTTGGTGCGCACGGCGACGGGGTGTTCTGCTGGACGGGTCACCGCAAAGGCGCGCGTTATCCGCGACCCCAGAACTGAGGCGCTTGCCTCTGGCGATGTTTTGGTCGCGCGGCATACGGATCCGGGATGGATTGCGGTATTTGCGAATGCCTCGGCTATTGTGGTTGAGCGTGGTTCCCTCTTGTCGCATTCGGCGATTGTGGCTCGCGAACTGGGTATCCCTTGCGTGGTCGGCCTCAAGGGGGCAACGCAGTGGATTAATGATGGGGAGATGATTTCCGTGGACGGAGCAACAGGACAGGTGGAGCGGCAAAACGATGACCTCTGAAATCGAGGCGAAAGCCGCATTTGACCACATTCGTTACGCCCAGTTGTGGGAGGACGCGGATGTCCTGACCCAAGGGTTGGGAGATTGCGCGGGCGGGATGCTTGTGTCGATCTGCTCGGCGGGCGACAATGCCTTGGCGATGTTAACGTTGGACCCTGCGAAAGTCGTTGTGGTCGATCTGTCTCCCGCTCAGATTTCCTGCCTTAAGCTGCGAATTGGGGCTTTCCAGAACCTAAGCCATGCGGAATTTGTAGAGCTTATGGGTGCACGTCCCTCAACACGGCGCAAGGTTCTTTTGAGCAAAGCATTGAACGGTGTCGACGAGGAGACCCGCGCTTTCTGGACCGCCCTTCGGGACGATGTAGAGAAGGTCGGTGCAGGTGGCGTCGGCAAGTTTGAACGGTATTTTCGCATTTTTCGCACGCGCTTGCTGCCACTGGTTCATTCGGCGAAAACCCTCGATGATATCTTCGTGTCGCGCACTTCGGCGGATCGTCAGGCGTTCTATGACACCCGTTTTAATACTTGGCGTTGGCGGTTGTTGCTGAATGTGTTTTTCTCAAGGTTCGTGATGGGGCGCATGGGGCGTGATAAGGCGTTTTTTGATCACGTCGAAGGTAGTCCCGCCCAACATGTGGCGCGCCGTATTCACCATGCGGCCGTCGCCACAGACCCCGCACAAAACCCCTATTTGCATTGGATTATCAAGGGCACGCATGGCGAGGCCTTGCCAATGACATGGCGCGAGGAACATTTCGAAACGATCAAATCGCGGCTTGACCGGATTGAGATAAGGCCTGGATCGCTTGAGGCATTCGTGTCAACTGGCGAAAAGGCGGATGGGTTTAACCTCTCGGATATCTTTGAATATATGTCGCCCGAGATTTTCACGAAAGTCTATGAGAGTATCTTGAACGCCTCCGCTCCCAATGCACGGCTGGTTTATTGGAACATGATGGCCCCGCGCCGTGTTCCGGCGGCTTTTGCGGCGCGCGTGACGACCCTTCGCGAAGTGGAGGGAGAGGGGAAGGCCATCGATAAGGCGTTCTTCTATTCGGACTTCATCGTTGAGGAAGTCAAAGGGTGAGCCCCATCTTGCAAATCGCGCTGGCGCTTGGGTCTGTTGTCGGCCTGATGGGATTGATGGCGGGTGTTCGGCATTTGGCGGGCACGTGGCAAATTGGTTCTGAGGTGCAGCGCAAACTGGTCCACATTGGCACTGGAATTTACGCGCTCACCCTGCCTTGGCTTTTCCCAGATCGCTGGCCAATGTATCTGTTGGTTGGGCTGACGCTTGTTGTAATGCTCCTCCTTCGATTACCAAATTCGCGATTGGGCGCGACGTTGCATAGCGTTGAAAGACAGTCCTATGGTGATTTTCTTCTGGCGATTTCGGTTGGGGTTTGCCTGTTTTTGGCGGGGGATCAACTGTACCTTTATGTCCTGCCTATTGCCGTGCTAACCCTCGCGGATGCCGCAGCGGCCTTGGCTGGAAGCACCTACGGCACCAAGTTTTTCCGTGTTGAGGAAGGCGAGAAAAGTCTCGAAGGCAGCGCGGTGTTTTTCACGGTCACACTGCTGATTTCGGTTATTTGCCTCATGCTGATGACGTCCTTTGCCCCGCTCAATATCATCGTTCTCTCCTTGATGGTCGCGGGATTCGGCACCTTGGTTGAGGCCGCAAGTTGGCGCGGTTTTGACAATCTGTTTCTACCTGTCGGCTTGCTGATTTTCCTATCGGCCCATGGGACGAGCACGTTAGGGGAACTCGTGTTTCTCGCAGCGATTTTTGCGCTCAGTATCGTAGCCTTCAAAATTGTGGCCCCGAAATTTGGTCTGAACGCGCATGCGGTTCGCGTCTATGTGACGTCTATATTTTTATTGCTGGCGGTGACTGATCCCCAGAACACGATCTTTCCCATTCTCGTGCTCGTCGCGCATATCTGGAGCCGCAGCGTCGCCCCCTGTGACAGCAAGTATCCAGACCTCGATGTCGTTGCCGCATTGGTGCTGGTCAGCCTCGGATTTTTGACCCTAGGCAAGGCAATGGGGCCAACAGCGATATCGTTTTATGGAATCGCAGCGATGGGCATGTTGATGGGATTTTGCGCGATTGCAGCCTCGGCCTGTCGCCCCGTGGTTCGCTTTCCGATGGTGCTCGCCCTTGCATTGACGCTGTTCGCTATCCGCGAAGGCGTTGTGCGATTGAACCCAGATAGTGCAAATTGGAACGGCCCAATGTGGCCCGCAGTGTTCACCTGTATCGCCCTCACAGGCCTTGGCCCAATGATCTTTCCGCACGCATTTGCAAAGCATCGCGTGGTGAAACTGACAGTTTTGGCGCTACTCATCCCGCTGCCATACTACGTGATATCCACCGGATTTTAGGAGCAAAGACATGACGCAACAGACCTTCAAAACCGAGGGCGCAAAGATCACAGCTTATTTGGACGGGCCGCTTTGGGAGGGTGCCCCCGCCGCCACGGTTGGCGGGTTTAGTTGCACATCCGTTGACGCAGGGGTGGAGGTTCTTGAGCAAGCCTTGGCCTATATTCGCGCCAGCGGGCCGCGGCGGGTTTTGGGGCCAATGGAGCGGGATACGTGGCATAGTTATCGCGCTGTCACGCAATCAGATGACAGCCCCGCGTTTTTGCTAGAACCCGCAGCACAACCTCTGGTGCTTGAGGTGTTGCAGGCGACGGGTTTCACGGAAATCAGCAGCTATTTTTCGGCCCGCGTCCCGCTTTCACAAACCGCGCAAACGCCCCCCCCAACGACTGAAGATTTCACGATTGAAGCTTGGAACGGCAAAAATCCCGAAGGACTTTTCGAGCAGGTTTTTACCCTGTCTACCCAAGCCTTTGCGAAAAACGCGTTCTATAAACCCATAACCCACGAGGCGTTCATGGCGATGTATATGCCCATCGTACCCTTGTTGAAACAAGAACTAATCTTCTTTGCCCGCAGGCCGGATCAATCTTTGGCTGGGTTCCTATTTGGCACCCCGAATTATGCAGAAGGGCCAAACCCAACCAGCGCTATTCTCAAGACCTATGCCAGCCTATCGAAAGGCGCGGGCCAACATCTGGCTTATGCTTTTCACACTGCGGCGAAGAAGGCCGGATACACCAGCGCGATCCACGCCTTGATCCACGATGATAACTTGTCTGCATTGCGCAGCGCTTCTGAAGGGGCGGACATCTTTCGACGCTATGGTTTGTTTGGGCTGAAGTTGGATGACTAACCTCCTTGATGATTTTGCCGCCGCGGTTGCCAAACATCCTGACAGGGTTGCAATCGTCGACGGTAAAGGACGCGAAGTAACATTCGCTCAACTCAAGGAGCGCGCCGACGGTTTTGCGCGCACGTGGCATGCACGCGGTATTCGTCGGGGCGATAAAGTCCTGTTGGCGATGTCGGTTGACGCCGACCTCTACGCCGCACTTGCGGCCCTTTGGAGCCTTGGGGCAACGGCGGTTTTACCCGAACCTGTGATGGGTCTTACGGGATTGCGCCATGCGGCACGCGCCACAAATATCAGCGCATTTTGCAGCTCTGGACTGTATGGGCTTTTGAAATGGATCACCCCCGCATTATGGGCGCGGCGTCATCTAAGGCCACATGGTATCAAGTGGGCGGATTTCGATCTTCACACGCCCGATGACTCGGATATCGCGCTCATCTCATTTACGTCAGGAACCACGGGCGCGCCAAAAGCTATTCCCCGCAGCCACGCGTTTTTGTCAGCGCAACATCGGGCCATTGCCCCTTTGTTGCAAAGCGCTCAGGATGAGCGTGACATCGTCGCGTTTCCTGTTTTTGTGCTGATCAATATAGCAAGTGGGCGGACGTCGATTTTGCCCAATTGGAAAATGTCCCACCTTGATCAACTGACGCCAGAGCAACTTGCAGCTTGGATCGCAAGCCAAAACATAACGCGGGCCTTGCTGCCGCCATCGCTTTGCGAAAAATTGACACAAGCGAATATTCCGGCTTCACTACACACTGTCTTTACGGGGGGTGGACCCGTCTTTCCCGATGCTCTGGATCGTCTGACTACGTCGAAACCCGATCTGAAAATTGTATGCGTCTATGGTTCGACCGAAGCGGAGCCCATCGCTCATCTTGACGCCGCCGACATCTCCTCCGACGATCGTACCGCGATGGCCAAGGGACGCGGACTTCTCGTGGGGCGTCCCGTGGAGGACATTCGCCTGCGCATAATAGATTATGAGATTCAAGTTGCGGGCGACCACGTCAACAGTGGCTACCTAGATCCCCGCCAAAATGTGGAAAACAAGGTTCAAGAAGGGGCGACGATTTGGCATCGCACCGGTGACGCGGGGTATTTGGATGATCGGGGGCGTCTTTGGCTCTTGGGGCGGATGGGCTCGCAAGTTTTCCTAGCGGGCCGTGCGACTTTTCCATTCTCGGTTGAAGTCGCGGTGCGCCAATGGGATGGCGTGGACCAATGCGCGCTCATGTCCGTGGAAAACGAAAGCTACCTCGTGATTGAGGGGGATCCGCGCCATGAAACGATTTGGCAAAAACGGGCCACAGAGTTCGATATTGATCGAGTTGTACGGGTCGCCAAGATGCCGATGGACAAACGACACGCCTCCAAGATTGATCGAAACGCACTGCAGAAAATGATCGCTTCCTGACAATGTGCACGGCCGCCCTACATACCTATCCTACTTTAAATTGTGGCCGTTTCCTTGTGTCTAAGAGAAAAGATTTGCGCCGAGAAAATCCATCTTTCGCTCTCGTCGGATGTGAAGGCTGCCCACCGTCCACGCGTCTATTCTCAACGGCCTCACTTAGCCGGCCGCAGCGGGCCCCTTTGAAGCAAAGTCGTAAGGTTGCTCGCCTAGCGTGGCGCCAGTTTGATGCGGACTAATGGGCCGTGTCATTGTCCTTGTCGTGCCTCGGTCGAATTTGTCGCACAGTACCTCCATCGTCTTTCCAACGGTCGATAGGAACCTCGCGCGTCGAGGACGATGTCTCTATTGCGAAATGGTCTTTGGGTTCAAATAAATGTGGGAAGAGCTCTTCAAAGTCAGCTTTACAAATCATCATTGGTTTGTCCCTTTCAGGTTGATTTTCTCTTTCATTTTCGTTCGGATGGGGTGCGTCCTTTAAGTACAAGGGCGCGCCCTTTTTGGTCTGCTTCTCATTACGCAGCTTGCCGCAAAGTGTTTTGATCTTCCACACGCGCGATTTGCTTTGGCGCAAATGGAACCATGCCGAGTTCACGTTCTTCAATGCCATCAACGACGCGCTCAATGTCGTAGCGGAAAATGCCGATATCTCTGAGCAGGCGGTCATCCATTGCCTGCAATACCGCGATCATTTTGCGCCGCTTCCAGCTTCGGATGGCCGAACGCAACCAACGCCGCAAGACCCCGCCCCGAACGGGTGCCCTGTGAGGGTGTACGACCGCTGCGTTCATACGATGTGTTAAGTGATTCCGGTTCAATATATAGGGATGCATGTCATCCTCCAAGTATAAGGTTGCTGAAGCCATGACGCCGAATTTTGCCGCACCCAAATTTCAGACAACGGTTATTCGCGATTTGAAATTGGACTGTGCAAAGACGGGCGTCTTCGAAATAAGATCAAAGTGATCTGTATGAACCCCGAGGCGGAAAGCGGCACAAATGGCGCGCCCCCCTCGGGGTTATCAGCGGTTCGGTTGTTTACCTGCAAAAAGCAGGAACCTCATATCAACGTTATACATCATTACTCTAATATGGGGGGCCTGACCGAGCGCTTCAAGACGGATGGGGGCGGAGATTATCTTTTTAAGCAGGCATGTTTGCTTCTGGGCCATTTGGGTAACAAGACGCTTAAGACGCCAATATTTTCCCGTCAGGATTGACTATTGAGGCGTCGATACATAGCTATAGAGGCATGTTGGAACACGCAGATCATTATCGATTTCTACTGCTGAACCGCCCGTAACCCCGGGCGGTCAAGGTGCGTTCGCACCTTCCATACCTTCCGGGGTCTCCTCACATTCCTAAAACGTGAACGCGGCGAAATCTCGCCCGAGGAGGTGGTATGAAAAGTCTCGTCCAAGCCGAACAGTCCAGTAATCAATGCCACTCTATTTTGCGGGCCCTCCGGAATATTCCGTCTCCTTTGCCCGAGGCGGATTATCAGAAACGACAAGCGCACCTTGAAGATTGCGCACGTGCCATGCGCTTGAGTTCGCAACTGCCTTTGTCCTGGCGAATAAGTTGATGAACACGCGGCCTTTAGCCGATGTCTATTTCTCTGATTTGGTGATCGTCGTCACACATTCGGCCTAGGCCATCACATAATTTACAAAAGGAGTATCCCTTATGTCACTCACCGTCCAACCCCTAAAAAGAGCGACCAAAGCTAACCCAAGAGTCATCATTAATGCAGAAGAGCTTGCGCATTTGGAAGGCCTCGCTGACGGCATAATGAAGCGTAATCCGGCATTGGCTGACCGCATGCTCGAAGAGCTTTCCCGCGCGCGCATTGTGGCTCCCGCAAAGGTGCCTAAAAATGTCGTGACCATGGGCAGTACCGTGAGGTATCGCGACGAAATGACGGGCCAAGAAAAAACGGTGACGCTGGTATATCCGGAAAACGCCGATATCGCACAGCTTCGGGTCTCGGTGATGACGCCAATCGGTGTCGCCCTATTGGGACTGGCAGAAGGCGCAAGCTTTTATTGGGATACCCGAGATAATCAGCGCCGTATGTTGACGATTATCACGGTCGAGCAACCTGCGGCGATAAATTAAACATTGCGTATTGAGGGTAAGGCGCCTTGAGTGGTTCGTACCAATTACCTGACCATTACATGAGTATAATATGCCGATGCGCATCCCTAACGAGAAGGCTGCGCATCTACACACAAGGTAACAGCAGATACGGCGCTGGAAACAGCCGACGCTGCCAACGAAAGGGTTTGCTATGAAGGTTGTTGTTATGGGCGCGGGCGTCATCGGCGTTACCACTGCGTATTATCTGGCCAAACAAGGTGCCGAGGTCGTGGTGATTGATCGTCAGACAGGTCCGGGGCTGGAGACCAGCTATGCCAACGCGGGCCAGCTAAGCTATGGTATGACTTCGCCTTGGGCCGCTCCTGGCATTCCGATGAAAGCCGTCAAATGGATGTTTATGAAGCGCCGCCCGCTGTTCATCTGGCCATTGATCAGCCCGACCATGTGGAAATGGTGCGTGCAGATGGTCGGCAATTGCAACGAGGAAAGCTATCGCATAAACAAGGGGCGCATGGTGCGTGTCTCTAGCTATTCGCGCGATGTTATGCCCGATTTGATCGCGGAAACTGGAGTCGAATACGATGGTCGCGCGCAGGGCACTTTGCAATTGTTCCGCACAGCCAAACAGATGAAGGGATCCAAGGCCGATCAGGATATTCTGGCGGAATACGGATCGCCCTATGAGGTGCTTGGCCGCGACGCCTGTATCGAGGTAGAGCCTGCTCTGGCCGAGGTGCGCAACAAATTCGTCGGTGGACTGCGCCTGACGGCTGACCGCACTGGCGATTGTCGCATGTTCACGATTGCGCTGACCGAAAAATGCATCGAAATGGGGGTGGAGTTTCAATATGGTCAGGCGATTAAATCCATCGCTGTTGAAGACGGCAAAATTGCTGGCGTGGATACGGAAATCGCGGGGCGCATCACGGGCGACGCTTATGTCTGTGCCATGGGCAGCTATGCTGTGAATGTACTAAATCCGATTGGAATCAAGCTGCCCGTCTATCCGGTCAAGGGGTATTCCGTCACGCTCCCTGTCACCGATGATGCCTTTGCTCCCCAATCCACGATCATGGATGAAACCCACAAGGTCGCGATCACCCGTTTGGGCGACCGCATTCGCGTGGCAGGGCAGGCCGAGATTGCGGGGTATTCCAACCGCCTTGGGCCACACGCCACCGATACGGTGAAACACGTCATCGGTGATTTGTTCCCCAAAGGTGGCGATATTTCGCGTGCCGAAGGATGGACAGGTCTGCGCCCTATGACACCAGATGGCACACCGGTTCTTGGGCCAACCCAATACGATAATTTGTTCCTGAATACTGGCCATGGCACTTTGGGGTGGACGATGGCCTGTGGCTCAAGTCGTGCCGTAGCTGATGTGGTCCTAGGGAAAACGCCCGAGATTTCCATGAAGGGGCTGACTGCGGCGCGTTACGCGCGTTAGGCGGCGCGGGTGCCGCTTAATGTGGATCATCCAATGAGCCGTGAATTGCGAATTGCTCAAGCCCCGCCGCCTGTGCTTCGATCACGCGGTAGCTTTCCCGCACGCCTGCTTCGGTTAGGTCGCGCGCGACGGTGAGCAATGTGTTGGGGTCATGCTCATCGCACAAATCCGTCATCTGTGACAACTCTTCCAGCGCGACATTGCGGGCGGCCTCAAGGGAGGGCGCGCCGTAGATGTCGACGAAATGCTGCGCCAATAAATCGGCCAGCGCGTCGCGTTCGGCGGGTTCTATTTGGGTCACGGCCACGAAACTGACGCGGCCAAAGGTTTCGCACCCCATCCAGCCGTTGGCAAAGGCCTGCCGTGCTTTTCCCGTCAGGTCCGCCTCGGACCAGTTGGAGAATTCAAAGCCGCCTGAAATGCACCATTCGCCGGTACGTGCAGGGTTGTGAAAAACGCGTGTGTCGCTTTCGTCAAAATGGATGGCGCGGGCAAGTTTCATGCGGGCTCCGTAAGCAGATCGGTGAGGGGAAATAGGCGGGTTTCGCCTTCGGTTTTTAACAGGAGGCCAAGGTTTTCATCAATGCCGATGAAAGTTCCGCGATGCTCCGAAATGGTCATGTCGGTATCGAGTCCCTGCGCCAAGCCAAGCCAGTTGCGATGCAGGCGCGCAGGCCCGTCATCGGCCCAAGTGTTTATTTCGACAAGCGTGTGCCGCACCCATGCTTCCAGCAATGTCACAGCATCGACCTCGCCACAGCCCTCCGCGTACAGAGCGGTGGCATCGGGCGTTAGGCCCGTGTCATCAGAAGGCGGCCAAAGATCTAGGGAGATACCGATGACCAACCAGTCGGGGAGCGCGTTAGGATCACGGCTTGATGCCGCGATGCTTAACTTACCGCAAAGGCCGCCGTTCAAATAAATTTCGCCGCCCCATCCCAAATGCACGCCCACTTCTGGCGGGGCCAACGCCCCAAGTGCATTTTGAAATCCAACGCCACATAACGGCAGCATGCAAGCCGCGTCGCGCAGCGGCACTTCGGGGGCAAAAACGATTGCGGCCCGCAGCCGATCATAGGCTAGATCATAGGTGACCAATCCCGCGTCGCACACGTTTGACGCCTCGTCACAAGCCAGTACAAAGGGGCAGGTGCCTTTGGCATCCAAGCCGGAGAACAGCGGAGGGAACACGGGCGGTGTCATGCGTGGCCAAGTTCAATCAACTGTTTTGCAACGGCGCGAAACCCTGCAGCTTGGGGGCTGTCGGGTTTGGAGACGACGATCGGCGCGCCCCCATCTGCGGCCAGTCGGATATCAAGGTGTAGCGGAATTTCGGCCAACAGGGGTACGCCCAGTTTGGCGGCTTCTGCCTTCACGCCGCCATGACCAAAGACATGTTCCTCGTGACCACATTGCGTACAGATATGCGTGGACATGTTCTCGATCATCCCGATGATGGGCGTGCCGAGTTGGTTGAACATATCAATGCCCTTGCGCGCATCCAAAAGCGCCACATCCTGCGGGGTGGACACAATGATCGCCCCGTTAAGTTGTGCTTTTTGAGCCAGTGTCATTTGTACATCGCCCGTGCCAGGGGGCAGATCAACGATCAACACATCTAGCGCGCCCCACTGCACCTGTGTCAGCATTTGCTGCAACGCCCCCATCAGCATCGGGCCGCGCCAAACAACGGCTTGGTCTTCATTTGTCATCAGTCCGAGGGACATCATCGTCACGCCGAAATTGCGCATCGGCAGGATCGTTTTGCCATCTGGCGACGAGGGCCGCCCCGACACGCCGAGCATGCGTGGTTGCGATGGGCCGTAGACATCGGCATCGAGCAGGCCAACACGCCGCCCTTCCGCCGCCAGAGCACAGGCGAGGTTGGATGCGACCGTGGATTTCCCTACGCCGCCCTTGCCTGAGGCCACGGCAACAATCCGATCTACTCCGGGTATTTTTTGCGGCCCTGCGGGTTCTGCGGGGCGGCTCAATTTAAGGTCGGGAGGCGCGGCAGGTGCGCTGTGGGCCGTCATTACGACAGACAGTTTTTCAACACCGGGCAGGGCTTTAATCTTGGCCTCAGCCTCCTCCTTGACCTTACCATACGTTGCCGCATGGTTGCCGCTGACTTCCAGCACAAAGCGCACGGCACCGCCCTCGACGGTTAGCGCCTTGATCAATCCAGCATCAACAAGCGACGCGCCACTGACCGGATCGGTCAATGTTTTCAGCGCGGCCAGCACATCCTCGCGAGCGAGTGTCATATCCGGATCAACCCTTGATCGTGCCGGTTACGACGTGTTCTAAATCCACGCCATCAATGGTCAGGACTACGCGCGCCTCGAATTGCTTGCCCTCGGTTCCGCCCGCTTTGCGAAACGCTTCTTCGATGGCCTGTTGCGAGGTCACACCGACCTGCTTGAGAAATTTACGCATGGACATGTTGAGATCTTCGCTCATTTTCGTCTCCTATTCGGATTTAGTGATCTTTGCGTTTTGACAGGTAGTCGTCCGTCGTGCGTACACGTGGGCGTTCTTTGCCCGCGAAGGGATTGTCTTGAGAATGGAATTGGGCTTGAACGCGGCAATTGTCGCACATTTGGATCATTCGCGCGGTCGCGGGATTGGCGAACATTGCGTGGTTTCCAGCAAGTTTTTCCATTATCTTTTCGACGGTGGATTTGACACCAAAAAGGTTGCCGCATTCAACACAGGCGAAAGGCTCTTCCTCGTTCAGCACCACTTGCGCTAGGGCCGTGTCGGTGAGGTTGATTTGCGGTTGCAGGGTGATGGCCTTTTCGGGGCAAACATTGGTGCACAGCCCGCATTGCAAGCAGGCATCCTCCTGAAAACGCAGTTGCGGCATATCGGGGTTGTCGACCAATGCGCCAGAGGGGCACAGTGAAACACAGGCCAAGCAGAGGGTGCAGGCATCCGTGTCGACGATCACCGCGCCGTAAGGTGCGTGCTCGGGCAGGGGGGCGACTTGGACGTCAACCATGAGGGCTTTGGCTGCGAGGCGGGTAATTTGGCGTCGCGACCCTTGGGCAAGGATGGGGTTTTCCACACGTATAGGTGTCGCCGCGCGATCATGAAGTTGCTCGGACAATTCGTCGGGATCGGCAATATCAAGCAGTCGCAGCGAGTCTCCCGCGCCCATGGCCATGGCCAGTTCAGATTGGGCCGCTAGCACGGCGCGGTCGCTTTTTGGAGCAAGCAAAATGTCGACACCCGCAAAGCCGCTGGCCAGAGCGGCAAGCATCTCGGCGTGGCCGAACATGGCAAGGGCGTCGATCTCCATGGGAATGACCTGTGCGGGCAGGCCGTTGCCAAACCGCGCGGCCAATCGGATCATTTCGGCCCCGTGGGCGTCATGTATCAGCAGCACGCCGTCTGTGCCGCCCGCCTTGCGATAGGCCGAAGCCAACGTGCCGACGCGGCGGAAGACGAAATCAACTGGCGGCGTATCATAGCTGATCGCGCCCGAAGGGCAGACCGCAGAACACGCGCCACACCCTGCGCAAATCATTGGGTCGATGCTTACATGCTCTCCCGCCGAGAGGATCGCACCCGTGGGACATACATTTAGACAGTTCGAGCAGGCAGGCTTTTGCGCGCGCGAATGGGCGCAGAGCGAAGTCTCTAGCCGGATATGCAGCGGTTTTTCAAAGGTGCCGATCATATGGCTGGTGGCGAGGATGGCATCGGCCACAGCAGGAAGGCTTGCGGGGTCGGCGCGGACATATCCGTCGCGCTTTTCATGGGCCGAAAACAGCGGGGTGTCGCCCGTTAGGTCGAGAATTAGATCACATTCAGATTGCGCGCCATCGCGCGGTTCTGTCAGTAAAGGGGCGCCACGGCCACCTGGCAAAACCTGTTGGAACCCGTCAATCGAAACGCGGAATTGCCCGAGTGTTCCCTTCGCATGGCGCAATTTCCCAACGTGGGCGTCATAGGTGTCCGTCACGGGCATATCTGAAGCTTCGGCTACTAATACGGTGACTGTCAAAATATCCGCGAGCTTCTCTGCGGCAGCAAACGCAACCTCTGGTGCTCCGATAATCAGGCAGATCCCTTCGGATACAACATCCACCGTTTTAGGGGATGGTTGCGGTAAAAGGGCGTCCGCCACCAATGCCGCCATCTTGGCAGAGGTGTCGCCAAGGTCGGACGTCCAGCCCGCGCGGTCGCGGATATCAACGAACGCGGGAACGGGCGCGTCAAGATCTTCAGCAAGCGCGGCGAAACGGGGGGCTTCTTGCTGGCAGGCAATCACCACGTCTCCGGTTTTGATGGCTTTGGCCGCGAGGTCGAGCTGGGATTGGCAGAGCGATGTATGCATCCGCGAACATTCCAGCCCTGTTGCCGTACTTAAGGCAGATGCATCAATAGTTTGTGTGCCAAGGCAATCACAGATCAGCAGTGTTTTTTTCATTTTGCCCCCTTAAGCTTGCAACGGTAGATTGGAACGGCAGTGGATGAAAGAGGCTCCGTCACAATTCTGATCCGAATTCTACTTTGGACCCCATAATTGACAGAGAAATCGGACCGAGAAGCGAAACGATGAAGATGCCATCTTTAAATTATTTCAATAATTCAGTATACTGTGGTTAAACAATGATGTTGTCCAGCCAGCGGAGGAGCCAGCTTGTCGTTCGTCTTTCCTAATTCTCAATCCATCCCGCTTGGGGTTGTGATCCGTAAATCACCCGGCGTGACCCGCTGGGCGAAGTGGGCATGGCGTGCGGTTGGTGTTTTGCCCGGTGCTGGGCCTGCGGAATGGACGGTTTTGCGCCAAGAGGGGGACGTGACAGAGTTTCATGCGGGGACGGTACCGCTCAATTTATATGTTTCCGATACCGAAGCCTATGTGCACGAATTACAGACCCGCGCGCCGTCTATCTATGTTGTCCTGAGTCCAGATACCACTTTGCCGGATTTACCGTGGAAGGTGATGTTAGCGACCGCTTCGCCTTATGAAGCGCAGGATTATTGCGACTCAGCTGAGGTCCAAGTCGAAAAAATTGTGATGCCAGAGGGTATGTTGGCTTGGGTCGCGGATTTCGTAAATAGCCACCACGAGGAAGAAGCTTTTGTCAAACGCAAGCGTCGAGACTGGCGCGAAGACGAAAAGGAGGATGGTATCGGTGATCCGCGGATTTCGCAGGACAGCGATGTGTATCGCGCGCCTCGGGGTCGCAAGGCAGGGATGAAATGACACGCACACCAACCTTCTGGGGCCAGCGCCGCGCTGCGGTCAAAGCCGAAGAAATCGCCATCGCCGATGCCGAAAAAGCCGCGCAGGAAGCCGCGTATCAGCAAACCCTTGCGGAGAAAAGTGACGAGGAGATTCTGCAAGAGCTGGACCTGCCTGATCCAGAAACGCTGAAGTTAGGCGATGATTTTGCCGCGTTTATGGCGCAGGCCGTACCTGAGCATCTGCGCAAACGTGCCCTGCGCAAGTTGTGGCGGAGCAATCCGGTTTTGGCCTGTGTGGACGGGCTTAATGATTACGATGATGATTATCTGACGGGCAGTTTTGGCAATGCGCCGATCACCACGAGTTATCAAGTGGGCAAAGGCTTACTTTCGCATGTTCTCGAGATGGCGAAGCCGGACGAAGTTGAAGCCTCTGAGCAGACCACCCTCGACAAAGTGGAAATTTTGGCCGAAGATATACAGCAAGAGGATTTGGTGGCTGACGCTGGGACGGATGTTTTGGCGGAAGATGTTGAAGAACCAGAGTTTTCACCACCACGCAGAATGGTTTTTAGTTTCGACGGGAGCGACGCATGACAGCGGTTCAAGCACAAGTCAAAATTGCCGAAGAAGATCGTCTGCGCGCGGACCTTTACAACTATCTCGGCGTTTTGCTTGCTGGGCCACCGGATGAGCTATTGTTGGCGCAAACTGCCGGTTTGACGGGGGATTCCTCACCATTAGGGCAGGCGATCAGTGGCCTTGCACGGGTCGCAAAAGTCACCAAACCCAAATCCGCACTGAGCGAGTATAACGCCCTTTTTATCGGTTTGGGACGGGGCGAACTCTTGCCCTATGCCAGCTACTATATGACCGGATTTCTGAACGAAAAGCCGCTCGCCAATCTGCGCGCTGACATGGCCGCACAGGGAATCACGCGCTCACAGGATACGTTTGAGCCGGAAGACAGCATCGCGTCGTTGATGGAAATGATGGGCGGTATGATCGTTGGGCGCTTTGGCGATGTGGCTCCTTTGGAGCAGCAGAAGGATTTCTTTAACAAACACATTGGTCCATGGGCCACACATTTTTATACGGATCTACAGGGGGCAAAGACATCGGTTCTTTACGCTTCTGTCGGGGCCGTTGGCGCAGAATTCCTGAAAATTGAGCGGGAAGCGTTTAGGATGATGATAGGCTGAACGCCTGTCCCCTCATACGCAACATCGAAGACAACGGGAGAAGGAAACATTTTATGGCTGATACAAAAGCAGAGACAACCCGCCGGAATTTTCTGAAGGTAGCAAGTGCCGCCGTTCCAGGAGTGGTGGCGGTTGCCGCGGGTACCCAAGCAGAGGCTGCAGCTCCTGCGCCGGTCGACCTGTCATCGGACGTGATGCAAGACACAGAACATACGCGTGCTTATCTTGAAAGCACCCGTTTCTAAGATACCTCGCCCCGACTTACTGTGTCAGGGCACCGAAATTTTATGGCTACCAAGGCTGAGGCAACGCAGTAGTAGGGAGAACGACCATGCTCAGAAGAAAGACCAATGGCATTGCACGCGGGTCGGCACGACCCGCAGTGGCACAGGCCAAATCCACCTCCGTTGACCGCCGCTCGTTTTTGCGCGGCTCGGGACTTGTGATCGGCGGACTTGCCGCTGTTGCCGCAACTGGCGGAACTGTTTCAAAAGCCACCGCGCAAACTGCCTTGGACCGCACGGTCGAGATCAAAAAATCCATTTGCACCCATTGCTCGGTTGGATGCACGGTTATTGCCGAGGTTGATAATGGCGTCTGGACGGGGCAGGAACCCGGCTTTGACAGCCCGTTCAACTTGGGGGCGCATTGCGCCAAGGGTGCTTCGGTGCGCGAACATGCCCATGGTGAGCGTCGTTTGAAATACCCGATGAAAAAAGAAAACGGCGAATGGGTAAAAATAAGTTGGGAAACTGCGATCAACGAGATCGGCGATGGCATGATGAAAATCCGCGAAGAAAGCGGACCGGATTCGGTTTATTGGCTAGGCTCTGCGAAGCACAGCAACGAGCAGGCCTATTTGTTCCGCAAATTTGCCGCTTATTGGGGCACTAATAACGTCGACCATCAGGCGCGGATTTGCCACTCGACCACTGTGGCGGGTGTGGCGAATACATGGGGCTATGGCGCCATGACCAACAGCTACAACGACATTCACAATTCCAAAGCGATTTTCCTCATTGGTGCAAACCCCGCCGAGGCCCATCCGGTTTCCTTGCTGCATTTGCTAAAAGCCAAAGAAGAAAACAACGCGCCACTGATCGTTTGCGATCCGCGCTTTACCCGCACGGCGGCACATGCCGACGAATACGTGCGCTTCCGTCCCGGTTCGGACGTGGCGTTGGTGTGGGGCATTCTGTGGCATATCTTTGAGAACAAATGGGAAGATACCGAGTTTATCCGCACCCGTGTTTGGGGCATGGACCAGATCCGCGATGAAGTGAAGCAATGGAACCCAGAAGAAGTAGAACGAGTCACCGGCGCGCCTGGGGAACAGTTAGAGCGCGTGGCGCGTACACTGGCGAACAACCGTCCCGGCACTGTGATCTGGTGCATGGGTGGCACCCAGCACAGCAACGGGAATAACAACACCCGCGCTTATTGCATCCTGCAACTGGCGCTTGGAAATATGGGTGTCGCAGGCGGGGGAACTAATATTTTCCGTGGCCATGACAACGTGCAAGGCGCCACCGACCTTGGCGTCCTAGCCGATACTTTGCCGGGATATTACGGCCTGTCCGACGGCTCTTGGGCGCATTGGGCGCGTGTATGGGACGAAGATCTTGACTGGCTCAAGGGGCAATTTTCCGATGCGAGCTTTGGCGATACCAAGATGATGAATCTGACCGGGATTCCGGTCAGCCGTTGGATTGACGGGGTGCTAGAGGATAAGGCCAACCTTGATCAGCCCGATAATACCCGCGCCATGGTTCTTTGGGGCCATGCACCAAACTCGCAGACCCGCATGAAAGAGATGAAAACCGCGATGGAGCGCCTCGAGATGCTCGTTGTGATCGATCCTTATCCGACGGTTTCTGCTGTGATGCAGGATCGCACAGATGGGGTTTACCTTCTCCCCGCCGCAACACAGTTCGAAACTCGCGGTTCTGTCACGGCGTCGAACCGGTCACTGCAATGGCGCGAGCAGGTTATGGACCCATTGTTTGAGTCGCTGCCCGACCACACAATCCTCGCCAAGTTTGCCGAGAAATTCGGTTTCCATGAACGGATGTTCCGCAACATCGCGATTGACGAGGGCGGTGAGCCGAATGTCGAAGACCTGACCCGCGAGTTTAATCGTGGCATGTGGACCGTCGGTTATACGGGGCAAAGTCCCGAGCGGTTGAAAATGCACATGGAAAATCAGCACACCTTTGACCGCACGACGTTGCGCGCCATTGGCGGACCTGCGGATGGCGATTTTTACGGGTTGCCATGGCCTTGCTGGGGCACACCGGAAATGAATCATCCCGGAACGGCCATTCTGTATGACATGTCGATCCCTGTGGCGGAGGGCGGCCTGACCTTCCGCGCCCGCTTTGGTGTGGAGCGTGAAGGTGATAACCTGCTGGCCGAGGGCGTTTATTCCAAAGGGTCAGAGATTAAGGACGGCTATCCCGAATTTACGGTGCAGATGCTGCGTGATCTGGGATGGGAAAATGACCTTACCGATGTCGAAAAAGCCAGTATCAACGGCGTTGCCGGATATCCCGATGGGGCGCCCTTAACGGCGGAGCCTGCGGATGATGGTGGCTCTAACAATGCTGAAGAAGTGGGCGAGACATCGCAGCAAAGCGATATTCCGTCAGACTTCCTAGCCAAAACAGGCGGCGTGAATTGGAAGACCGACCTGTCGGGAGGCATTCAACGGGTTGCGATTGCCCATGGTTGTGCGCCCTTCGGGAACGCCAAGGCCCGCGCTGTGGTCTGGACTTTCCCTGATCCAGTCCCCCTTCACCGCGAACCCCTTTATACCAACCGCCGTGATCTCGTGGTCGATTATCCGACCTACGAGGACAAGAAGTTCTGGCGGGTACCAACGATGTACCGCTCGATTCAGGAAAATGATTTCTCGCAAGAATATCCGATTATCCTGACCTCCGGTCGCTTGGTTGAATACGAAGGTGGGGGCGACGAAACCCGCTCCAATCCATGGCTTGCCGAATTGCAGCAGGACATGTTCGTCGAGATCAACATACGCGACGCCAATGATCTTGGTGTGCGTGACGGCGCACAGGTCTGGGTCGAAGGCCCAGAGGGTGGCAAGGTTAAAGTTATGGCTATGGTCACAGAACGCGTGGGGACGGGCGTGGCGTTCATGCCCTTCCACTTTGGCGGCCATTTTGAGGGGAGGGACTTGCGGGATAAATACCCCGAAGGCGCAGACCCCTATGTATTGGGCGAGTCGGCCAACACGGCGCAAACCTATGGCTATGACAGCGTAACCCAGATGCAAGAGACCAAAGCGACTCTTTGCAAAATCTGGTCGGCATAAAGGGAGACAGATCATGGCTAGAGCAAAATTTCTCTGCGACGCCGAACGGTGCATCGAATGTAACGCCTGCGTTACGGCTTGTAAAAACGAGCACGAGGTTCCGTGGGGCATTAACCGCCGCAAGGTGGTAACGATCAATGACGGTAAACCGGGAGAGCGATCAATCTCGGTTGCGTGTATGCATTGCTCGGACGCGCCTTGCATGGCGGTGTGCCCTGTGGATTGTTTTTACCAAACCGAAGACGGCATCGTTCTGCACTCCAAAGACCTGTGCATCGGGTGTGGCTATTGCTTCTATGCGTGCCCCTTTGGTGCGCCGCAATATCCACAGGCGGGCAATTTCGGGTCGCGTGGCAAAATGGACAAATGCACTTTCTGTGCCGGTGGACCGGAAGAAAACCACTCGTCCGCCGAGTTCTCCAAGTATGGACGCAATCGGATCGCAGAAGGCAAACTGCCACTCTGCGCCGAGATGTGTTCCACCAAAGCCCTGCTCGCAGGGGACGGTGATACCGTTGCTACCATTTACCGCGAACGTATCGTTTCGCGCGGATTTGGCGCTGGGGCTTGGGGCTGGGGTACGGCTTACGGTCTAAAGGGCGGTTGATTTTCGCCCTCCCTTTGCGATGCAAAATGGGCGGTCTGTGACGGACCGCCTTTCTTTTACGACACTGTAAAGGTCCACTCTGATGTTTCGTCTTTTCGCTGTTTTTTTCTTGCTGTGCAGTCTGCTTTCTCCGGCTGTAGCGCAACAAGCTGCTGATACGCCGCGCGCGGAAACGGGCGGCGCACAGACGCTTAACGATATTCTCCTCCGGCAAAATGCGCAAAAAGTGGACGACGAATTCCGCCGCTCGGCTGTTGGCGATCCGGACGCTGCCGCGCAAATCACCGCGCCGCTTGGCACGCTTGGTGGCCAATCTGATCCGGAACTGTGGCGGGCGCTGCGGTATAACACGGCCGATGTGCAGACCCAATCACGCGGGCCCGCAGCAACAACGTTGATCCAAGATGGCGGCATGTGGTGGTTGGAGTTTCGCCAAGGCCCACTTTTGACCTATGGCGCTGGGCTGCTTGGGGGCACTTTGGTGCTTCTGGCGTTATTCTACCTCATCCGCGGGCGTATTCGTATCGAAGGTGAAAAAACGGGCCGCACGATCACGCGTTTCGGTGGCGTTGAGCGGTTCGGCCATTGGCTTTTGGCGAGTTCGTTTCTTATTCTTGGCGCGACGGGCTTGATATCGCTGTTCGGGCGCAAAGTGTTGATACCGACCTTCGGCCACGAAGCCTTCTCGACCGTCGCCATCGGCACTAAGTGGGTGCATAACAATATTTCTTGGGCGTTCATCGTGGCGCTTATTATTATCTTTGTTTTCTGGGTTGGGCACAATTTGCCCGATCGAACCGATCTGTTCTGGCTGAAGAAAGGCGGCGGTATCTTTGGCGGAGGTCACCCGCCAGCCAAGAAGTTTAACGCAGGTCAAAAGCTAATATTCTGGTCTGTGATCGTCTTGGGGTCGTCGATTTCGGTGTCGGGACTCTCTTTGCTGTTCCCGTTTGAATTCCATATGTTCGGGGCAACGTTTGCAAAGCTGAACGCTTGGGGCGTGACGGGATGGTTTGGATTTGACCCGCTGCCATATCCGTTGGCGCCGCAGGAAGAGATGCAATATGCCCAGTTGTGGCATGCAATTGTGAGCCTCGTTTTAACCGCCATAATCTTTGCGCACATCTATATCGGGTCTGTTGGTATGGAAGGTGCTTTTGACGCTATGGGCAGTGGTGAAGTCGAGGAACAATGGGCGCGGGAACACCATAGTCTTTGGGTTGAAGACGTTCGAAAAGCCGAAATGCAGCAAAGCAAGGACGCGTAAGATGAAGGCATTTTTGTTAGCATTGTTTATGTTGGTGGTGATCACAATTGGTGCGAACCGGGTACTGGTTATGAGCGGTTTTTCATCAGAGGCAACCTCGGTGTCATCCGGAAATGTTAGGCTAGGTGAGGGCGCTGCCGGAGGAAACTAGCCGATTTCGTTGCAGTTGATTGCTACAAAATACGCCATTTTCCACACCTCCGCTTTGCCAAACCAAGGCATTGCTGTGGTCACGCCGTTTGTCTCAAGTGACGCTGCAATCGTTGCGAAGGCCGTGGACGAAATCGCCAAGGAATTCTCGCAGTTTGAAAAAGAGCTCGCAGCTGAAAATCAAGTCTATTTGCCGACAGGCGTTGCTCACGCTCATATCAAATTTTCTCGATAGCTAGTTTTATCCGTTGCCGATCTTGGAGGCAAAAAGGTTGCGACTTCTGGATGCAATCTTCGTTGCCTCGAAGGAATTGAAGGCGCCGCGGGCGTTCAAGGCGGATTGCCCACCTTTTATCACATGGTGCAAACGGGCGCGACTGAAGCGGCAATGTTGTGGCCAGAAGCGGCGCTGACTCACAACATGGTTGAGGTTGCACCCAATATGCTCAAGGCTGTCCTTGGGGCAGTAAACTCGAAAATATTGACATTCAATGCGGCGTTTTTTTGCTCATCTCCATGGCCGGATGCCGGGCTTCCAAATCAACTCGAAGAAGCTCTGCCCACGAAGGACATGTCGTTCTTTCAGATCCTGGTCATCTCTGTGACTCTTAAGCCGGTCCTGATCTTATTGATCTAGTCCCCCATCCTCTCCCCTTTAAGTCTACACTAATTAGGAATTCCGATGATGGACGTTTCAAGCTATACCATAACCCAAGCCTTTGTGGATTATTGCGCCAAGGATACCGGTACGCATTTATCAAGGAAACGGAACAGACCCAAAAGAGTGGATACGCGGTCCCAATTTCTGATGGATGCTGGGAAAATTTCGGACAATGAGTACAGCGAGTTTGATTTATTTCTGATGCCACAGGTCTGTCTTCGCTGCTGGATATGATTGGTTCGCAACATGAAAGTACCTCGGAGCGTGCTTGGCCCCTTCGACATTTTGGGGCTCCCGAAGTCCCTGTTGGCGGCGACCCTAAAAAGGACAACGGCGGCGCAAACAGTGTTGTTGAGGGTAGAATAACAACGCCCGACGCAATCCCGAGCGAAGGGGCCGTGCTTGACCTGGGGCAGGCCGCCGATAACGGGCTATATTCTGGTCAAGATGAGAGCCAGCCCGAGTATAACTTTGGGGTTCCAGGAAAGTAGGGGCCGAAAGTCGCTAGGCGCTGACATTTACTCTGTTCGCTTTGCGGTGTTTGTGTGTGCGAAAACTTGGTGACGGTTTGTAATGCACCATAATGGCAAAAGGCTTGGCTGGCCGCGTGCCAATGAAATGCGCCATCGAATTTAGCCACTCAAGGCGCGCCAGTGCCACTGTGGAAACGACAGGCAGGGTCCAAAGGTTTCGCATCATTGGCTTTTTCGGACGCAAGGAACCATGCGACATCCGCGAGTAGGGACTTGCGGGTCTCTGGGAACATCGCGTCGATTTCTTCTTTCGTTGCAGGAAGGGATTTTGCCAGTTCAGAATCGTCGCGCGGCCATTTGCCGAAGCTCATGATGGCATTTGGGATTTTGTTGTGAGGGCCACTTTGACAGAAAATCAGGGGTTCTTCCTGAAGGTCGTGGTGAAAAGTTCAAGCGGCGATTTGGTGCCGCCCTCAAGGTCTTCCTGTGTATCGAGTTCGCTGTTGGGAATGGAAACGGTAACATAGCCACTCGCCGTTCCCGTCACGGGAACCGATGCAACGACCCCTGACTTTCCGGTTCGCTTGGCATTGCTGTTTAGACGGGGTTTTTGCTCATCCTCTGCGATGAATTCCTGAAAATGCGCGCTGCTTGAAACGTCAAAAGGCTCGGATCGGTTGGAGCACTCGACATATCCTGAGGGGGCACATATTCGGCGAAGGAAAACCGACCTTGGGATTCCGCATCAAAACGGCAGAGCACGCCTGCGCATCGCCAATAATATCGGAAACCGCCGCAGTGAGAGCCTTTGCCGCGCCCAAGCCCCACCATGAATGCTTCGCGTTCTGACTGGGCATAGTAAGTGGTTCGTGCGTGAAGATTGAGGTTGCGTACCTCGGCCAACTCCCGTTGCAACACTTGTGTTTGATGGACGGCAATCAACCCGTGAGGGAGCAAGGCAACCGTCAAAGTCGCCGCTAATTGTACTGAACACGGCGGCATCCCCGTTTTCGGCGGCCGCTTTCGATGTCTGCGGTTTCTTGGTCATCTCGATCTCCTAATCGATAAGATGAACCAGAAATCCTCCCTTATTCAAATCCTCAAATCTATCCAGCAGGTGCTGACGTCAGATACCTCTTCGAAAACCCGCCTTAGGTTTTCGTCGATTTTGGTCTTAAGATCAGGTCGGATTGTTTTGAGTGCCACGTCTTACCAATTGGATATGTTGAAGTGGCAAAAAAAACTCGCGTACTCTGGAACAAACGCACGACTGGGACGTTTGTTCCATGAAAAGTTTAAGAACAGGGGAAAAGAATGTCCAACACTTCCCAAAAACCCCTGGAAATGTCCGATCTGATCAGGCAGCACTTGCCATATTTGCGGCGCGTTAACCGGATCGCAAACCGGTGGCGACATCTATGCAGCCTCGACCCTTGAGGCAGCTTTGGCCGATCCATCCTTTTTCGATGCGCCGCGCCTTGGGGGGAAAACCGCCTTGTTTCGTGTGTTTCACATACTTTGGTCAAGCATCGGGCAACCGATTGAAGATACTGCCAAAAACCTGCGCGCCAAGGCCCAGGTCTACCTCTCGCGGCTCTCCGCTAACACCCGCGAAGTCCTGCTTTTGTCGACCGTCGCGGACTTCAACACCAAGGATATTGGCGCGATCATGGATGTTTCTGAACAAGACGCCACAAGCCTGATTTTACTGGCCCATGATGAAATGCACCAGTCTGTGTTCGGTAAATGAAGCAATTGTCGCGTTGTAAAACGCTTCATTTCCAACATTGAGTACCGTGACAACGGTGCCTTCGGGATAGTGAGCTTGGGCTTGCACCGCCGTAACCGTCAACTCGAAACTCTCGTGTTAGGCGGTGTCATCTTCCTTGATCACAACGGCGCCTCTAAGCTGTGTTTCGGCAACACCAAGCATTTGCGACAGGCTATTCGCCAAAGAAACCTCATCAATGTCGATCAAGATTGTGGCCCCTTCCTTGGTGATTTGATCCACCAAGAGTTTGGCAATGGCCGTTTCGAGATCGCTCGCGATGTCGTTCCAGACTTCTGCGGCTTCGACATCGGTAGTTGCATAGGCTGCGCTTGCATGGATTGCATCTGCAAAAAGAAGGGCGCTAAGGGATGTTAATAGTTTCATGGGTCACTTCACCTGTGTTCTCGACGTCTTCTCCAATGCCTTCGACGGCCTCACAGGCGGCAAGGGTTAGGACGCAGAGGCAAATCATAGTGAAACGAAACATGGTGTTCTCCTTTTTGTTCGTCGATGATTGACCAACGCTCCTCATTGAATAAATGTTTTATAAAACCGCAAGAATAGCAGATTTATTTGTGGGTTTACTGTGGGGAACAACGTTGGGGAAACCCAATTTTGTTGTTTTAAAACGGCGTCCAAAAAAACGCGCTTAGCTGTGATGTGGAGGGCCGACGGCACGATCGCTGTCCTGTGGTCATGCATGAATTACTGCGGTTTTTGGGGGCAGGTTCGGTCCCAATACTCCACCGCCCCCGATCTGCTAAAGTTTCAACGCATCGAGATTGCGCGCGAGGGATGAAACCTTGCCAGTGCCTAAGAGCACACTTGCAACGATGTCTTTTGAGAGGCCAAATTGCATTGCAGCGGTTGCCAGCGGTATCCCGTCACGCAAGCACTCTTGCTCAAGGGCGCGCGTTTTCGCAAGGATTTCTTCGGACGCAGGGGCGTAGTCAAAGTGCGCGCCTTCCTTGGCACCGGTGGCCAGAATCCCAGAGTTGAAAATCCCCCCGAGGACAAGGCTCGTGTTGGCCTGTTGGCAAAGCGGTATGAGTTCCTTTTCGGCACTTCGGTCTAGCAAAGTCCACCGGCCTGCGAGGAGGATAACATCGAGTGTATGGTGTTTCATGACGTCCACACAGACTTCACATTCATTAACGCCCAGCCCATAGGCCCCAATTTTACCGGCGACCTTGAGGCGTTCCAGCGCGGGGAGGCCCGTTGAAAGCAGATCCTCCATATGGCGGTCATTATCGGCCCCATGTGTCAGTTTTCCAATGTCGTGCACATAAACGATATCAAGGTGATCGACGCCCAACCGCTCAAGGCTCCCTTCGAAACTCTCCATAATTCCGGCACCAGAATAGTCATACCGCACGTCGTTGGGGAGGGGGGAGACAAACCCGTCCGCTTCGCTTCTCTGCTTCCCCGGAGTCAAAACACGACCAACCTTGGACGAGAGGGTGACTTCATTTTTTGGTACAGTTTGCAGGAACTGCCCTAGGCGTGTTTCGGATAAACCACGGCCATAATGAGGGGCCGTATCAAAATAACGAATGCCTCGCTGCCAAGCGTAGGACAGCACGTCTTGCGCCGCTTTGTCCGTCACACGCGCATATAAGTTGGCGATGCTGGCGCAGCCAAAGGAAATATGGCTAACGGTTACATCGGTGGTGCCTAAAGGTCGTGATTGAAGCATTGTGTTGTCTTTCTTGTTTAAGCGGCGTTGGTGGATTTCATTTTTCTTGGCAGCAAAGTTTATGGGTAAAGCGTTGCCCTCATTATGCAGGTTTTGTATTTATATGCAAAAAAAACCTTTGACAGCGGGATAGGTTGTTTTTTATAGATAAGTAACAGGTCGACAATTCGATGTGTAAGTGGAGGAGGGACAGTGATGACGAGCGCGGGTATTTCAAAGATTATCCTAGAGGCCAAGGGGATCAGCAAGCATTACGGCGGCGTTAAAGCGATCGACGACGTTAGTATCGACCTTCGCGAAGGCGAGGTTCTTGCGATTGTCGGGGACAACGGGGCCGGGAAATCAACATTGGTTAAGGCAATCACCGGAGCGCTTGCTAAAACAAGCGGAACTATTTTTCTGGACGGCAAAGAAGTTCGGATCGATAGCCCCACGGACGCCAAAGCTGCCGGTATGGAAACCGTCTATCAAGATCTCGCGCTGGTGAATGAATTGTCGATTACCAAAAACGTATTTTTGGGACGCGAAATCGTTAGAAAAGACATTCTGGGCAAGATTTTCGGCGCGCTCGATTTTAAGACGATGGACGCGGAAATCCGGTCCTTGTTTGAAAAGCTTGATATACGGATTGCCGACATCTATCGGGATGCGCAATCGTTCTCAGGCGGGCAAAGACAGGCCGTCGCCCTTTCTAAAACAGTGATGTTCGGCAAGCGGATTGCCATTCTTGATGAGCCAACTGCGGCGCTCGGTGTGCGCGAAAGCAAAATGGCGATGGACCTTGTGCGGTCTCTCAAAGATCACGGATTGTCGGTCATCATGATCACCCACAACATGCAACATGTCCTGAATTACTGCGATCGCGTTGCGGTTCTCAGGCTGGGGCAACTCTCGGCGGTTCGCGATGTGAAGGATGTCGATGGCGACACGCTCGTCGGATTGATTACGGGCACTATCGATACGAAGGCGGCTTGATATGACAACGACCAATGAAAACAGTTCAACATCCATAACGACCCCAACAGCAAATTCGGGAAATTGGGATGCCTTCAAGCACCAATTCATGCAGATTTGGCAAGTGCTTGCAGCTCTAGCGCTCATTTATATGGTGTTCTTTATCCTCTCGCCTCCGTTTAGGAGCGTCGACACCTTACTCTCAATTTTCGGACAAGCCTCAATCCTTGCGATCTTGGCGTGTGGCACGACGGTTGTGTTGATCTCGGGCGGGCTTGACCTGTCTGTTGGTTCGATTTTTGCCGTTGTGGGCGTCGTTGTTGGCATTCTACTTGCGGAATACAACCTGCCAGTCATCGTTGCCGTCGGCCTAGGCCTTTTGACGGGTGTTGCCCTTGGGGCGTTGAATGGCATCCTGCAAGTCGTCACCCGTGTTCCCGCGTTCATTGTGACACTCGGAGGCCTTACCGCCTATAAAGGCGTTGCGGAAATTCTAGCCAGCGGACGCGATTTGTCGCGCTTCCCCGATCAGTTTCAACTGCTTGGCTCTGGCTATGCGGTGCCCATGTTCATCATGTTTGGGGCTGCTCTTCTGACGGGCCTTTTCCTAACCAAAACCCGCCTTGGAAACCACGCTTTTGCAATTGGTGGCAACGAAGAGGTCGCCCGCCTGTCTGGTGTGAATGTCGCCAAAAGCCGTATTTATTACTACATGATCGGTGGCTTGATGGCGGCAACCGCAGCGATCTTGGAAGTGTCCAAACTCAATTTTGCGATGCCAGCCCGCGGTCAAAGCTACGAGCTATTCGCAATCGCGGCGGTGGTTATTGGCGGCACCAGCCTGTTTGGTGGACGCGGCGGTGTTGGCAAGACCATCATCGGGATGCTGATCATGCAGACCATCATTGTGGGCCTCGCTTACATGGGCGTTGGGACATCTGTTCAGCGGATCGCCATCGGCGCCATCATCATTCTCGCCGTTTACTGGGACGTCTGGAGACGCCAGACGCGATAATTCGGCATCAAGAATTTGCATCCAAAGCTGAGGAGGTTTTGGACACAATCTCGCCCGATATGGGCATTCAATCCAACGGAGGACAACTATGAAACGAACAACCCTAAAAGGCCTCGTAACTGCCGCAACACTGACGGCGGCAATGTCCAGTGCGGCCATCGCTGCCGATCTTAAAATTGCCTATACGGGCTATTCTACGGACAATACCTTCTGGATCGGAGTTGCGAATTCCGCAGCGGCGACAGCAAAAGAAATGGGCGTTGAGCTGATCGACATGACAGCCTCTTCCCCCGATGCCGCAGCTCAAAAAGACGCCGTAGATCGCGCTATCAATATGGGCGTCGACGGTATCATTATTGGTGCAGTTGATAACCGCGCCTTTGATGCATCCCTTGATATGGCTGCGAAAAAAGGCATTCCCGTCGTTGCTGTTGATACCGGAATTGAGCATGAGCACGTTAAGAGCCTCGTTCAAACGGACAACTTGGCAGCGGCTGGAATTGCCGGTGAATATATCGTTAACAATATTGGTGAAGGGTCTGTTTTGATCCTTGGCGGTTCAGCGGGGCACCAAACTGGTAACGCACGTCGCGACGGTGTTCTTACGGCTGCCGAAGCTGCGGGCCACGAAGTTATCTTCCAAATCTGCGATTGGCAGGACGCTTGTGCGTATGAAACCACAATCAACTTCTTGCAATCCAACCCAGATATCCGTGCGATTTTCGGCGCATGGGACCCAGGCGCACTTGCCGCGGTTTCCGCAGCAAACGAGCTTGGAAAATTGGACGATCTGGTCATCGTTGGATTTGACGGCAACCCTGCCAACTTGGCCTCCATCGAAGCCAACGAGCAAAGCGCTACTATCAAGCAAGACAACGTCCGGATGGGCGCTGAAGCTGTTGCCAATGTTATTGGTCTGATCAAAGGCGAAGAAGTTCCAGCGTTTACGCCAATCGACGGAATTTTGATCACGTCCGACAACGTTGCAGAATTTAAATAACTCTGAAAATCGGGCGCCCAGAAGGATTTTGGGCGCCCACTCCATTTTAAGTCATTGGGAATTAGGTCACGTCATGAGAGCTTTGGTAATCGAAAAAATTGGACAGGCCGGGTTTCGTGAAATCGACGCGCCCCAACCCAAAGCGGATGAAGTGCTGATTGATGTTAAGCATGTGGGGCTGTGTGGGAGCGATTTGAACACATTTCGTGGCACCAACCCTCTGTCAAAATTACCCAGAATCCCGGGTCACGAAATTGGCGGTGTTATTCGCTCCGCAGGCAGTGAGGTTCCCGTCGAATTTTCCAACGGCGCATCGGTCATTGTCATTCCGTATTCGACCTGTGGTAAATGCTCTTCCTGCCTGAATGGCCGCGAAAACGCGTGCAAATATAACGAAACACTTGGGGTTCAAAAAGACGGCGGGATGTCGACCAGCATTGTGGTCCACCACGACCGTTTGATCCGAAATGACCAATTGATACCTGCACATCTCGCACTGGTTGAGCCGCTGTCTGTTGGCTTTCATGCCGTGGCCCGTGGTCGAGTAAGCGCCAAGGATACTGTCGTTGTGTTGGGCGGTGGAATGATAGGCGTTGGCGCAATGCTCGGCGCAAAGGCGCGCGGCGCACGGGTTATTGCTGTTGAAGTGAGCGAAGAAAAACATGCACCCCTTCTTAAGCTCGGCGTCGATCACGTGATCAACCCCACGAAAGAAGATCTGGAAAAAGCCCTAGCCACGCTAACAAATGGCAACGGAGCGGATGTCGTGGTCGAGGCCGTGGGGCTTCCCGAAACTTTCCGCGCGGCGATTGATTTGGTCTGTTTCTCTGGGCGCGTTGTCTATGTCGGCTATGCCAAATCAGAAGTCAGCTACAACACATCCTTGTTCAACCTCAAAGAGCTCGACATCCTTGGCTCCCGCAACGCCACGCGCACGGATTTTGACGCTGTTATCGCCTTTATCTCTGGTCAAGAGGAACTGGCCTCAAGTTTGATTTCGCGCGTATTCGCATGGGCAGAGGCCGATCTGGCTTTTGAGTACTGGGAAGCCAATCGCAACAAGACCTTCAAAGTAATGATTAATCTGGCAGAGGGCTAAAATGACCGGCACCAGTTCGCTCGAGAGAATTTATAGCCTCAAAGGACGAACTGCGTTGGTCACGGGCGGCGGCACGGGGCTTGGTAAGGCGATCGCCACCTGCCTCGCACAGGCTGGCGCAAAGGTCATTATCGCTGGACGCCGCGCGGAGGTTCTTGAATCCGCTTGCAAAGACATAGGGCACGGATGCTGCTCCCTGCCTCTGGACTTGGAGAAAACTGACACGATTGCTGCCTTCGCACAAACTCTCGCAACCCGCTTTGGCCCCGTCGATATTTTGGTGAATAATGCGGGAAATACGGTAAAAAAGCCGTTTGAGGAGTCCTCTCTGGAGGATTTTGACAGCGTGTTCGACGTCCATGTGCGCGGCGCGCTAGAACTTACCCGCGCCATTATCAAGCAAATGTTGGCGGAGGGGCGGGAGGGGTCAATCCTGTTTACCTCCTCCATGACGGCCTATATCGGCCAGCCGATGGTGTCGGGCTATACGATTTCAAAAACCGCGATTAATGGCGTCGTTCGGGCATTATCCGCTGAATTTGCGGGCCGTGGAATTCGCGTGAACGGGGTCGCTCCCGGATGGATCGACACAGAGCTTTACAGGGCGGCGACCAGTGGCGATGCCGCCCGCCAAACCAAGATCCTGAGCCGTATCCCAATGGGCAAGCTTGGCGATCCTGAAGATATCGGTTGGTCATGTGCCTTTCTTGCCTCGGCGGCCGCCAAATATGTTACGGGCCAAGTTATCCTAGTGGATGGCGGCGGCGCGACAGGTTTTTAGTTTTGGAGTTTGAAATGAGTGATTTTAAAAAGTTTAAAGAAATTGAAGATCGGTTGTTCACCGCGGTTATCGGCGACGTTTTGGATGTTCTGGGCTATAGAAATCAATTCCTGCCACAGCCGATCAAACCCCTCGTTCCGGGTAAAAAACTCATTGGACGCGCGATGACTGTGCTGGAGGCCGACTATCCAGCAGGCTCAGGCCGTGGACCATTATCCGACCGACCTTTTGGCCTTTTGTTCGAAGCTTTGGATGATCTCAAAGAGGGCGAAATTTACATTGCAACGGGCGCTTCCTTTGACTACGCGCTTTGGGGCGGATTAATGTCGACACGTGCAACTTATCTTAAGGCCGCGGGCGCGATTTTGAATGGCTTCATCAGAGATTGTGATGAAATTAAAAATCTGGAATTTTCGGTATTCTCGCGTGGTTCCTACGCTCAGGATCAAGGTGTGCGCGGGAAAGTCGTCGACTATCGTGTTCCGATTTCCATCGAGGGCGTTCTTGTCCATTCCGGTGATCTGATCGTTGCGGATGATGAAGGGGTCATCATTATTCCTGCGCAAGTTGAAGATGAGGCCATCGCCGCCGCATTGGAAAAAGTCTCTACCGAAAATGAAGTGGCAAAGGCCATTCGACAGGGCATGTCGACCAGTGAAGCCTTCGAGACTTTTGGCGTGATGTGAGCGAATAACTCACATGGATGGTTGGCGGACCGAAACCTGAATGCGCCTTGCCAGCACTTGGCGTTTTTGCTTGGCGCATCATTTAAAGAAATTTTCTCCTCGGCCATTTTTATCCAGAGTGGGGTCAATCCCACAGAAGCCACGCGCTTAAAATGGCGCAATTCTTTGGTTAACGGGTAAAGGCAGGATGACAATTTAAGGGTGGGGCAGTAGACACGAGGCTTGCTTCAGGTTTCGCTCGCCCCAAGAATGCATTAATATGGCGAGTAATCCACGCGAATGAGTTGTCTAAAACCTTTATTGCGAGAGGCATTCTGAAAATGTCGTCAAATCACGAAATTACACTCCGTTTGGCGAGTCGTCTCAAAGATGAGCGCAAGGAGAAGGGATTGAGTCTGGATGCATTGGCCAAACTTTCTGGTGTATCCCGATCTATGCTGTCCCAAATCGAACGCGGTGAATCCAGCCCGACGGTTGCGAGCCTTTGGAACCTCACGCGTGCTTTGAACGTTGATTTCGCGGAACTGCTCGATGAGAAAAGTAGCACAATCGGTCCCATCCTTGATGTGGTGCGGGGCGAAAGTACGCCCGTTATTCACAACAAAACCGCGCGCTGCTTGATCCGAATTTTGAGTGCGCCAGAAGATGTTGGCGACACCGAAGTATATGATATTCATTTCGAAAAGGGCGCGAGTCTAGATAGCTCCCCCCACAAAGCGGGCTGTGTGGAATCCCTAACCGTGCTTGAGGGATGCTTGGAAGTGACGACGGATGATCAAAGCGAAAACGTGACAGCAGGGGATACAATTCGCTACGTGGCGGATAAGGAACACGCCATTCGCGCGCCCGAAAAGTCTCGGGCAATATTGGTGGTAAAAAACGCCTAAGTTTTGGAGTGTTGTTCGATAATCCGGTATATTGACAACTCATCCCTTATAATGGATATTGATCCGCTATAAGGGAGACGCGCACATGACGAGCCAATTCTTAGACCACATCACCACAACTCTGGAAAGCATTCAAGCAGAAGGCTTGATGAAGCGCGAGCGCGAAATCCTCTCTCCCCAGAGCGGCACCATCACTGTAGGGCATTCCGAAAAAGGCCCGACCCGCATGGTGAACCTATGCGCCAACAACTATCTGGGATTAGCCGACGATGCCCGACTGATATCCGCAGCCAAAGCGGCGATGGATAGTCACGGCTATGGCATGGCCTCGGTGCGCTTTATTTGTGGCACGCAGGACATTCACCGTGAACTTGAACAGAAGCTCGCAAAGTTTCTTGGCAAGGAAGACGCCATCCTTTTCGCGGCTTGTTTTGACGCGAATGGCGGCTTGTTTGAACCTCTTCTTACCGCCGATGACGCGATCATATCCGACAGCCTGAACCATGCTTCGATCATCGACGGGGTGCGCCTCTGCAAAGCAAAACGCTACCGCTACGCTAATTCCGATATGGCGGATTTAGAGACCCAGCTTAAACAAGCGCAAAGCGACGGCGCTCGGTTTATCATGATCGCGACGGATGGTGTGTTTTCCATGGATGGCTATCTTGCCAAGCTTCCCGAGATTGTGACGCTTGCTGAGCGTTATGGCGCGCTGGTGATGGTGGATGATTGCCATTCGACTGGCTTCATGGGGCCTGACGGGGCTGGGACGCCATCGCATTTCGGCGTCGATGTGGACATCCTCACCGGTACGCTTGGTAAGGCGCTTGGCGGCGCACTGGGCGGTTACATTGCGGGACCACAGCAGGTCGTTGACCTTTTGCGGCAACGGGCACGCCCCTACCTATTCTCCAACTCGCTGCCGCCTGCGATTGTTGCTGCGGGGATCGAAGCCTTGCGGATCGTCGAGGAGGGGGTTGACCTCAGGGCCAAGTTGTTTGAAAACGCCGATTACTGGCGCGCAGGCCTCACATCGCTTGGATTTGAGCTCCTTCCGGGCACACACCCGATCATTCCTGTGATGCTCGGTGAGGCCCAGCTTGCCCAAGATATGGCGGCGCACCTGAACGATAACGGTGTCTATGTCGCTGGTTTCTTTTTTCCGGTCGTGCCCAAAGGGCAGGCGCGCATTCGCACACAGATGAGCAGTGCTTTAACGCGTGACGACCTCGATTTTGCGCTGGAGGCCTTTAAGAAGGCAGGGCGCGCGACAGGAGTATTGGCATGACGAATCTCATGAAAGCCTTGGTGAAGGCGAAGCCGGAACAAGGCTTGTGGATGGAACGCCACGCCGTGCCTGAAATTGGCCCAGACGACGTTCTGATCCGGATTAAAAAGACCGGAATTTGCGGTACAGATATTCATATTTGGAATTGGGATGAATGGGCCCAAAAAACTGTGCCAGTCCCCATGATTACAGGGCATGAATTTGCCGGTGAGATCGTGGAACTGGGCAAGAATGTCTCGGACCTTGAGCTTGGGCAAAGATGCTCTGGCGAGGGGCATCTGATAGGTAAAAACAGCCGCCAATCGCGGGCGGGCAAATTCCACCTTGATCCGAGTACCCGCGGCATTGGCGTGAATGTGCAAGGCGCGTTTGCTGAATTCCTGCGGTTGCCCGCCTTCAATGTTGTGCCCCTTCCTGATGATATCAGCGATGATATCGGTGCCATTCTCGACCCGTTAGGCAATGCAGTGCACACGGCGCTGTCTTTTGATTTGTCGGGCGAAGACGTTTTGATAACTGGCGCGGGCCCCATTGGCATCATGGCCGCAGCGGTGGCCCGTCATGCGGGCGCGCGCAATATCGTTATTACCGACATAAATACGGATCGCCTCGCCTTGGCTGAGAAGGTCGCGGATGTGGTGCCGGTGAACGCGGCAACTGAGGACCTGAAGGACGTCATCGCGCGACTAAAAATGCGCCAAGGCTTTGATGTTGGGATGGAAATGTCTGGAAGTCAGGCCGCGTTGGACCAAATGGTGGACGCCATGGTCATGGGCGGGCGCATCGCGCTTTTGGGCATTCCATCTAGCAAAGCGCCCTTCGATTGGTCTCGCATCGTGTTCAAAGCAATCACGATTAAGGGCGTCTATGGCCGTGAGATATTTGAGACGTGGCACAAGATGATTGCGATGCTGCAAAGCGGGCTTGATGTGAGCCGCGTCATCACGCATCGCTTTCCTGTTGATGAGTTTAGAGCCGGCTTTGAAACCATGAAGGCAGGTTCAAGTGGAAAAGTAGTCCTCGACTGGACCGCCTCCTAACATTTTCCGAAAAGGGTAGGGATATGGACTATATCAGCACGCGCGGAAGCGCACCAATACTGACGTTTAAAGAGGCCTTGCTCGTGGGGCTTGCCGAGGACGGTGGTCTTTATGTTCCCCAACACTGGCCGAAGTTCAGTGCCGAGAAAATACGGTCGTTTCGTGGCATGCCGTATACGGACGTTGCATTCCACATCATCAGTGCCTTTGTCGACGGGGAGATCAAAGACGCACTTCTGCGCAAAATGATCGATGAAGCCTATGCTACGTTTCATCATCCTGCGGTGGTTCCTTTGGTGCAAACCGGTGCGGATAGCTGGGTGCTGGAGTTATTCCATGGTCCGACCCTCGCCTTTAAAGATGTTGCGATGCAAATTCTGGCCAAGCTGATGGACCACATTTTGACCGAGCAAGGACGGCGTCTTACCATTGTTGGCGCAACCTCTGGCGACACAGGTGGCGCCGCGCTTGAGGCCTTCAAAGACTGCGAAGGGATCGACACATTCTTTATGTTCCCGAGTGGCAAGGTTTCGGATGTTCAGCGTCGGCAAATGACGACCATTGGCGCTGCAAACGCCCATGCAATCGCAATCGACGGATCGTTTGATGACTGCCAAAGCATGGTCAAAGCCATGTTTGCGGACCACGGGTTTCGGGATGCGGTGCAATTGTCTGCTGTGAATTCGATCAACTGGGGGCGGGTCATGGCCCAGACGGTGTATTATTTCACGGCCGCCGCTGCCTTAGGTGCGCCAGATCGCGATGTATCCTTCACCGTTCCGACCGGAAATTTTGGCGATATCTTTGCGGGGTATGTGGCAAAACAAATGGGGTTGGGTATTGATCGGCTAGTGATTGCGACCAACGAAAACGATATCCTTAGCCGCACGCTGGCGAGCGGTTCCTACACACTCGCCGAGGTTGAAGTTACCATCACGCCGTCGATGGATATTCAGATTTCATCAAATTTTGAGCGCCTTTTGTTTGACGCTGTTGGGCGAGACCCGAGTGTTGTTAAAAATCTCATGTCGGATTTGAAAGACAACGGGGATTATGCGCTCCCTGAAAGCGCGCATCGCTTTGTGACGGAGCTTTTTAGTGCAGGTTCCGCCAGTCAGGCCCAAACCCTAGAAATGATGGGCGAGGTTTACAATCGCTCAGGATACCTTGCGGACCCGCACACGGCGGTGGCAATGCGCGTTGCAGAGCAAGCTGTTGATCAGACCACGCCAATGGTCACCCTTGCGACCGCGCATCCCGCCAAATTCCCTGATACAGTGTATAAGGCAACGGGGCAGTCGGTAAGCGTGCCCGATTGGGCCACGCAAAGAGCGCAGAATCCGGAAATCCTAAGTCTGATCGAGAATGATCTTGCCGCAGTTGAGGCCTTCATCATCGACAAGTCGCGCATTGGGTCTGGTCGCAACACCGATTGAAATTCGCATTGCCAGTGTGTCATGTTCTTGTCGTACAAAACGCGCTAAGGTCCGTTTGAGGGAACGCTATAAGTTAAGCAGAGCATCCAGCAGAAAGAAGGTAATTTCTTGGAAATTAAATGGCTGGAAGATCTGTTGGCACTTGCGGCCAGTGGCAACTTTCGCATCGCAGCCGAGCAACGTAATGTCTCGCAACCAGCATTCAGCCGCAGAATTCAGGCGCTTGAGGCGTGGGTTGGAACCTGCTTGGTTGACCGAAAAAGCCAGCCTGCATGTCTAACGGATGCTGGGGCAACTTTCGTTGTTGTCGCTCAGACAATCGTCAGCGCCGCCTATCACTCGCGCGAAGACATTTTGGCCAAAGTATCGCTTGAGAAACAGAAAATCCGGTTTTCGACGCTCAGCACACTGGCCCAGTATTTCATGCCCGCGTGGCTAAAAGACCTTCAGCCGTTTATTGACACCGATCAGTTTGTTGTGCGCACCGATTTTGAAACGATTCCGCAATATCTTGTGGGGCTTGAAGAAAACGTTGTGGACCTGTTTATCTCCTATGAGAACCCAAACGCAGGGTTTTACAGCGACCCGAAAAAGTTTACCTCGCTCACGTTGGGGCAGGAGGCCTTGGTGCCAGTCGTCGCCCCTGATGCCACTGGCGCGCCGCTTTGGTGGCTGCCAGACAGGCCAACAAATCCGGTCCCCTATCTTCATACCGCGTCGTCGCTCTCCCTTTGGCCAGTCGCGGGACATCTTGAGAAACACTATGGCGATTTAACGTTCACGACGGTCTATGAAGCCTGCATCGCGACAAGCGTAAAAGCCATGGCCGTCGAGGGCTATGGTGTCGCTTGGATACCCAGCTTTATGGTCGTAGATGACTTGGCCAATGGGCGTCTTGTGCGCGCCGCAGGTATTGCCGACGACATTATTGTCGACATCAACATCTATCGTTGCAAGGATTTCAACGAACCGAAAGTCGCCGCGTTCTGGCGGGCCTTACTTGAGAAGCAGGTAGGCTCTGTTACCTAAATTCGATGGGTCTTCTCAAGGTTTTGCGGAATGCGCGCGTCTCGCGGCATCTCGGGTTTCGTCGTTTTCATACCAATTGTGCATTGCATCAAAGGCCGATGCGTTTCCTGCATGAGGCGCGCTGACATCGGCATTGGACGGCTTTGCCGTAACGCCAATACAGTCCAACAAAACGCAACCAACTCGGAGAATACGGAATGAAACGAAAATCTCAAATTGTGACGCTTGCAGCTCTAAGCACAGTTGCCGTAATGGGCGCTTCTGTTGCCTCGGCTGAGAGCACTTTGGAAATTGTCAAAGAACGCGGAAATCTGCGTTGCCAGGTTGGGCCGCCGTCGGCCGGATATTACAATCTCGACAGTGAAGGCGTTTGGTACGGGCTTGACGTCGCGATGTGCAAAGCCGTCGCTGCCGCCGTATTCGGCGATGCCACAAAAGTGGAAATCCAGTCGGTGTCGAGCCAAGCGCGGTTTACTGCATTGGCAAATGGCGAAAGCGATATGTTGTCGCGTACCGCCACATGGACGCTGTCCCGTGACACCCAGTTGGGCATCGATTTTCTGCCGCCCAACTTCTATGATGGACAGGGCTTTACCGTTCGTCGCGATAGCGGCATTACCAGTGCGCTGGAGCTGAAAGGCGCCAAGGTTTGCGTGACCACCGGTACCACTAACGAGTTGAATTTAACGGACTTCAGCCGCACCAACGATCTTGGCATTTCAAATGTTACCTTTGAAGACTTCAACGTTCGCGACGATACCTATCTGAATGGTGGCTGTGATGCGGTGACGGGCGACAAATCCTCGATGGCCGGAAATATCGCGTCCTTTCCGGTGCCTTCCGATCACATGATCCTGCCTGAGACCCTGTCAAAAGAACCGCTTGCGCCTGCGGTACGTCATGGCGACAACCAATGGGCCGATATCGTGCGCTGGAGCGTTTTCGCGCTGATCAACGCCGAAGAATTGGGCATTACCCAAGCTAACGTCGATGAGATGCTGGCCACGTCGACAGACCCAAATGTTCTTCGCATGCTGGGAGCCGAAGGCAACCTGAACGAAGGGTTGGGACTAGAACCTGATTGGGCTTACAACATCATCAAACAGGTCGGCAATTACGGCGAACTTTATGAGGCCTACATGGGCGGCGGCGAGCTGGGCATCGGGATCGACCGTGCCGGTACGCTGAACGCGCTTTGGACGGATGGCGGGTTAATGTATTCGCCCCCCATGCGCTAATAAATAGAGGGGGACGCCGGTGGATTTCATCGGCGTCCCCTCCTTCTTCCATACCCACTTCTACCAAAAACGATTGCAGATACCGCAACGGGGACACACATGAATAACGCCGCACCAAAGACGGGTTTAAAGCGCGCTAAGCCGAAAGAGACCTTCGACTTTTTCCACGACGCACGCGTTCGTTCGGTATTCTACCAACTTATTACCGCTGGGTTGTTTGGCTTGTTGATGTGGTATCTGGTCACGAACACCTCCCAAAACCTTCAAGCGCGCGGCATGAGCACGGGCTTTGGTTTTTTGAACACGTCGGCCGGTTTTGATATTGATTTCAAACTGATAGATTATACGCCCGGCAAGGGCACTTACGGTCGGATCTTTGTGATCGGGGCGCTCAATACCTTGCTCGTATCCTTTATGGCAATCATTTTCAGTACAGCTTTGGGGTTTTTGGTGGGCGTTTTGCGGCTGTCAAACAACTGGCTGGTGTCAAAGGTCGCCCTGTCATTCGTTGAAATCTTCCGTAACACGCCGCTGCTGATCCAAATCGTATTTTGGTATATTGGCGTGTTTGCTGTTTTGCCCGCAGTCAAGATGACGATTGACCTTTCATTGGGTGCCAAGATGCTGCTCCTGAACAATCGTGGGCTTTATATGGCGACGCCTATTATGGGCGGGCTGTTCTGGATGACCCTTGTTGCACTCGGCGTCGCGCTTGCGGGCGTATATATATTGCGACGTCGTGCGCACAAATTGCAGGAGAGCAGCGGCAAGCAAACCAAAACGCTTATTCCTTCGCTTGGATTGTTGGTTTTGCTGCCGAGTGCCGTTTTTATCCTTACGGGCAGACCACTTAGCTGGGATATGCCAACGCTTCAGGGCTTCAATTTTGCGGGCGGAACCAGCTTGCCTCCCGCCTTTCTCGCGTTGATTGTGTCGCTGAGCATTTATCACGCGGCGCAAATAGCCGAGGCCGTAAGGGCCGGTATCTTGTCAGTGAGTAAGGGGCAGAAGGAAGCGGCCCTTTCGATTGGCCTAAAACCTGGTCGGGTTATGGCCATGGTTGTCATCCCACAAGCAATGCCTGCAATTGTACCGCCCATGATTTCGCAATGGATGACCACGGTGAAAAATTCGTCGTTGGCCATCGCCATTGGCTATGCCGATATCGTTTCCCTCTTTATGCAGACCACGCTGAACCAGATTGGCCATGCCGTGGAATTGGTCGGGATGACGATGGCGTTCTATATGGTCATCAGCCTGTCGATTTCCGGTCTTCTGAACATCTACAACAAACGTGTACAGCTGGTGGAACGTTGATATGGCTATAATTACCCCAACAAAAACGCCAGACAGAGCCGCCCCTCTTGCCGAACGCTCAATAATCGGCTGGATGCACAAAAACCTGTTCAGTTCTTGGTTCAATGCGATTCTGACTGTGGTCACGGCCTACCTTGTTTACATCACGGTCACGGGCCTCTGGACGTGGGGCGTGACGGACGCGACATTTATCGCAGACAGTCGGCGCGAGTGCTTTGAAAATAGCCTTACAGGCGCTTGCTGGGCCGGAGTTATCGACTGGTTCGACAACATCTTTTACGGTCGCTACCCGCGGGAACAGATTTGGCGGATCAATCTCGGAGCAGTTTTGCTTGTCCTGTGGATGGCCCCGTTGTGGATGAGCCGTGTCAAAGGCAAAGTCTTGATCGGCGCCGGAGTGGTTGTGTTTTACCCTTTCCTAGCGGGCTACTTGTTTGCGGGCGGCGAAAAAGGCCTGTTGACCCAGCTCATGGTGAGTGGCGCTATCGTTGCGCTGATCGCGAATACTTCAAACATGCTCATAGGGATAACGACACGCGCCTCCCTAAAAGAGTTTCTGTTGCAAATTCTCGGAAAGGCCAAAGCGCCAGACCGTACCCAGCGCAATTTATTGCTTTCCATTTTCCTCCTTGTCTTTGTCGCGGTGTTTATATGGCAAATGCAATGGACGGCTGAAACGGTCAGTTGGACCCAATGGGGTGGGCTATTCCTAACCATGGTGATTGCGGGCATCGGGATCGCCTCGTCCTTGCCCGGAGGGATACTCCTCGCGCTGGGGCGTCGCAGCAAACTTACGGTGGTCCGTGTCCTTTGCACGGGTTTCATCGAAGTCTTTCGCTCTGTGCCGCTGATTACCGTGTTGTTTATGGCCACAACGATGTTCCCACTGTTCATGCCAGAGGGTTTTGTTCTGAATAAACTGGTGCAGGTCATCATCGCGGTTGTTCTGTTTAACGCCTGTTATATGGCCGAAACCGTGCGCGCTGGGCTTCAGGCGATCCCGAGCGGCCAATACGAGGCGGCCCATACCATCGGGCTTGGCTATTGGCGCACAACTGGGCTGGTCATCATGCCCCAAGCGCTCAAGTATATGATCCCCAATATCGTTGGAACCTTTATCAGTTTGTTAAAAGACACCACGCTGGTGTCGATCATCGGATTGTTCGACATCCTTGGGATGTTGCGCTCCATCAGCAAGGACATACCGTGGCTGGGCCTTCACAAAGAACCCCTGATTTTTGGGGCGATGTTGTTCTTCGTTCTGTGCTTCTCGATGTCAAAATATAGCCGCCATCTGGAAACGAAACTCTCCGCCGGTGACCAGCATTGATCCGCGAGCTAAGGAATTCCCCATGACAAACAAACTTTCTCAGGCGCACCTTGAATCTGCCGCCTCGACCGAAGTCATCATCGAAATCGCAAAGATGAATAAATGGTACGGCGCGTTCCATGTTCTCAAGGATATCGATTTAACCGTGCATAAGGGCGAGCGGATTGTCGTTTGTGGCCCCTCGGGGTCCGGTAAATCGACCCTAATTCGTTGCATCAATGCGCTCGAAGAGCACCAAGAGGGCGACATCATTGTTGATGGGATCAAACTAGGTAAGAACTTGAAAAACCTTGAACATATCCGCACAGAGGTCGGCATGGTGTTCCAGAACTTCAACCTGTTTCCGCATATGAGCATTCTGGAAAACCTAACCCTTGGGCCGATCTGGACTCGCAAAATGAGCAAATCTGATGCGATCAAAACTGCGATGACTTATTTGGAGCGGGTTAAAATTCCCGAACAGGCAGATAAATACCCCGGCCAACTGTCCGGTGGACAACAGCAACGGGTCGCGATTGCCCGCAGCCTGTGCATGAATCCAAAGATTATGCTGTTTGACGAACCGACCTCGGCGTTGGATCCGGAAATGATCAAAGAGGTGCTCGATGTGATGGTCGACCTTGCCGATACAGGCATGACGATGATCGTGGTCACGCATGAAATGGGCTTTGCACGGACAATCGCGGACGAAGTGATTTTCATGGACGCAGGCGACATTGTCGAACGCAACAACCCCGAGGCGTTTTTTGAAAATCCCGAACATGAACGCACACAGCAATTTCTGAGCCAGATTTTGTAGCCATTTTACGCCTGAGATGCGGACCAAAGGATCTAACAATATGATCACAGTAACTGAATGCGAAAACCCCGTTGATTTGGTGACATTTGTCGAGACGGACCGCTTGTTCCTAAATCCATTGGAAACGGATGATTGGCGCATAAGACGCGCTGTGCGCGATAAGGTCGTCGCTTGCGCCGAAGCCTTGCCGGACGGGCTGTGCCTCATGGTGTTTGACGCCTTCCGCACCCGCACCCGACAGTGGGAATTGTGGAAGCCAATTCTTGCCAACATTACCCAAAACAACCCCGACTGGAGCGATGCACAGGTCTATACCGAGGCTGCACGTTGGGTTTCTCCACCGGATGGTTTTGGCAGCGGGCATCAAGCAGGGGCGGCCGTTGATGTAAAACTGGCGCGCGCGGATCGCACAGAATTGGAATTCGGCGGTGCCATGAAGGGGCTCTCGGGGGTGGCTCCGACCAACTGGCCGGTTTCGTCTAAACTCCGTAAAAACCGCGATATACTTGTTGCGGCGATGGAGGCCACGGGAATGGTGAATTATCCTGATGAGTGGTGGCATTTCTCCTATGGCGACCGGTTATGGGCGGAAGTAACCAACCGCACAGAGGCCTTTTTCGCACCGATAGAATAACGGATATTTTTTGGTTCAATCCTCCGCTTGAAGGGGGATAGTCCTTTCCCATCCGCGTTGACCACAAATAGACTTTGAAAGCCAAAATCATGCAAACTAGCTTTTTCACAACGCCCGGTCGGTTCCTTCGCGGGAACTTACACACCCATTCCACCGGATCAGACGGCATTCTTTCTCCTCAGGAGGTCTGCCGAAGATATCAGGCGCAAGGTTATGATTTCATCGCCTTGACGGACCATTTCGTTGGACTGTTTGACTATCCGATCACGGACACCACAGAGTGTCGTAACGCCGACTTCACGACTCTTATTGGGGCAGAGATGCACACCGGTACGATGGAAAACGGCAACCTGTGGCACCTTTTGAGTATCGGTCTTCCCGCTGATTTTACCCCGCCACATGCACCACACTTTCAATCGGTGGCTGGGTCGGAATCCGCGGCAAGCATTGCGCAACGTGCCCGTGACGCTGGCGCATTCGTGGCCATTGCACATCCGCATTGGTCGGGAATGTCAGAGGCCGATGCGCGCTCGATCACGGCGGCCCATGCCGTCGAAGCTTACAATTACGGCTGCGTTGTTGATAATGATCGCGGCGAGGGGTTCTTGATTTTAGAACATCTTTTGAACCAAGGACGTCGCCTTAATCTGATTGCCGCTGATGATGCCCATTTCAACACACCGGATCATTTTGGGGGCTGGGTCATGGTCAAGGCGGAGGAAAATACGCCCGAAGCGCTTTTGACATCTCTAAAGGCGGGCGCATATTATTCAAGCACGGGGCCCGAAATTCACGATATACGCTTCATTGAAGGTGGTGTTGACGTCGATTGCTCTGCGGCAGCGACGATCGTGATTCAAGGAAAAGGCACGTCAACGGCAACCCTGCATGGTCATGAAATGACTGGCGAAACCCTGTCATTGAGCCGCCTGAAAGATTCACCATGGGTTCGCGTCACGGTTATCGATGAAAACGGAAAGCGTGCTTGGTCTAATCCGATTTGGCTCGATGGGGGTGCCTGACTTTAGGGGCAACGGCGTCTCCTCCACGTGAGACGCCATTGCCTTCGGGTGTGCTCTTAGTTTTGTGCGGCCGTGACGATGAATTCGACCAAATGGTCTGGCGTAGCCAGCTTCGCTTCGCCAGTGGCGCGGGCAGGTGTATGCCCTTCTGGCACCCAAGTATCCCAAACCGCATTCATCGCGGCGAAATCGGACATGTCTGCCAACCAGATGACAACCTGAAGCATGCGCGTTTTATCGGAACCCGCTTCAGCCAAAAGCGTGTCGATTTGCTCGAGACAGGATTTTGTCTGTTGGGCGACATCGTCTGTTGGTTTTCCGACCTGACCAGCCAAATAAACTGTGCCGTTATGGGTAACGATTTGGCTCATTCTTGGGCCGCCATGGTGGCGTGTAATCGTGCTCATTCTAATAGTTCCTTTATGTTGTCCGGAATCGGTCCGGGGAGAGGGCGTCGAGGATGTTATCGTCCATTGGCGACCGAAGTTCTAGGCATTGTGCGGCGCAAATTGTAGCAAGTGCGGGGGCCGTTTGAACGCCGTATCCGCCTTGCCCCGCGAGCCAGAAAAAGCCCTCCGCTGTGGGATCAAAGCCGACAACGGGGGTTCGGTCGGCCACGAAGTTGCGCAAGCCCGCCCAGCTATGAGTAGGGCGTGTGATGGGAATGGTGACGGCCTGCTCAAATCGGTCCAAACCTTCGGCAAGCACCATGTCATCGGGCCACGCGTCGTGTGGTTCTACGGGGTCTTCATCGGCTGGTGAAACAAACAAACACCCCGCGTCGGGTTTAGCATACCAGCTTTCGGATGCCGATGCGAACAGGGGCCAGTTGTCGATTTTGTGCCCGTCGGGCGCTTTTAACAAGACCGCAGAGCGGCGCATTGGCATCAACCCAATTGGGGCCAATCCCGCCATGCGCGCGACGATATCTGCCCATGCGCCTGCGGCGTTTACAACGATGGGTGCAGACCAAGTGCCGTTTTGGGTCGTCACCTGCCAACCGCCCTTGCTGCGGGTGATGCCTGTTACGGGGGCGCCCGTCACGGTTTCGCCGCCGCGGTTGCGCAACAGGCGCGCATAGCCTTGAAGCATGCGATCCACGTCAATATCCTGTGCGTCCCACTCGATAACCGCAGCTGCGATCCGCTCTGGCCTGAGGATCGGCACAAGGGCGACGGCCTCGGCGGCGGTCAAACGTTCAAGGCCCGTCGCTCCCTCGGAGTAGGCCTCCAGCACTGCGGTTTCGCTCTCTTGCGCGATAAGCATTTGGCCGCGTGGGGATAATAAGGAGGTGTCCCACATCTCGCTCGGCGTTTCCAGAACAGGGGCGGAGGCGGCATTCAACGCGCGCAAAACCGCGTTGCCATAGTTGCGAATGAAGATCGCCGCAGAGCGCCCCGTGGAATGATAGCCAAGCTGTGGCTCGGCCTCAATCAACACAACACGCGCGTCTTTGGCCAACATTGCCGCCGCACTGGCTCCGGCAATGCCGCCACCGATGACGATGATATCAGGCTGGGTCATTTGTTTTGAAATCCATTCAATATGCTCGTTAGGTTGTGCCCCAACTCGTCGCACAGGTAGCCGCCCTCTTGAACAAAAAGCGTCGGGAGATTTAATTCCGCTAGCGCCGCGCCGATGCGTGCAAATCCGGGCGTCGTCACGGCGAACCCCTTGAAGGGATCACCAATATAGGTGTCCAGCCCAAGGGCGATAACCACCACATCTGCCCCAAAGGCGCGCACGCGGGTCAGCGCAGTTTCCAACGCCGCTAGGAATTCGTCATCATTGGTGCCGCGCGCAAGGGGAATATTGAGGTTGTAGCCCAAACCCACTCCTGCGCCGCGTTCGTGGGCATGGCCCCAGAAGAAGGGGTAAAATCGCGCGGGATCAGCGTGGGTTGATACGGTCAAAACATCGTTGCGCTCATAGAAAATACCCTGTGTGCCATTGCCGTGATGCACATCGATATCCAAAATCGCGGGCCGCATACCCCCAAGGCGCAAGCGTTCCGCCGCGATAGCCGAGTTGTTGAGGAAGCAAAATCCGCCCGCGAGATCGCCAAAGGCATGGTGACCGGGGGGGCGCGAAAGCACATAGGTCGCGCGGGCACCGCCCAGCATCGCATCGGCGCCCGTCACTGCGGATTGGGCAGACCAATAAGCGGCCTCCCACGTTCCCGAAGCAATGGGGCAGGAGCCGTCAACCTGATGGAATCCGGACTGACCTTCGGCGGACTCAGGATAGCTGTCGGAGCGGTTGGCGGGGTGGATTTTGGGGATCACCTCGTCGCCTGCGCCGTCAATCTTCTGCCAGCGGTCGTAGATAGTTTGCAAGAAACTCAGGTATTCGGGCGAATGAATTGCCGCAATCGGGCCGAGGCCTGCGTCCTTTGGGGCCTCGAAATCGCAGCCTGCGGCTTGGGCGCCTGCGTGCAGAACTTTGATCCGCTCAGGTTGTTCGGGGTTGGGCGATAGCTTGCCGTTGAGCAGGAAATGCTTTGGATCATGTTTCCATTGGCGCTCGTCAAAGATGGCTTTCATGTCTCGCCTTTCTGGGCGTTTGCCCGAAGTCGTCCAAAATTATTGTTGTTGTTCTGGTGGGTCAGAAAAACCTAAATCGCTGTTTGGTCGCTGCCCTTGAGGCCCAACATGGCGCGCGCCTCGGTTGGGGTCGCGACCTCGCGCCCAAGGTCTTCAACAATGCGCCGGATTTTGGCAACCTGGTCGGCGTTGGTTTTGGCCAATTTGCCGCGCGAAATCATTAGACTGTCCTCTAGGCCAACGCGCACATGCCCACCCATCGCCGCAGACATGGTAATCAGCGGCATCTGGTGGCGACCAGCGGCGAGCACTGAAAACGTATAGGTGTCGCCAAACAGCTTGTCGGCAATCCGTTTCATATGGATCAGGTTTTCGGGGTCAGCACCAATTCCGCCCAAAACGCCGAACACAAACTGGATGAACATTGGCGTTTTTACTAAGCCGCGATCCACAAAGTGGCGCAACATATACAAATGGCTGACGTCATAGCATTCAAACTCAAACTGCGCGCCGCGTTCTTGGCCCATTACCGTTAGGACGTGGGCAATGTCACGCGGCGTATTTTTGAACACCAGATCGTCGGAGTCTTCCAAAAAGGGCTTTTCCCAAGCAAACTTCCAGTCGGTGATCCGCGCGGCGGCGGGATACAACGCGAAATTCATCGAGCCCATGTTGAGCGAACACATCTCTGGTTCTGCATCAAGGGGGGCTGCGAGGCGTTCATCCAGCGTCATATTCGCATTGCCACCTGTCGTGATGTTCAAAACCGCGTCGCAGTTTTGCTTGAGGCGGGTCAGAAAAGGGCGGAAGTGTGCAGGCAGTGCCGACGGGCGCCCGTCTTCTGGGTCGCGGGCATGAAGGTGCAAAATCGCAGCCCCTGCCTCGGCCGCTTCCATAGAATGTTCGGTGATTTCATCAGCGGTGATCGGTAGATAGGGTGACATGGAAGGCGTGTGGATGGAGCCCGTGATGGCACAGGTGATAATGATTTTTGACATTTGGACTTTCCTTTATGACGTTGGATCGACTGAATTGGGCATCTCTGCCATCAACTGTTGCATCGATTGATCCAGTATATCGGTAATTTCATCGAGTTGCGGTTCGGTCACGATCATTGGGGGGCAGACAAGGAAATGATCGCCCGCAATACCGCCACGGGTGCGGCGGGAATAGATGATCAATCCGTTGTCATAGGCGATATCTACCAGTCGGCTGTGGGCATTAAATGCGGCGGGCAGGGGCTCTTTGGTGGCGCGATCTGCCATCAGTTCAAACGCCAGCAGCAACCCTTTTCCGCGCACATCGCCAATGACGGGATAGCGTTGCATCATCGCCTCAAGGCGGGTTTTAAGTGCGTCGCCCATTTGTGCCGCATTCTCGGTCAAGCTGTGCAGTTCGATTTCGTTCAAAACGGCCAGTCCTGCGGCGCAGGCCAAAGGGTTTCCGGCGTAGGTATAGCCGTGGATGAAACCGCCGCCATTCATCACCGCCTCAACGATGTCATTGCGCGCGATCATCGCGCCAAGGGGCACGTATCCCGCGCCAAATCCTTTGGAGAGGGCAATGATATCGGGCGTTACGTCCCAGTGATCCGCGCCAAAAAAGCTCCCCGTGCGCCCGCCGCCCGTCATCACTTCGTCGTGGATGAGCAAGACGCCGTATTGGTCACAAATCTGGCGGATGCGTTGCATATAACCTGCAGGCGGCACCAAGGCGCCGGTTGACGCGCCGCCGATGGGTTCGACGATAAAGGCAAGAATTGTCGCGGGGCCTTCCTCAAGGATTTTGGCCTCCAACATATTGGCATAATGCAGCCCAGTTGCCGTATCCGTAGGATCGAGCCCGTCAAGATAGGCGCGGGGCGCGGGGATTTTCGGCATCGCATGCATCATCGGATCAAATGGCGCGGTCATTGGCGCATAGCCCGTAATCGCGAGCGCCCCAAGTGTGGAGCCATGATAGCTCGGATAGCGCGAAATAACCTTTGTGCGCTGCGCCTGCCCTTGAGTGAGCGCATATTGGCGCGCCAGTTTCAGCGTGCTTTCTACGGCCTCCGAGCCACCCGAAACAAAGAAAACGCGGTCCAGCCCTTTGGGGGTCAGACTCGCAACCTTGTCTGCCAATGCTTCGCTGGCGTCGGTTTGGAAATGCAGTCTGTAGCCGAAGGTGGATTTGTCCATTTGCGCCCGCATCGCCGCCAGAACCGCAGGGTTTGAATGCCCAATGTTGCTGACCATCGCACCCGATGAGCCATCGATATAACGCTTGCCGGAGGTGTCCCACATATAGATGCCTTCGGCGCGGGCGAGCGTGGGGCGGGGCGCTTTGGTCTGATAGAACAGATTGCTCATGTGGGGCCTGCCTTCAACGACTAAGGTGTTTGCGGAGAAAATTGCGGGTGCGCTCATGTTCGGGGTTTTTAAAGATCACCGAGGGAGGGCCTTCTTCGACCACCACCCCTTGGTCCATAAACAACACGCGATCACAAACCGAGGCCGCGAAATCCATTTCATGGGTCACGATGATCATGGTCATGTGCTCTTCGGCCAGTTGCTTCATCACCAGATTGACCTCTTCGACCAGTTCAGGGTCAAGCGCCGAAGTCGCCTCGTCAAACAGCATCACCTTGGGTTGCATCGCCAAAGCCCGCGCAATCGCCACGCGTTGTTTTTGCCCGCCAGAAAGCCGTGAGGGGTATTCGTCTATCTTTTCCAGCAAGCCAACCTTGGCCAATTGTTCCTCGGCGAGTTTGTTGGCTGCATCCTCCGACAACCCTTTGAGCATGCGCGGAGCGAGCGTGATGTTGCCTCGCACAGTAAGATGCGGGAACAGGTTGAAGTGTTGGAAAACCATGCCGATATTCTGGCGTACTTGATTGACGTGGGCCTCATATTGGCGATGGGGCAGCTTCTTGTTGATTTGCACATCCTCAAGCCAGACTTCGCCCGACGAGAGCGGATCAAGTTCGTTGATCGCGCGCAGCAACGTGGATTTCCCAGACCCCGAAGGACCGATAATGGCGACGATCTGGCCGCGCTCAACCGTGAGGTTGATATCCTTGAGCACCTCAAGTTTGCCGTAGCTTTTGGCCGCGTTTTTAATGGTGACGAAGGCTTGTTTGGTCATCGGACTCTCCTGTCTCAGCGCGAAGCGGCGATGCGGCGTTCAAGGCGGCGCAATCCCGCCTCTAACGCGAGGTTAATAATGTAGTAGCAAAAAGCCGCTGCGAGGTAGAATTCGAACGGGCGGTAGGTGCGGCTGATGGCCTGTTGGGCCGCAAGCGTGAGTTCCATAACGCCGATCACTGATACCAGTGCCGAGTCCTTCAGAAGCGCGATCATGTTGTTGCCCATCGGTGGGATGACGGCGTGTACCGCTTGCGGAATCACGACGCGGCGCAGGGTCTGGCCGCGCGACAGGCCAAGGGTGCGCGCGCCTTCATATTGGCCCTTGTCCACCGCGAGGATCGAAACCTGTATCAATTCGGAATTATAGACGGCAAAGTGCAGCCCCAACCCGATGACCCCAGCCAAGAAAGCGGGCAGGTCGATGCCGACTTGGATCAGGCCGAAATAGATCAAGAACAGTTGCAGCAAAAGCGGTGTACCCATAAAGAGCCACACAAAGGCGCGGACGGGCAGGCGCAGGGTCCAATGGCTGTAGAGGGCGATCACGGCAAAAACGATGCCGCCGACAAAGCTGAGGATGCCCGCGCAAATGGTGATCGCGACGGTCCAACCAGCCCCCATTAGGAGCAAGCCGAAATAGCTGGGTACGACTGAAAAATCAAGCCCCATGACGGCCTCCTGTTATTGTGTTTACGCTACTCATACGATCTGCGCCCGACGGTCGAGCCAGTTGATGCCCTGACCGACCACATAGATAATCACCATATAAAGAAGGCCAGAAAGGAAGAACATCTCGAAGGGTTTGTAGGTGGAGCCGATGAAGCGTTGCGCGGTATAGGTCAGCTCGATCACCGAAATTGGGGCTACCAGCGCGGTGCCTTTGATGAGCGCGTTGATGTTCACACCCAGTGGGCGGATCATCATCCGCGCGGCCTGTGGAAGGATGATCTTGCGCATCGTTTCGCTGCGGCTCATGCCCAAGGTGCGGGCGGCCTCGGTCTGGCCCTTGTCGACGGATACGATGGCGCCACGGATAGTTTCGGTCATATAGGCGCCGATGTTGACCCCCAGCGCGATGGTGCCGGCAGCAAACGAGTCCAGCTGAATGCCGATCTGGGGGCCACCAAAATAGAGGATGAAAATTTGGATGAGGGCAGGGGTGCCGCGAAAAACGCTGACATAGGCGGCCGCGATCCAGCGTAGAACAGCCAGTCGCGACAGGCGCGCAGCCGCGCCAAAAGCTCCGCAAGTGAGGCCCAGAAGGGCTGTCAGGATTGAAAGTTCTATCGTGACCAGCGCCGCTTCGAGGAAGAACGGGTAGACACGCAGGATGAGGTCGATGTCCAAATCTTTAGCCTTTCAACTCAGTGATGGTCTTGACGTTGCAGAATGGGCAACGCGCGGATTTCGCGGATTAAGGCTGTGGTTTCCTCAATCGCCGCGTCCAGAAAACGCTTGCCCGTCTCGGGGTCGGCGACGGTCGGGTCGCCCATGGTGCCGTCCGGCGACACTTCGGACCACCACCGCATCAGCATCGCCCCGCCGCCACTTCCGGCAAGATCAAGGTTGAAGAATTTACTGTCGGGGTTGTGCAGGTTTTGCGGCACAGATTTCTCGATATGCACGCGCTCGGGATGTAGGTGCATGTACATCGCGGCCTCAAATTCACCAGCGTGGGCAATTCCGCCAATTTCGGACTTGCGCACCTCGTTGATCCGCGCCGACATCAGGTTCCAGTAGGAAGCCGAGACACAGATAATCCCCGTTTCGATCACCGTTTTGCGCGCGGCAAGGTCCAGAACCGAATGGTTGGAACCGTGGGAATTCAGCAGGAGGATACGGCGAAACCCGTGATGGGCGAGCGATTTGGTGATGTCGCAAACGAAGGCGATCAGGGTTTCGGGCTGAATCCAGATGACACCTGGGAAATCTTTGTGATGTTCGTTGAAGCCGTAAGCCACGGGCGGCATGACGAAAACCTCATCCGGCGCGGCTTTGGCGACACCTTCGGCCACGGCCATACCAAGCACCGTATCGGTATCAAGCGGCATGTGGGGGCCGTGATCCTCAGTCGCTGATACATTGAGGATGACCACGCGATCCTTGTCAGCATCGCGCACGTCTTCCCACGTCAAATGGCCGTATGTCGTTGTCACGAAAGCAGTCCTCGAAGCAGGGAAAGGGGCCTGCCGGAATTGACCGGCAGGCTGGTTGGTGTCTTGGGTTTAGCGGATGTCGCCGCCGACCCATTCTTCGGCAATCGCGAGGTAAGTGCCATCTGCCATCATCTCGTCCAGCGCTTTTTGCATAGCGGCGGCGAGGTCTGGGTTGCCTTCACGGATCGCGATACCCGCGCCAATTGGCTCGGCGTCTGGATCGTCGATGGTTGCCAGATCATACTGACCGGCCTTCATAGCGAGCATAACTGGAATAGAGTCATTCACGATGGCGTCCACACGGCCATTGTCCAACTCAAGCAACAACTCTGGCAAGCCTTTGTAAGTGTTGATGTTGTAGCCTTGATCGCGGGCCCATTGCTCATGTGTCTCGCCGAGCGTTACGCCGACTTTCGCATCATCCAAATCTGCGACACTGGTGATGTCGGAACCGGATTTGGTAAAGATCGCCCGTTTGGTGCTGTAATATGGACCGACAAAATCGATCACTTTGTCGCGCTCTTCGGTGATCGACATGGAGCCGACGACTGCGTCGTATTTGCTGGCAAGAAGGCCGCCAATGATGCCATCCCATGCGGTTGTAATGATCTCAACTTCAAGCCCCATGCGCTTGGCGATTTCAGTGCCGATTGCAGGGTCAAAGCCAACCACTTCGTTTTGTTCGTTTACAAAGTTGAACGGTGGATACTGGCCGCTCATTGCAATCTTGAGCGTACCGCGTTCTTGAATATCGGCAAGTTCATCCGCGCTCGCTGCCAACGGCGCAAAGCTTAGACCCATCAGTGCGACTGATCCCATCAAGACGTTCCGGCGCAGAATGTTCAGTGTATTCATCATTCCTGTTCTCCCTGTTGTTTTTGTGCCTCTTGTTCCTGTGCCCGAGGGGCCGCAGTTGAAAGGCGTTATGAAACACAGGTTGCGCCGTACCGTCGCATAGAGCAAATAGATAATTCCAATTCCTAAAATAGATGGCTTCTATGATTAAATTAAATGCACAACGCTTTCCTTGGAACTTGGATTGGAATTTGCTTCGGACTTTCATGGTCGTTGTGGATGAGGGGGGGATCACACCTGCGGCACATTTTCTGGGCTTAAAGCAGCCGACGATCAGTGCGGCACTGAAACGACTCGAGGATATTGTTGGGCGCAAACTGGTGAACCGCTCGCCCCGACATTTTAGCGTTACGCCTTTGGGCGAAGTCCTTTACGCGGAGGCCAGCTCGATTTTTGGCGCGGTTTCGCAGTTGCCGGATTTGATGAGCAGCCTTGATGATGAAGTGACGGGCCAGATCAGTATCGCGGTGGCAAGCCACGTTGTTTCCCCGCATTTTGACGCCGTTTTAGCGCGATTTAACGAGCTTTATCCGCGTGTGAGTTACACAATTTCGACCATGGGCAGCGCCGATGTGATGACCCACCTTCAGCAAAATCGCGTTACTTTTGGCGTTTGCCTGTTTTATGAGCAGCCAGCGGGTCTGGAGGCGCGCCACCTCTATCGTGAATATTTCGGATTGTTCTGTGGTCCGCGGCATCGACTCTATGGCCGCGACGATATCGACCCATCCGAGCTTAAAAACGAAGATGCGGTGTCTTTTCACACCGATGAAATCGACGGTCCCCTGTCTGGCGTTGCGCATCTGCGACGGCGGTTGGGCATGCGTGCCGATCCCAAAGGGTTGTCGTCAAACCTGCCAGAAGTCCGCCGTATGATCGTCGCTAATATCGGAATTGGAACCTTGCCAGTACATGTGGCCCGCAAGGATGTGGAATCAGGTCTGCTTTGGCAGGTTCCCCCGTTTAAATCGTTGCCCGCCGTGGATATTCATATGCTGACCAACGCCAAACGCAGCATGAATCGCGCAGAAAAGATCCTTCTTGAGATGATTAATGCCGAATTTGATTCCCTGCCGTTGGAAGACCGCACCTACAGCGCATAGTCATGTGACAACGACTGTAGCGTGCTTCAACATGCGCGCTGATGTTGTTTGAAAGTTATGAAAAAACGTTGAAAAGGTTTGGTTTTCCGGCCGACATCAATGTGAAAAATGATGTCTTAGCCTCGCAGAGACGCGTTCAAATTGGTCAATCCCTCCGCAAATTATCCAAAAAAACGTTGACTTAAATTTCGAATCCCTATTAGTTCGGTATCTAGACGAACTAATAGGGTGCGCCATGATTGATCCAACAAATATTTCGCGAAGGATGACTTTGAGTTCAGTTGTGCAGGCAATTACGACTTATGGGCCCATTTCGCGGGCGAGTGTCGCAAAGATGACGGGCCTGTCTAAGCAGACGGTTTCCGAAGTTGTTGCCTCGCTTGAGCAGGACGGATGGGTGCAAACCGTTGGTCGCACTGAGGGAAACATCGGGCGTCGGGCAGTTGTCTATGAAATCGTTCCCGAAGCGGCCTTGGTGGCCAGCGTCGATCTTGGAGGGACGAAGGTTCGCGTCGCGCTTTGCAATCTTTCTGGCGCGGTTGTTTCTGAAATCATGGAACCCACAGTGCAGACTGGCGGGAAGGATGTCGTTGCCCAGATTGGCCGAATTATTCATAAATCTGCGTCGGATTTGGACATTAGCACCGATAAAATCCGCGTTGCCGTCGTTGGCGTTCCCGGCGTTTTGGATTCGGCGAGTGGCAACATCAATATGGCGCCCAACATTGCGGGGATCGACGCTATCGATTTTCCGACTTTGATGCAGGAGAGCCTCGGGATCGAGGTGCTGGTGGAAAACGATGTGAACCTCGCTGCGTTAGGGGAGCACTGGATGACGCATCAGGGAGAAAAGGACGACTTGGTCTTTTTGTCGATTGGAACGGGCATCGGTGCTGGCCTTGTTATTGGCGGGCAGTTGGTGCGTGGCGCAACGGGTGCGGCGGGCGAAATCGGGTATCTGCCCTTTGGTGCCGATCCATATGAAGCCGAAAGCCTGACGGTTGGCGCGCTGGAACGCATGACCGCAACCAACGCGATCAAAGGCCACTATTTGGAATTAACGGGCGTCCAAAAATCCGTCCCTGAGGTGTTTGATGCCGCACTAGCTGGGGATGCCGCGGCGGAAAAAGTGTTGACCCAAGCGGCACGTTATATTGGACGGGCGATTGCGGCAATCGCCGCCGTGGTAGACCCCGCATGTGTCGTTATCGGCGGTTCCATTGGCGCGCGCCACGAATTCACTAAGCTGATTGAACCTGAAATTCGCAAGTGTTTCCCAAGACAGATTCCGATTGAAGTCTCCGCCCTTGGAAATCACGCGGCGCTCGCTGGCGGCACGTCCATCGCGCTGTCCCGGCTGCATGTTGCATTATTTTCTGGTGGGCTCCCGGGCGCGAAAATTATCATCCCTGCACCGCAACTGAAGACCTATCAGGAGGACGTCGCATGAGTGATTTTGATTTGATTGCCAAGCTTGAGGCCCGGCAAGATGCGCGTACCGACATTGAACTGCTTCGCGGGGCCATCGGCTGCGAAAGTGTCACCGGCAATGAGGGCCATTTTGTCGATTTCCTTATGTCAGAGATGACACAGATAGGGTTGAAGCCTGCTTCGGGCGACTTCCTTCCCGACCGTCCGAACACTTGGGGCGCTCGGGTGGGGACCACAGATGGCCCTAATCTTATGTTCGTCGGGCACACTGATACTGTTCATGTGCGCGGTTGGGCCGAACACTGGAAAGGGCAGCCCCAAGAAGACCCTTTTTCCGCCCCCGTTATCGACAACGAAATCTGGGGCCGAGGTGCCTGTGACTTGAAGGCAGGCATCTGTTCTGCCCTCGCGGCCTTACGACTCCTTGATACTGTTGGCATGCAATTGGCGGGCACCGTTTCCTTCGCATTTATCGGCGATGAGGAGAGTGGCGAGCCAAACACGGGCGTTAGTGCTGGCGCAAAAGATTTGGTGAAACGCATCGTCACAGGAGAAATCGCTAAACCCGACTTCGCCGTCTATGTTGAGCCGACAAAATTGGATGTTTACACCGCGCAGATCGGGTTTTTCATCGCGGAGATTTCGATCACAGGGAAGTCCGCCTATTTTGGAACGCCACAAGACGGGGTCGACGCGCTAAAGGCAACACACCAACTTCTCACCGCACTTTGGCAGCATGCCGAGGAGCTTGCCCAAGGTCCAACTCATCCTTTGGTCGGTGCTTCCGACATCTTGGTGACGAAAATCAACGGCGGCGGCTATATTGCTGTCCCTGGCGAATGTGAGCTTTCGTTGATCCGAAAACTGCGCCCCGGCGAGAACCTCGACGAAGCGGTAGCGCAATTTGAAGCGGTCGTGAAGGGTGTCGCGTTCGACGACGGTATCTCTTTCGATATCACCTATCCCGCTGGGCGCGATCACCGTTTTGGCGGGTCGCCCGTCGAGATCGACCCCGACCATCCCGCAGCAAAATCTCTCGCCAAATGCGTCACAGAAGTAAGGGGGGCCACGGCTGAAATCGGCGGAGCGCCTTACTGGTCGGAAAGCCCGTTCCTTGTGAATGAAATCGGCTGTCCAACCGTTTATTGCGCCCCTGGCGATATCAGTATTGCCCACACTTTTGAGGAACGCGTCGCGGTGAGCGAGTATCTTGCGGGTGTCCGAGCCTTTGCACTTTTTATCGCACGCTTCTGTGGAACGAAAACTGAGTCAACAAATTCAAATGGAGGAAACCAATGAAACACTTACTGAAAAACGTCCTGTCTGGCGCAGCTTTTGCTCTGGCAGCACTTCCCGTCGCCGCCCAAACAGTGGGTCCCCAAGGCGAGGCCGCAACCCCGTCATCGGCGATTGTGGTTCCAGACACCAGCGCAGAGGCGGTCCGCGCGGGCGCGTATACGGCCGCGCTTCTCTGGCATGACCAGTCGGATTTCGTAAACGCGGTAACGGCAGGCGCGACCGATGAATTCACGCGCTTTGGCATTACGGTTGTTGCGACGACAAGCGCCGGTTTTGATGCCGCGAAACAGCGGAGCGACATCGAAACTGCCCTCGTAAAAGCGCCGGATATCATTCTGTCCCTCCCCCTAGATCCCGTCACATCGGCGGCCGCCTTCCAAGAGGCCAAGGAAGAGGGTGTGAAACTTGTGTTCTTGTCCAATCTACCTTCGGGCTATGAGCATCCCGCCGACTACGCGGCGATCGCAACGGATGATTTGTTCCAAATGGGCAAGCAAGCAGCAGACGCACTTGCCGCCGCGATGGGAAATGAAGGCACTGTTGGCTGGATTTTCCACGATGCGGAATATTATGTAACAAATCAACGGGATAACGCGTTTAAGGCGACGATCGAAAACGACTACCCGAATATCTCGATCATTGCCGAACAGGGGATCAGCGATCCCGCGCGCGCAGAAGATATTGCGAACGCAATGTTGCTTCGTAATCCCGACATTGGCGGTATCTATGTCACTTGGGCGGGACCAGCCGAGGGTGTTTTGGCGTCGCTTCGGGCCAACGGAAATTCAACCACTAAAATCGTCACCCTAGATTTGTCCGAGCCGATTGCATTGGACATGGTCCGTGGTGGGAACGTGGCTGCGATTATTGCGGATGAGGCCTATGAACTTGGCCGTGTGATGGCTGCTGCGGCCATTCTTGATCTGCTGGATCAAGACGTACCACCGTTTATCGTGGCCCCAGCAGTCACTGTGACGGCCGACAATGTCGCCGAAGGTTGGATGAAATCCTTGCATATCGAAGCGCCAGAAAGCCTGAGCGCAAACTAAAATAAAACGGGCGGCCCAGTCTTTATTGGGCCGTCGACCGCTTCGCCTAGCGGCGAACGAGATACCCCCAACAGGAATCCACAAGTGAAGTCGGCTTGAAATTAAGCTGGCAACACTTCACGCGAAATCATCGTTTGGTGCCTTCGACCCAATGTCAAATCTCATCTGGAAGGCTGATATGACACATATAAAATCCCGACTAAACGGCGCTGACTTCCAGCAAATGGTTGTCTACTTCGGATTTGTTGCAATCTTCATTTTCTTTGCGCTTACCCTGCATGACGACGGGTTTCTAACCCAACGGAACCTAACGAATATTTTGCTGCAGACCGCGCCTGCGACGATTATGGCAATTGGCCTTGTCTTTGCCTTATCCGCTGGCGAAATTGACTTGAGTTTTGGATCCATTGTTGCGGTGTCGGCATTATCCGCAGCGGTCGCGATGCAAAGTTTCGGCATGGCCGTCGGTGTGATTGCGGGCTTGGGGGCGGGTATCCTCATCGGCGCTTTGAATGGCGCCCTCGTGGCCTATCTTAAGCTCCCGTCCTTTCTGGTGACTTTGGCGACGATGGGTCTCTTTGCGGGGATTGCGCGGTCTATGACCAATCTGCGCTCGATCCCCGTTTTGAACGAAACATTCACGGGTATCTTCGGGTCTGGCAAGCTCTTTTCGATCCCCTCACTGGTAATCTGGACAGTCATTGCCGTGGGTGTTGGACATCTGGTCTATCGCAATACGCGCTTTGGCGCACATGTATTGGCGACGGGTGATAATCCACGCGCAGCCCAAGTTTCCGGCATCAAAGTTCCCCGCATCCGCTTCTATGTTCTGACCATTTGTGGCGCGACAGCTGGCTTGGCTGGGTTGCTCTATGCGGGTCGCCTGCAAGCGGCGAAATACACGCTTGGTGAAAGTGATCTGATGACAGTCATTGCGGCGGTCATCGTTGGCGGCACCGCCCTCAAAGGCGGCAAAGGCTCCGTCATTGGCGCGCTCGTAGGCTCGCTGATGATGGGGATGCTGAACAACGGACTCATCCTGATGAATCTCGAAGTTTCCAATCAAATGATTGTTCGAGGACTAATTATTCTCCTTGCCGTAGCGGTATCTCTCCGCGACAGCAGCCGATAAGCGAGGACCTAAAAGATGTTCCTAGACGTACTTCTACGAAGAAATCCGCAGTTCATTGAGGCCGCGATGGCCTTGCATCAATCGGGCGCGATCCCGCCAAACTCTTATGTTCTCGATCTTGATGCAATCGAAAGCAACGCAAGATTATTCGTGGCGACCGCCAATGCGCTGGGCCTCAAAACATTTGCCATGACCAAGCAGGTTGGCCGTCATTCGGGGTTCTGTGAGGCGATTATGCGTGGGGGGATTGACCGCTCCGTTGCCGTTGACATGGATTGTGCCGTTGCCTGCCATCGGGCGGGTCTCAAAACGGGCCACCTCGGTCATCTCGTGCAAGTGCCACAGCGTGACGCCGAGTTTGCCGCCGCTAAATTGCAGCCCGATTATTGGACGGTGTTCAGCCAAGATAAGGCCCGCGAGGCGGCAAATGCAGCGGTTAAGGCAGGACGGGTGCAAAACTTGATGGCGCGTATTCAAACAGAAGGGGATACGTTTTATCGTGGCCACGAAGGTGGGTTTGCCGCCTCAGATATTTGTAATGTCGCAGATCAAATTGACGCGATGGAAGGGGCAGCATTTGCAGGGATTACCACATTTCCTGCGCTCCTGTTTGATCGAGAAAGCCGCAAAGTCAAAACAACTCCGAATTTGGCAACTCTTGCGCGCGCTTCCGAAGCGCTGGCGGCGGCGGGGCGTTCCGACATTGAAATAAACGCCCCTGGCACCAATTCCACGGTGATGCTGGCCGCACTGGCCGAGGCGGGCGCGACCCAATGTGAACCCGGAAATGCGCTGCATGGCACGACGCCGCTGCACGCGGTTGAGGATTTGCCCGAAAACCCCGCCGTGCTTTATCTTAGCGAGGTCTCGCACCATCACGGCGGCAATGCGTTCTGCTTCGGCGGCGGTCTTTATATTGATCCGGTGTTCCCGAAATATGATGTTCAGGCCATCGTTTCTTCGGAACCGACAAGCGCACGCAAGGCCTTGGCCAGTGTCGAAATTCCCGATTATTCCGCCATCGACTATTACGGGATGATTGACGCCACTGGACCCGTAAAACCAAAAACAGGCGATACGGTCGTGTTCGGATTTAGGGGGCAGGCCTTCGTTACGCGCGCAAATATCGTAGGTGTTTCTGGCATCTCAACAGGCACCCCCAAAGTCACGACAATAGAAAACATTTTCGGCGAGGTCACTGGTTGGCCAGAAAGGGCTCTCTAATGGCATCCGATACAAAAGTTCTCTCCCTCAAAAACATTCACAAATCCTTTGGCGGTGTCGTGGCAATTCAGGATTTCTCGCTTGACCTTGAAGCAGGCGAGATCGTGGCCCTTGTTGGCGATAATGGTGCGGGGAAATCCACGCTGATTAAGATCGTGTCGGGTGTTTACAGCCCGACATCCGGCGAAATTTCTCTGGACGGCACGCCCACAAGTTTTAGCGACGCAAGCTCCGCGCGGGCCAAGGGGATCGAAGTGGTCTATCAAGACCTCGCCTTGGCCGACCAACAGCCCGTTTATATGAATATGTTTCTGGGGCGGGAGCTAACCAAGCCCCCTTTCGGCCTCCTAGACAAAGCGCGTATGTTGCGAGAGTCACAGGATCTTGTCGACGAACTTGATGTCCGTATCCCATCGGCAGGCTCAACAATCAGCGAACTAAGTGGCGGGCAACGCCAAGGGATCGCGATTGCGCGTGCGACGGCGTGGGCAAGTAAACTCATCTTGTTGGACGAGCCGACAGCCGCGCTCGGGGTGGCGGAAACCGCGCGGGTAGAAGAACAAATCGCCGCGCTCAAAGCCAAGAACCTCGCAATCCTCATCATCAGTCACAGCTTGGATCAGGTCTTTCGCCTGTCCGATCGCATTTGTGTTTTACGTCGGGGCGAGCAAATCGGCATCCGCGAAACAGCCAAGACAGACAAGAACGAAATCGTTTCTATGATCACCGGAGTAGCGTGAGATGAATAAGCCAATCGAGACAATTATGGCCGGTGAAATCCGTGAAATTCCAGATGTGATCGCCCGTCAGATCAATGAAGGCCTCGCAGGGTACATTGAGGCTGGGCGCAAGGCTGCGGCGTCTAATCCGGTGGGGTTTGTGACCTGCGCGCGCGGTACTTCGGATCACGCGGCGACGTTCTTCAAATATGTGATGGAGATTCAAACGGGTTTGCCTGTTGCGTCCATTGGCCCTTCGGTCGCGTCGATTTACGAGACCCCGCTGAAGTTGGATAATTTTATCTGCCTGTCCATTTCGCAATCGGGTGGCAGCCCTGACCTTGTCGCTTTGCAAGAGGCCGCCAAAAAGGGCGGAGCAAGCACATTGGCAATTCTCAATGAGATTAACAGCCCGCTTGGGCATGGCGCGCAAACCGTGTTGCCAGTGTTCGCAGGGCCAGAGAAGGCGGTCGCGGCGACTAAATCATTCGTGAGCAGTTTGTTCGCGATTTTGGGTTTCGTTGCGGGCTTTACACAAGACAAAGACCTTGAAAAAGCCTTGCGCGGCCTTCCTGACGTACTGTGCGCCGCGCTAACCTGCGATTGGTCAAAAGCTGAACTGGCCCTCGCAAGGGCTGGATCGGTTTTCACGGTTGGCCGTGGTCCTGGACTGGCCGTTGCTGCCGAAGCGGCACTGAAGTTAAAGGAAGCCTGCCGCATCCACGCTGAAGTTTTTTCCTCGGCAGAGGTGCTGCATGGCCCCGTCGTCCTCGCAGACCAAAAATTTGCCGCTCTGTTATTTGATCCTGAGGATCGTTCTCGCAGTTCCGTTGAAGCGGCGGCCAAAGCTATGCGTGAAAAAGGCGCAGCCGCGTTCTCGATTTCTTCTTCTATGGGCCCAAAAATGAATCTGCCTGTTCCAGTAGTGACCAATCCCCTCGTACTTCCGTTGATACAGATTACTGCATTCTACAGTTTTGTTGAGGTTTTGGCCCAAAATCTGGGCGAAAACGCCGATGCTCCCGTGGGGCTCAATAAAGTGACTGTCACCATGTGACCTTTGGGCATGTATAATCCGCGCGCAATTTGGGGCAGTAATATTGGCCTAATGTAGAAGAGTTCGATTTAGTCTGACAGCACTCTTGGAAAGTCCTCGTCACCCCCATAAGGTGGTGCAATCAAAAATGGACCTATGGGAGGACTAAACTATGAAATTTATCAAGACACTCGCGGCTGCCACGCTGGTTATGGCCGCACCTGCTTTCGCGCAGGAACAGCTTTCAATCGCGACCGGTGGAACCGGTGGCGTTTATTACCCAATTGGCGGCGGCCTTGCGGAAATCATCAACAACCATGTCGACGGCTATGCCGCGACCGCCGAAGTTACAGGCGCATCCGTTGAGAACATGGGCCTGATTGCTACGGGCGATGCCGATGTCGCGCTTGCTTTGGCCGACACGGTACTACAGGGCTATACTGGAACAGGCCGCTTTGAGGGGCAACAGCTGCCCATGCTGCGCGCAGTTGGCGTTGCATACGCAAACATGGTGCAAATCGTGGCCCTGAAAGACAGCGGTATTACTTCGCTTCAGGACATGGTCGGTAAGCGCATTTCCATCGGCGCCCCCGGTTCCGGTACTGAGGTCAACGCCGAGCAAATTCTGACGGCAAACGGCATCTCTTATGACGATATTGATGAACAACGCCTAAACTTCAACGAAACCGCAGATGCGCTGGCCAATGGCGATATTGACGCTGGCTTCTGGTCGGTTGGTGCGCCAACCTCGTCAATTCTCAACCTTGCGACTACGAACGATATTGTTTTGATCGAACTTGGTGCAGAAGAATTGGCCGCAGCGGACGCCGCCAATCCGGTGTTTGCCGTGACCACGCTCAAGGGCGGAACCTATGTCGGCGTCGATGCGGATACGTTCGTGATTGGCGTGCCCAACGTCTTGGTTGTGTCTTCGGAAATGTCGGATGATCTTGCCTATCAGATCACCAGCGCCATGTTCGAAAACATCGCAGAGCTTCAAGCGGTTCACCCCGCAGCAAACCAGACAACCGTTGAACTGGCTCTGTCTGCCTCGCCGATCCCACTCCACCCTGGTGCGATCCGCTACTTCGAGGAAATTGGCGCGACAGTTCCTGACGAATTGCGCCCATGATATCATGGTTCGGAGGGGGGCTTTGCGCTCTCCTCCTTTCGTTTAACACTTTGGTCGCCCAAGCCGATACTCTGACGGCGACCCAAGTGGACACCGGCGAAACGCTTGCCGTGTTTGATGCCCCAGATGGGGCCGGCTGGTGCGTGCTTTGGCATCATTCGGTGCAAGGGTTCGAGGTGTCGGATTGCTATGAAAATCGCGGGGGCCGCATGGTTTTGGTGCGCGCTCATCTGCCGGATTTCGCCGCTGGACTTGACCATATCCCCGGACGCGGCGTTCAAGTGTCGGACGGGCAGGGCGGTTACTGGATTGAAGATATCGACGAGGCCGTTCCCACAAACGCCTATATCCTACGTCCCGGTGCGGGATTTGTAGATCATCGAATTAACATGGACGGGACTGAAGTCTCGCTTTCGGCTGTTGCCCCGCGTGCGCGCGTTCGCATTGCCTTAATAAGGAACTAATCGACGATGACCACCGATCTTGCAGAACGCCCCCCAATGCCACAGCCAACTGTGGCGACCTCGCGCCTCTTGCTTCGTGCGATAGCCATCGTCGGCATCCTGCTCTCCCTGTTTCAGCTTTACGCCGCTGGGCTACAGCCCCTTGGTCTCTTTTTTCAGCGCCCGATCCATCTGGGATTTATTCTGGCACTTTGCTTTCTGATCTATCCGGTTTTCGGCCAAGATCGCGTGCGTGGCGTGCTTGGTTGGGTTATCGACGGCGCGCTCGTACTCTGTGCAGTTTTGGTCGGCGTTTGGTTGCCGATGAACATCGACATTATCGCCAATTCGATTTTTTCGCGCCCGATTGACATCACTGTCGGGGTCATCACGACGCTGGTTGTGCTTGAGGGCGCGCGTCGTGCTGTAGGCCTTGGCATGACAATTATCGGCGCGACCTTCATTGTGTATGCCTTTGCTGGCAACCGTGGCGAGTTACCGTTTCTCTCCGATTGGATGCCCGGTATTCTTAACCATCGGGGCTATACTCTGGACCGCTTGGCAAGCCAGCTGACCCTCGGAGCGGAGGGGATTTTCGGCCTACCATTGGGTGTGGCTGCCACGTTCATTTTCGTCTTCGTGCTTTTTGGCGCGTTCCTTGAGGTGACTGGCGCGGGCAAATTCTTCATTGATTTGGCCTATGCATCGACGGGGCGGCAACGGGGCGGGCCAGCCAAGGCTGCCGTGATTGCCTCTGCCGGCATGGGCTCGATTAGCGGATCGGCAATCGCCAATGTTGTGACCACGGGAGCCTTCACGATCCCATTGATGAAAAAACTGGGCTATCGGCCCGCGCAGGCTGGCGGTATCGAAGCCGCGGCCTCCACGGGTGGACAGATCATGCCGCCCCTTATGGGCGCGGGCGCGTTCCTGATGTCCGAATTCACGCAGGTTCCCTATGTCGATATCGTGCTGGTGTCGATTTTCCCCGCCTTCCTTTATTTTGGCGCGGTCTATCTGCTGGTCCATATCGCAGCGGTCAAACAGGGCATGAAGGGCCTGACAGCCGAAGAACTGCCGAGTGTGCGCAGGGTGATGGCTGACGGATGGCATTTCATGCTTCCGCTGGTGGCGTTGGTATGGTTGCTGGTGTCGGGTTATTCGCCGATGCGGGTAGGGTTTTACGCGATTATATCGGTGGTCGTAGCGGCTTCGGCCCGCGCGTTGTGGAGCTACGCAACCGACCGACCAACCATGGACGGCTTTGTTGCACTGTGTCGTCGTGGGCTGTCCTTAACGGCGCAGGCGATGGAATTGGGCGCGCGGAATGCGGTTGCTGTGTCGATGGCTTGCGCGGTGGCGGGGATCATTGTGGGCGTTGTCGGGCTGACCGGACTTGGGTTGAAATTTTCGTCGATGATGATCGCCTTTTCGGGTGGCAACATCGTTTTGGCGCTGATCCTCGTGCTCCTCGCAAGCTTAGTCCTCGGTATGGGTTTGCCGGTAACCGCAGCCTACATCGTGCTCATCATCCTCGTCGGCCCCGCGCTGACATCGGAATTCGGCGTGCCGCTTCTGATCGCGCATCTGGTGGTGTTCTGGTATTCGCAAGACAGTAACGTCACGCCGCCGGTGGCGCTCGCGGCCTTTGCGGGGGCCGCGATTGCTGGCTCAAAACCGATGGAGACCAGTTTACAGTCGTGGAAGTTTGCCAAGGGGCTGTACCTCATCCCGCTTTTCATGGTGTTCAACGAAAGCATCATCCTTGGCGGACCAATCCCATTGGTTCTTTGGAGCGGTTTTCTCGCGATTATTGCTCTCACCGCCTTTGCCGCCTGTCTTGAGGGGTATCTTTTCGCACCGATTGTTTTATGGCAACGGTTGCTAATCGTGCCGGGAGTTATTGCGGTCTTCTGGCCAGATTTGCGGGTCGAGATTGTGGGAGTTGCAATCTTGGTAACTATGCTGACGCTAAATTGGTCCCGAGGTCGCCGCGAATTTCCTGTAAATGGTTTGGCGTGATGCGTTTGCCGTCCTGTCGTGCAAGGCGCCCGTGGCTTATTTGATGCTCGTTTAGGGAGTCGCAAGCACCAGATTGGCTATGGTGATTGCGGCGGTTTTCTGATCATCGCTTTGGGTCATGTCGGTATTGACGTGAATGACCTTGTTGTCGGCAGTGAGAATCGACAATTGCCCACGCATTTCTGACCAAACGGCTTGGACACCCAAATCCGCAACCGGAACTGCGTCTTTGTAAACTGCGAGCACGCGATCAAAATCAGAGGCTCTCGCGGCGCGGGCCGCGATCACATAAAGCCTTTTGCCATCAGGCTTTGCCCCCAATTCAATACGCAGAGCGTCATCTGCGTCGGGCGCGCCCCAGATGTAGGTGCATGTGAACGTGCGGTTTCCATCGCACGCGGCCATTTTCAAACCGTCGTCAGGCGCGAACTCCAAAATGGTGCGCAACTGGTCTTTGGGTATCAACAGCAACAACGGCTCGTCCGCAGGCGCGATCGTTCCCGTCAAAAGTAACGCGCAGATTGCGGAGGCAAGGAAAAAAGAGGGCTTCATATGTGGCCTTTCAAAGTGTGCGTGAGGAAAATACGGGGTTTGGAAATATGTCGCGGAAGGTAAGGATCGCGCCTACAGCCCTTACCTAATCAAACATTGCTCCACGATTCTGGCCTTCACCGCTTCGGGCGTGCTTTTGGAAAGATAAGTATAAACCATCTCAATCAAATAACTGGCGCCCAGTGGCTCCAACGCGCCGATACCTTCGGGCGATGCCAAGATCGCGGCTTTGGCCTCTTCCACGGGCAAGCCATCTTGGCTCATGATTAAGCCCCGCACAGCGAGGTCGCCTTGGGCTTCGCAATCGGCGGCAATACTTTCTGCTGTTGGTTTTGCGGCCTCAAGGGCAAGTCGTTGGGCTTCCTCGTCCGCAAGCTGTTGCTGAACGGATTCCTCCATCTGCTGGGCAAAAGTCTTTTTGACGGGCTGATCCTGCGCCGCCGCAATCTGGGGCGTCGTCAGGCTGATAACGGATGCTAAAAGAATGTGTTTGATCATGATGTCTAAAAACTCCCGGAAAAGCGGGCTGTAAATTAGGGCTTTTCACGCAAATGGTTAACCAAATAAGTAACCTTGAGCGAGATTGCATAGTATTGCAAGTCCGCTCAAGGTTGCGGCTTTGCAATAGGTTTAGCGTCGGAGAGAAATCAGGCGCACACGACACAAACTGGCGGTTCTTATACAGGAAATTAATGCCACAGCATCACTTGGTGCAGCTGGATCTTATATGGAGCGTTATGAAAAAGGCGTTCACATAAGAAAACTCTGACAGGCCCTCAACTAATTTTATTGACGGGGAACTGGACGGCGCGGCGGGTTGGATGAAGAAAAATGTGATCGAACTGACGGTTCCCAAAGCGACCAGTGACGTCAGAATTACTATTGACCCCCCGCGAAAGCCCACCGCAGTCTGATCAAATTTCGATGTTTTACGGTGGTACAGATCGTCAAAATCTTTGGGCCAATGAATGTGTTGGCGACGGGTTAGCTTTGCCAAATGACATTCTCGCCCGCGGCAAGGTGCTAATTTCTGATAGCTTAAGCTTAGTCGATTCCATTCCTTAGATTTCCGTTGCGAAATCACTACTGGCGGCAGAGGCATCACTTCAATATTCGGAATTTTAAGACGTACGGCGAACAGGAAAAACTCTGGTCGTGGTCGTAACTTCTTACCAGTTATGAAAATTTGCTAAGCTATGTTCTTGCGGGGGCTAGTTATTTGGATAGGAAAGCCACATGTTCATGCTATTTAGAACACATTGCCCCCCTTTTTTGACTTTTGCACTGGATTTGAAAATGAAGGTATTTCGCATCTTTCCGGCTCTATTTTTTTTGGCATCTTCATGGGGGGCGCCTGTTTTGGCCGCGCCTGATGTGGCTTGCGGTTATGGCACTCCAGAGGCTTGGGCGAAGGTCGATGCGCTGTTTGTCGGAACGTGGAAAATTCAGCACCACGCGGGGTTCTATGTGGCGGGTCCTATGACGATGCCTTTCCCCGCGAGCGGCGACACCGACACGATGCAGATCGAAATGCTGCCTTCAGGGCAACTGGTTGGTACACATCCCGAAGCGCAAGCTCCTATACCGTTCCTCTGGGCAGATGAGCCAGCGTGGAGTTTTGAGAAACACGCAGCCGACGACGGGGCTCCGGCGCCCATGCTGACCTCGTCGGATGTTGAAACGCTGATGGGCTGCGGCGTCGAGAAACTGGCCCGCCTGATCGGCCACACGACAGTATCAATGGACGGCGTGGTCATGGAAATGACGTTACGCCTGATGGTGGTTGGCGTGGATCAGATGTACGGCATCTTTCACACGTCGGCGGTGGCCAGAGGCATGCCTGTGAAAAGCTGGCGTACGGTGACAATGATCCGCTAAAATCAGGCGACAGTTGCGAGAGCTTATAGACTCCAACCCAAGGCACAGGCCAAGCCAATTAAAACCGAAGGGTCGCCCTAAAAGATCTTCGGTGCTTCCGCCCTTTTTTGCAGTTAATCTGGTGTGAAAATTGAGGGGCTTCAACGCCGCGTTCTCCTAGGCGCAGACCTGTGTTTTTGCGCATTGCCCTTTACGTTCTCAATCGACGGGTACGACAGTTTTGTCCCTTCTATGGTGACGCTCACGGCTTCTGAAACGGGGTGGGCCGTGGGCTCTTTGGCAAAACTGTCTCTGCACGAGTATCGCGTTTGGTTCCGCCGAACCATTGGTCAAACAACAATAAGAACACGATGCCTACCAATCCTTGGCGAAGGGGGCGAGATTTCGCAAACCAGCGCCTATAAGCAACCGAACGCGCTCGAACCGAAGGTAATCCCCATTGCAACCGAGGGGCTATCGAGAAGGCAGTCGGCCTTGATCGGGGTGAATGGGCGCGCGCATCCTGATCTGTTCGACACGAATGGCGATACCGCTTTATCTTGCGCCACTGGAAGCCGGCATGCGCAATTGATCTGCCCATACGCCGATCTCTGAGGTACTTGCGGCGTTTTGACGGGCGGTGAGAAGACCGGTGACGGCTACATCGAAGAGGTACTCAGGGCGTTGGCGGCACAAGGGATCGCAACCCGCATTGATATTGTTGGCTTCACCACCGACGGTTCCAAGTTCAGCTCGCGCCCAAAGGTTATATGTTGATTGTCGACGGTCACATAGAACCGCTGGTGATTAAAATTGCTTTGGGGGAGGAACAAGTTATTGATCTTGCGAAATGAAGGATTTGCAATACATCTACGCCTGCTAGAATACGACGTTGGCTGAATCGGCTTGGAAGGGCTGTACCTCATATGCGCGTATTTTATAGTGAAGATCACAGGCTCCATTTTCCGCAAGCGGAACTGTCGGGTGGGCAGTTTGTCACGCCGTTTGAGCGACCGTCACGGCTTGAATACATCCTCAACCGTCTGAGGGAACGGCAGTTTTTAGATGTTGTTGCACCTGAAGCGGTGGATATGGCGCCGATTGCTGCTTTGTTGGATTCTGGCTATCTGACCTTCTTGGAAACGGCTTGGGATGAATGGAAAGCGGAAGGCATGGGTGGCGAGATTATTGCTGCGAACGTTCCTGCGCGTGGCATGCATATGGATCGCATTCCCGAAAATATCGACGGGAAAGTTGGGTACTATTGCCATGCTTCGGAAACCGCCATTACACAGGGGACGTGGAAAGCAGCCTTGTCGTCCGTGGCCTCCGCACAGGCCGCGCAACGTCATGTTGCGGCGGGGGCAAATGCCGCGTTTGCGCTTTGCCGCCCACCTGGGCACCATGCAACGGCCGACCAATACGGCGGTTTCTGTTTTATCAACAATGCGGCCGTTACGGCACAAATGTTTCGCGATTCAGGTGCGGGGCGGGTTGCCGTACTCGATATTGATTTTCACCACGGCAATGGTACGCAAGACATTTTTTACGAACGCGCAGACGTGTTATTCGCCTCGCTACATGGCGCGCCACAACAGACCTATCCCTATTTTATCGGCTATGCCGATGAAAAGGGGCGCGGCGAGGGCGAGGGATATAATTTCAACTACCCGATGCTATCTGGGACAGGCTATAGCCAATGGTCTGCGGCGCTTGATGAGGCGATTGCCAAGATCAGCGCATGGGGCGCGGAAGTACTTGTCGTGTCGCTGGGCGTGGATGCCTATAAGGATGACCCAATCAGCTTCTTTCGACTGGAGAGCGATGATTTCACCGATGCGGGCCGTCGCATTGGGCGGATGAAACTGCCTACCGTGTTTTGTATGGAGGGGGGGTATGCGGTTGAGATGGTCGGTTTGAATACAGTCAACGTACTCGAAGGATTTGCCGACGCTTGAAATCGCTTTTGCGTTTAGGGGGGGCGGGGCCCGAAACAGGCCCCGCCACATTTGCTTATTTGACCAGTTCGGTCCAAATAGCGGTATAAAGTTCAGTCGCGCTTTGTGGGCAGGTTGGCAGGAATTTCCCTGCGGAGACAAACTCTGCGGGCACAACGATTTCTGGTGCGGTTTTCATCTCTTCGGGCATGAACGGCGCAGACCCTGCGATCCCGTTGGCATAACGGGCAAAGGACGAGATCATTGCTGCGTTTTCGGGGATCATGACGAAATCGAGGAACTGATAGGCCTCGTCGACGTTTTTCGCATCCGCCAGCAAGCCAACCGAATCCATCCAAAGGGGGTAGCCTTCGACGGGGTATCCATAGGCCACGGTCGGGTTGTTCAGGCGCGCGCGCATTGTGGACCCGTTCCAGTTCACGGAAGCGGCGTAATCACCCGACGAAAGCTTGTCTGTGGTGCCATAATCCATCGACAACCATGACGGTTTTGCCGCCATCAATTTGTCACGAACCTTACGCAGCACGTCGAGATCTTCGGTGCAAGCTTCGCCGCCAACGTTAAAGATCGCAAGCGCCATAACGTCGCTCATTTCGGGAACCACGTTGACCTTGCCAATCAGTTCGGCAGGCGGGTCAAGGAAGATGTCAGAGGTGTTAATATCACCACTATAATCAGCCGTATTCACGGCAACAGCGGTGGTGCCCCAAAGCCATGGAACGGTGTGGGTCCGCCCCTCGTCCCAAGGTACATTTACCCATTCAGGCGCAACGTTGCCGATGTTGGAAAGGCGCGAGTGATCCAGCTCAGCCAATAGGCCCTTTGCAACAAAGATCGGAACGTAGTTGGCCGAAGGAACCACAAGGTCAAAACCAGAGCCGCCCGCTTCAACCTTGGCAAGGGCGGTCGTGTTGCTGTCATAATCGGTTATCGTAACGGTGATCCCTGTTTCAGCCGTGAATTTCTCGATCATTTCGGGGCTGGTATAGTTCCCCCAGTTGAAAAGGTTCAACTGGCCTTCGGCTTGCGCAGCAAGCGTGCCGCCGAGCAAAGCCGTGGTGGCGATAAGAAAAGATTTCATGTGATACTCCTTAAAATGGGAAGGCAGGGTCTAGCCCCGCTTCCGGGTGGCGAGAAAAAAGAGAGTTAGTACGAGCACACTGACCGCCAGCAAAGCGGTTGAGATCGCGTTGACTTCAGGTGTCAGCGCACGGCGCAATTGGCCCAGCATATAGGTGGGGAGCGTATCCTGTCCCGCTGATTTGACAAATTCTGTGATGATCACGTCGTCAAGGGAGATGATAAACGCGAGCATCGCCCCCGCGACCACACCGGGCATCAAAAGCGGGAGGGTCACATAGCGAAACGTCTGCCATGGTGAGGCATAAAGATCGGCAGCGGCGGTCTCCATTGCGGTGTCCATCCCCTCAAGTCGCGCCTTGATCGGCAAATAGGCAAAGGGCACACAGAAGGCCGAATGCGCGATGATAAGATAGCCGAGGCCCGTATAGCCCGTGGCGATTTTGATCGACGAGAAGAAGATCAGAAGCGCAACAGCCGTGACAATCTCGGGCACCATCAAAGGTTGGTTGATGACGATATAGATGAAGGTCTGGCCCTTGAATTTCCCCCGCCGAGTGGTGCCAAGAGCCGCCATCGTCGCCACGGTTGTCGCAATAACGGACGCCCAAATTGCGATCACAAAGGAGCGCATCGCAGCACCTTGCACCGCTTCGTTCTGGACTGCGATGGCGTACCATTTAAACGAAAACCCGCCCCATTGATTGACGGAATTGCCGCCATTGAACGAATAGAAAACCAGCGTGACGATTGGCGCATAGAGCAACACAAAAGACAGCAGCGCCAAGAAGGTAAAGCCGGGCAGCTTGGTCACGTCAAAAGATTTACGCTTACCCATGCGGGTCCTCCCGCGATGAAACGCGTGTAAAGATTAACAGCGAGCCGAGAACGACAACCAACAGAACCGTTGAAAGCGCAGCTCCGAGTGGCCAGTTTTGCCCTTGTCCGAATTGCAGCTCAATAAAGTTCCCGATCATCATGTTTTTACCACCACCCAAAACACGCGGCGTTACATAGGCACCGAGGCTTGGGATGAAAACAAGGATGCACCCCGCCACGATACCGGGGCGAATAATCGGCAAGATCACCCGTCGAAGAATTTGCAGACGCGAAGCATAGAGATCGTAACCCGCTTCAATCAGTCGAAAATCAAACCGGTCGATCGCTGCAAACAGCGGCAACACCATCAAAGGAAGATAGACATAGGCCATCCCGATTAGTACGGCGGTGTCGGTATACAAAATCTGGATAGGTTCAGAAATCAGCCCGTAGTGGATGAGAAATGTGTTCAAAAGACCCTGATTGCGGATCACTTCCATGATCGCGAAGGTGCGGATCAACAGGTTTGTCCAGAAGGGGATTGTGATCAGAAACAGCCAAAATGCGCGGTATTTTGGCGGTCGTGTCGCGATAAACCACGCGGTCGGCAGGCCGAGCGCAAAGGCGATCACGGCCGTCGATAGCGAGAGTTTTACCGAACGCCAGATGATGGAAAGGTTAGCATCGGCAAGGCTTACTGTGCCGTCAAAAATGTCCTTTTGAAACAGCACCCGAAACCAAGCATCCCCCGAGAAAACCCAGCGCACACCAGAGTAGTCGCCCTTTTCCAGAAACGAATAGGTCACGACAATCAGCAATGGCCCACTTGCTGCGACGAGCAGTAACAACAGCGCTGGCATAGACAAAAGCCAGCCATTGCTCCCCTTGCTGCGTCCTTTGCCAAGGGCGCTCATGCTTCTAAAACCTGCACCGTTTCGGCGTCGATATTGACCCCTACGGCATCGCCGATTTTTAGGGGTGCACCCGCGTTGCTTTGCACCCGCGCCACAAGGCGACCCTCATCGCTCAGCGCCAATGTGTAATGCGTGTCGGTTCCCAGATAGGTCGCGTCGACAACCTTGGCGGGAATGCCGGTAGCTGCGGCCCCAATCCCGATTTGCTCAGGCCGGATTGCGAGGGTTACCGCGCCAGTTTGTCCCGTCAACGCTACCGCAAGGATTTCCCCTGATCCAATCCGAACCCCACCGGCCTCAACATTGCCAGGGAGGAAGTTGGTCTCGCCGATGAAATCCGCGACAAAGCGGTTTACGGGACGGTTGTAGATATCATGCGGTGTGCCGACTTGTAGAAGTTGGCCCGCCGACATGACCGCGATCCGGTTCGACATCGTAAGCGCTTCCTCCTGATCGTGGGTCACAAATACGAAGGTGATCCCAGTCTCAGTCTGAAGGCGTTTTAACTCGCTTTGCATTTCTTTGCGCAGCTTAAGGTCAAGGGCCGAGAGCGGCTCGTCGAGCAAGAGCACCTCCGGTTCAGGAGCAAGCGCGCGCGCCAAAGCAACGCGCTGTTGCTGGCCTCCCGACAATTGTTGGGGCATCCGGTCGGCGAAGGCTTCAAGCTTGACCAAGGCCAATACCCGCGCGGTAGCCTTGGCCACCTCATCGCGCGACTTGCCCAACATTTTTAGTCCGAAACCCACGTTATCCGCGACAGAAAGATGCGGAAACAGCGCGTAGGATTGAAACACGGTATTCACGGGGCGCGCATTTGGCGGGGTGAAGGTGATGTCACGACCCGAAAGCAGGATGGCGCCAGACGTCGGCGTCTCAAACCCTGCGATGCAGCGCAATAACGTCGTTTTCCCGCAACCAGAGGGACCAAGTAGCGTGAAAAACTCGCCCTTTTCGATACTGATTGACACGTCGCCAAGGGCTGTTACCGCCGCAGAACCAGAGCCGTATATTTTCCCAACATTCCGTGCGACGACGGCAAATTCTTCATTCAAGATACAATCCCCCTAGGGTAAATGTGCGACGCGTTCTAAATTTAAACAAGGTTTTCCGCACCATACGGGTGGTTTGCGCAGGGCCCAAGGTTGCGCCTGCTCGCATTCCGCACAGAGCGCGATCAATGTGGCATCCTCGCCAAAGGGGGCCGCAAGGTGGATGCCGATTGGCAACCCCTCATCGTTCCAATGCAAAGGGACAGATGCCGCCGGTTGTCCGCTGGCGTTGAACGCGGCGCAAAACGGCGAATAGGAAAACACCCCCCCTTCGCCGATGCGATAGGCCTCATAGTCGTCGCGCTCATGGGTGAACCGTCCGACCTTTGCGGGGGGCTCGGCAAGGGTCGCCGACAACAGGATGTCGTAATCTGCAAATGCGGCTGTCATCTGTCGGCCATAGCTGTGGATATCCCCCACGGCCTTCAGATAATCAGCGCCGCTGATGTCTTGCGCGTAGCGGATGGCGCTTTTGGAGACCCCTTGCAAGTCTTTCTGACGTTCCCGCAAGCCCCGTGCCGAAAGGGCCGTGCCACAGGCCACGATTTTGGTCCAAGCCCGCATCATCCCGTTATGGTCGGCCTTGGGACATGCAGGCACCACGGTATGTCCAAGCGATTCCAAAAGTTTGGCCGCAGCCGTCACCGCCACCTTGCAGTCGGGATGGATTGCTGCGCCTGTAAATGTTGTGTCACAGATACCAATACGCAGGCGGCGCGGTGGACGTGCGATTGCTGCGGAATAGCTCATCTCCATCGCGGGCGCAGCATAGGGCGCCCCCGCGTCAGGGCCAGCACAGGCATCCATCATCGTGGCGTTGTCGCGCACGGAACGTGACAAAAATCCATCAATTGCCATGCCTGCCCAGCCTTCACCAGCAGCAGGTCCATCGGGAAACCGAGCGCGGGTTGCCTTGAAGCCAAACAGTCCGGAGCTTGAGGCCGGAATACGCACTGAGCCTCCCCCGTCAGACCCATGTGCCAAGGGGACGATGCCCGCAGCAACCGCCGCTCCAGCACCACCCGAAGATCCTCCCGAGGTGCGCGAAACATCCCACGGATTTCGAGTTGGGCCACCGTAAACGGCGGCTTCGGTGACGGGGCCAATGCCTCCCTCTGGTGACGTTGTTCGCCCAAAGGTCACAACCCCAGTGGCGCGCATGCGGCGATAGATTTCGGCGTCGTACGTATAGCGCGTATCGCTCAATGGGATTGACCCGTTGTGGGACGGGAAATCAACCGACTCTGCGCCCAAGTCTTTGATTAGAAACGGCACGCCTTTGAAGGGACCGTCAGGAAGCCCTTCGCGAATTGCGTGCCGCGCAACGTCTTCTTGCACGAGAACCACAGCATTCAGCGCCGGATTTACAGCCTTTACCCGCGCGAGAGCGTCGTCCAAAAGTTCACTTGGTGATGCCGCACCAGACGCGATTAATTGCGCCATGGAGGTTGCGTCGTCTGAGCTGTTTATTGTCATGGAAAAGGGGCTTTCAGCTGCGTGTAAAAAGTATTCTTTAGGAGGAAATCACCCCCTGTCAATGCCAAAACATTCAATCTGCATGGGCGTGATTATATTTAGGGCGGGTTGGGAATTGGGGCTATGTATTTAGGCTATCTTTTGATCTCAGGTCTCCACTTTCGTTAGGGAATTCTGAGGGTATACTTTACGCCTGCGGTGGGGATGAAAAGGCGATTTCGAATTTACCTACCGCCATCGTTAAGGCCACTTGGCCAATGGTCGAAAGTGGCCTGCATGCGCGTAGGGTTTGCTTGCAGAGAGGTGAAAAGTTCAAACGCCCGAACAGCCTGAAAAAGCGCCATCCCCGCACCAGAAAGAACACGACATCCTTTGGCGCGGGCCGCCGCGAGCAGTTCGGTTTCTAACGGAAAATAAACAACATCCGCGACCCAGTGATGCGCTTGAATGCATTCTGTTGGCAACGGCAGTCCGGGAAGTTTTTCCATCCCGACGGGGGAGGCGTTCACAATCCCGTTCGCAAGATGCGCGGCATCTGGAAGGTCAGTCACCGCGCAAGCTCGATCGGCTCCGAAACGGTGATTGAGTGCGTGTGCCAGCCGCTCTGCTGCATCGGTATTGGTGTCGCAGATCAGCAGTTGCCCGATGTTTTCCATGACCAATGCTTTCGCCACCGCGCTCCCTGCGCCGCCCGCACCAATGAGGAGGACTTTGTCGCGAATTGTGTTGGCCATGCCGCGACGAAAACTTTCGCCAAACCCCCACGAGTCTGTGTTGTGTCCGTGCCGTTCACCATCGCGAAAAACGATGGTGTTGGCAGCGCCAATTGCCCGCACACTTACGGACAAAACATCCAGATGAGGAAGGACGCTTTGTTTGTAAGGGAAGGTGACGTTTATCCCGTTAAAACCGGCCGCTTGGATTTTGTCGAGGACCTCATTCAGGGGTGGTTCGTCGGTGCGACCCGCAAAATCCAACAAACGGTAGTCAATATCTATACCCTGCGCTTGCCCCTCGTTTATGTGCATGCGGGGCGTGCGGGAGGATGAAACCCCATGTCCGAGCAAGCCCAGAAGCATTGCTCCCTCGGTCGCTTTCTTTTCGATATTTGGTATCCATTTGCTCACCGCAATTACGCCTCCTTTCAACCTGCGTACCCCATCATGCGGGGCAGGGTTAGGACCAAGCCCGGCCACAAAACCATGCAGAGTAAAGCCAGCAGAAGCACGCCCAAAAACGGCCAAACCTCGCTGATGATTTCCGAAAGGGGGATTTGAGTGACGGCGGTTATGACAAAAAGCAGGATGCCGTAGGGCGGGGTGATTAAACCGATCATGCAATTTACCACTGCGACCACGCCAAAATGCACGAGATCAATCCCCAACTCGCGGCAGGTCGGAATGAACAGCGGGATAATCACCAAGATGATTGTGGTGGCGTCGAGCAAACAGCCCAGCAGGAGCAACAAAAGGTTGACGCTTAGCAGGAACACGAGGGGGTCGACATCGAGGCCAACCAGATGTTGGGCGAGGACGCTCGGGATGTTTTCCGAGGCAACAACGTAGTTGAGAATAAGCGCGCCGCCGATCACCAGCCCCACGGCCGCAGACGAGCGCGCGCTTTCGACGAGGATAAGATAGAGCGCCCTAAAGCTTAGCGCCCGATAGAACAGGGCCGCCAGCAACAGCGCATAAAACGCGGCAACGGCTGCGGCTTCTGTTGGGGTCGTGACACCGCCATATATTCCATAAAGCAGGATGGCGGGCATCAATAACGCGGGGAACGCATTCGCCGTGCGGCGTGGCAATTCACGAAAAGGGACGGGTTCCTCCAAGGCAAATCCGCGCCGTTTGGAAAGCCACCAATTCATCGCCATCAATACACCGCCCATAAACAATCCGGGCACAATGCCACCTAGAAATAGGTAGCCAATGGATGTGTTTGAGACGAGCGCATAGAGGACCATCGGGATTGACGGTGGAATGATAGGCCCAATCGTGGCAGATGCGGCGGTGATTGCTGCTGCGTAGCCACGCGTATAATGGCCGCTTTTGGTCATCATTTCGATGATGATTTTGCCGATCCCCGCCGCATCTGCGATGGCCGATCCGGACATTCCCGAAAAGATCAGGGAGGCAACGACATTAACATGCCCCAAACCACCGCGAAAACGCCCAACAAGAGCCACACAGAAGCTTAGCAGTCGGTCGCTGATGGTGCCTGCATTCATGATGTTGGCCGCGACAATGAAAAGGGGGACCGCCAGCAAGATAAAACTTTGATAAAGCCCATCCATAAGCACTTTGCCCGCAATCCCAACGCCAGCACCGCTCGCGAAAAGGTAAACGAAAACCGCGAGGAGAATGGCATAGGCAATCGGAGCGCCGATGCCTGCCAAAACCATCAGCGTTGTGATGCACAGAAAGAATTCAAACGTCATGCGTCTTTTTGCTCCGTGTTGGAGTTTTCCGGTTCTTCAACACCAAACCTGATGGCGCGATATGCAGCCCAGCCATAACGGAGGGAGACAACAACAAGGAAGATTATGTAAATCGAATAGAGGTCGCGCATACGGACCCAATCGCCCAAAAGGCTACTGAGAGTGGCCGTTTTCTTGAGCCGCAGGATGTAGAATTTTGCCCATGTCGGCTCAATTGCGAGGAACAACCCCACACAGATTGCACAGCTGGTGATGATGATGAATTTTCGCCGCAAAGAGGGGCGCACGTAGTTTAGGAGGATATCAAAAACGACGTGATCGCGCGGACGAACTACAAATGCATTGCCCCAGAAGACAAGCCACACCCACAGCAGGAGGCAGAATTCGAGCGTCCAGCCAAAGTTGGACGGCTCAAAGATCGGATGAATATCAGGCAACCAGGCCAGCCGCGCCGAATACCGCACAGCGATCTGTAAAATGAACGTTAGAAACATGGTCGCCATCATGATTGCGGCAACAGCTTCGGCAAAACGTGTGAATTTAGACAGGATTTTAGTCATCGGAATGCGTTCAGATACATCGGGTGCCTATTCCTGTTTTTGTTTATATTTAGCGGCAGTAGGAGAGGCGCGATGCACGCCTCTCTCTTTGTTTGGAAACGTCAGAACCTAGTTTCCGAGTGCATTGATCTGTTCAAGCACGCCTTCTGGCCAAGATGCCGCGAACTCAGACCCAACATATTGCTGCTGAACATGGGTGCGGAAGGCTGCAAGATCAGGCTCATAGATTTCTAGGCCTTTTTCTTCGAGGAAAGACACAAGATCAACTTCTTTTTGCAATTGGTTCTCGCGACCACTCGACGCTGCGGCATCCGCAGCGGCTTGCACGGTGACTTGTTGCTCTGGCGTTAATGCGTCCCATGTCGCCTTGGAAAGCGCGATGTAGTTCAAATCAACCAAGTGAGATGTTAGAACAATCTGGTTTGTTACCTCATAAAACTTGGCATCGACCACGGTAGGAAGGGGGTTGTCTTGACCGTCAACCGAGCCTGTTTGCAGGGCGGTATAAACTTCGGTGAAGGACATTGGAGTGGGGTTTGCACCCAGAGCTTTGCCAAGGAACTGCCATGCATCCGTGCCTGGCATCCGCAGATTGATACCCGCAAGATCGGCAGGCGTCATAACCGTCAACTCGTCTTTTGTCTGTCTTAGGTTCACGTGCCGACGTCCAAGATACATGACGGCTAGCAATTTTACGCCCAGCTCTTCTTCAACTTTAGCCTTGAACGGATCCATCAGTGGATCGCTGAACACGCGCACTTGGTGCTCGGCGTCTTGATGGACATACCCGGTGGCAAAAATCGAAAACTCAGGAAAGAATTGCGCCAACTCTTGTGCCGATGCAATCGACATTTCCAGATCACCAGAGGCAATCGCTTCCAACTCTGAACCCTGCGCAATCAAGGACGCGTTGTAGTGCGGCTCGTAAGTTGCGAACTCTGCGATCGCAGGCGCAAAAACTTCGGCAAGGGCAACTGACCTCTGATCGGTATCAGACGCAGGCGAGGACATCCGCAAAGTAATTGTGTCGGCAGCAAAGGTGGGGCCTGCAATTGCGGCCATTGTAATCGCAATAACTGCGCGGCGGGTAAAGTTCATCATTTTTGGTCTCCTCCAAAATTAGTGACGCGGCGCATGTCCGCGATTCGATCCCCAACCCTTTGGGTGGGGAATTTGGCCAAGGGGTTTAAACTGACTTTGTTAAACTTAGCTTGGTTTCAGTTTTAATGCTAAAAAGTGTTTTCCTCCAAACACTTAATTCAATCTCGCAACGCAAACCCTTCGGGTGTCTTGTTGCGACTACTCCCTTTCCCCCCTCCGGTCGTAACGCGATTTCATCCAAACTGTGGCAACTCAACCGTTCGGTGTCAAGGTAACATGTTACGCGGCGTTTAACTTTTTGCACTGGATGGAAACCGTGGGGCAGGAGGTAAGCCTTATGCCCGTAACTATTCACTGAGAGATGGGGACGTATGGTGCGCGTTTCTTCAACGAGCCTCCTATTTCATTTCGAGGTTTTAGCTCGGCGGCAAATGCACGTTGACATCCGCAAATAAAGCAAATTAACATGTTAGTCGAAAACAGGAGAGAAACGCATGAAAAAAACTAGGATCTTTGGCCTTTCGGCAGCATTGGTAACGCCATTCGGGCCAACGGGCGATCCTGATTTGACCCGTGTGGTCAGTCACGCAAAATTCGTCATCTCCGGCGGGTGTGACAGCGTTACTCTCTTCGGTACGACGGGCGAGGGATTTGGCCTTAGTTCGCACGAGCGGCGGGATATTTTAAAAGCGGTTTCAGGCGCTCTATCCAAAGAAACACCGATTGGCGTGGGCATTCTGACCTGCGATATCGCGACCGCAGCCGAACAAGCGCTTTCTGCCTATGCAGGCGGTGCGTCGCGGTTGTTGATGGCGCCGCCGTTTTTCATGAAGAACATGGGGGATGATGGACTTTTTGCGTGGTACAGCGCCGTTTTCGATCGGATCGGCGATGCCCTTAAAAACGTAATTCTTTATCACATCCCAAGCCAAACAGCGGTGCCGATTTCCGTTGAGTTGGTTTCTAGATTGCGCGCCGCATATCCCGGTGTGATCACAGGCATTAAGGATAGTTCCGGCGATTGGGACACCACCCAAAAATACCTTGCGGCACATGGCGATATATCCATCTTGGTGGGCGACGAACGCCAATTGCCAAAAGCCATGGCAAATGGCGCAGAAGGCTCGATTTGCGGGGTTTCGAATTTCCTTCCCGGACTTTTGCGAAAAATTATCCATGAGGGGGCTGATGCGCGGCTTTTGTCCGGAATCGTTGATATGGTGGTTGCGGGCCCTGTAACGCCTTCGGTCAAAGTTCTGACGGCGCATGTCTCCGGTGACCCTGATTTCATCCGCGTCCGGCCGCCCCTGTCGCAATTGCCCGAAGCGGCCCAGAAGGCGCTCATCCAAGGGTATGAAGCGGCCATGGCAAAGGGATGACGCGCCGCTCGCTTACCATAAACGCTCTCCATGCTAATCAGGTTTTCGCTAGACGTGCGGCCACATGAACTAAAGTGCTTGTGGAAAAACCTTGATGGGTGGGGGCGCCTTCTTTTGCGGGCGATGATTGGGCCTCCCGCGTGCGTCATTTTAAAACGCTGGTTTCGAATGGGGACGCCGAAGGTCACTTGAGGGGAAAATTGGCTTTCCGACGGATGATCCGTGTGACATGTTAATCTGAAGTTAGGTCGCAAGGGCGTCAAAAGTCACTTAATCGTTCTTACTGGAGGTGCCAAATGAAAACTTCGAAACCGATCCCAAAGCCCGACGAAGGTAAAACCAACAGTTTGCGCGAGCAAGCCTATGGCAGTTTCACAGAGCATCTTTTGGCGCGCTCCCTTCGGCCGGGTCAATTTGTATCACAACGAGAGTTAGTCGAGTTGACGGGGCTTGGTCTTGGTGCCATTCGCGAATTGGTCCCGAGGCTTGAATCTGAAGGATTGATCAAGACTGTTCCCAAACGCGGGATGCAGATAGCGCACGTCGATCTCAACCTGATCCGCGATGCGTTCGAGTTTAGGCTTTTCATCGAGGTAGAAGCCGCATCCCTATTCACTCAAAATGCATCGAATAGCGATGTCGCGCGTCTTTATGAGGAACATGTTGCAATTGTTCAGGAATGTGAGGACGCCGCGGCTACAGGAGGCATTCAACCCGTACTCGTTGCGCGGGCGCAATCCATTGATTGGGGCTTCCACGCGACGATTGTTGATGCGCTTGGCAATCGGATAATCAACGACGCTTATCGCGTGAATATGATTAAAATCCGATTGATTAAGCAAGAACAGACGCAATTAAACCTCGCGGTGATTGTTCCGACAATGCTTGAACACATCAAAATCATTGAGGCTTTCAAGGTTCGCGACGCTGCCAAAGCCAGTCAAGCCATGCGGGAACACATCACAAGTGCGAGAAATCGCGCCTTGGAACAACGCTAATTGTTAGTTCAGACGAAAAGTTTGCGAGGGGCAAGGTGGTTTCTGTTCATTCTGACTTAAAACCCTGTCCCCTTCGATCCAAATGAAATCAGCAGGCGTTTAAGTAAGTTGCAATTGGCCATTCATCTTTTCGCAACATCGTTTTCTTGATCCAGCCTGCAGCTTCGCCGAAACGTGCGCGGCACCAAATTCCGTCAGAGGCTGTTGTGCAATAGTTGACCTTTAAGCAGGTGCCTTTTGGTAGCGTCCCTACCGAGAGTGAATTTCCTCGGGGTTGTTCGCGGACGTTTAGGTTCACAAGCAATTCAACCGAGGAAATAACACCGCCGCCCTCTGTGAAAACGGGCAGGGCCAATTCCTCTTTTGTTGCGCATTCAGCCGTGTAGCCTTTGTAAATACACCGGTGTTCGCGAAGGGCTTGGCTGAACTTGGCGTTCTCTGGGGCGCCATTCGCACGCTCTAAAATAACGCTGCGAAATGTGTCCCCGACGTCGCCAGTCACGCGGTTTTGGTTGCCTCCAAGACGGGCAATCAAAGCGTCATTCTCAGCATAGAGGGCAAGTTGGTTGTCTTCGATATCCCATGCTTTGACACTGTCAAAAGGGGCCACACAATTTTCGGAGGTACCGGAGGGGCGCAATTGAGATTCTTCAACCACGCCACGCAGTTCAATCACATTCGTAAGCTCAAAGGAACACGGAGCGGGGCTGGTTGAAAACGACGTGTCAAATATCAGCCATTGACCAGAAAAAGCCTCTAAAAACATCTCTTTAGATTGTGCTGTTGCCTGTATCGAAAAACAAAGAACAAGTGAATTTATAAGCCCAATTAGACATAATTTCGATTTCATTTTCTTACCCAATTTAATGTTTTCCTGGTTCTATATCTGAAGTCGCGCGCGCGATCTCCAATCCTTCGGACCTAAGAATAAGGACCACTTTCAATGTGGTGGTGTCATTTAGGTTAATGCCGCTTGAGCCAACGGTGTCGATGCTGCCAGAGCGGACCTGAAATTCACCAGACTGCCGCAGGTTCGCGGTGCCCGATGCGTCTCCCTTGGAAACGATCATTTCCGCTTCGACAACGCCTTCGGACAAGCCAAGTACGCTGCCCGTTATGACAACTTTGGACTCTTGAGGGACGACAGAAAGTTCAGCGATCGCAATATCGCCACTTGCAGGCGCACTTAGAAGCATAACGGCCAATACAACTGCAGAAAATCTGCGCATATTTGACGCTATCTACTTAGGGTGGTTTGCGTAATCACAACGGTGCCCGCATTGGAAAATACCGTTGGGGAACCTGTTGCCGTCATGTTGTTTCCAACCTGATTGAACGTTACATTTGTGGCACTGCCGGACACCGAGAGACCATAAGTATTGTCGTTACCGACTTGGTTCAACGTACCGGAATTACTGGTGCCGCTCACCAAAACACTACCGTTGTTTCTATCGCCGGTTTGGGAAAGCGAGCCTATATTTCCGCGTCCCGTCACCTCAATATTTCCGAGGTTTCCGCTGCCAAGTTGCTCAAGTGCCACCACGGCCAGTTCGCCGCCAAATATCGTCGCAGCGTTTCCGCTCAGGCTTGGCGCCAAGCTGTTATCTTGGTTGAGGAGAACAGTTGCCCTCTCGTTCTCAACAGTAATGTTCGCGCTGTTTCCACCCCCTAGTTGAAGGGCTGGCATAAATCCATTCAAGCTACCTGCGACGCTAGAATTCGTGGCGAGAGACTGATCAATCTGCAAGGTATTTCCCAGCAAACTGTCCTGAGTGTCCTGAACCAAATACAAGTAGTTGCCATCGCCAGCCATTACCGGGGCACCCGCAAGGGCGCCAATGACAGAAGTTGCAACGCAAAGAGCGGAAATTTTGAAATTTTTAATGATTCTATCCATAATATAAGGACGTTACCACGAACCTTGAAAAATCGACAACGAATTTCGGCTACCTTGTTGCGAGAAAACAGCTTGGTTCTGCTGCCCGCTTTGGACGACGGTAAAGGCGTTGGATGTGCCTGAAGAATATCCGCGTATCGAATTGTCGTTTCCATTTTGAACGACCGAAAAGAGTGTATTCGTCCCCAAAACATCTATGTCCATGGTGTTGCGGTCCCCACTTTGAAGGATGTTTCCAGGTTTCAGTGAGGGGAGCAACAATGGGTTTGAGTCCCAAGTGCGCCCTAGACCGCCGTTTTCGCTCCCCGTTACTGTTAAGGAGAGAGTGTTTCCCGACGTACTTTCGATATGTAGAAAGTTGTCGAGGCCCGTGATCAAGACTGTATCCCGCCCCTCTGGCGCGGAATTCCCAACCCCTGCTGCCAATAAACTCATCACAAATGCTAGTATAAGATACCGAGATACCCCAAAAATATTGCACGACATAGCTTCACCCCTTGCCAGCCGGACGCTTTCGCCCGTTTCGTGTTCGCTGGCAGTTGGCGCTTATATTGTGGCAGAAATTTGATGCAGGTGAGGCGGTTTAATGTGTTGTTTAGATTTAGCCGAGAACCTCGTCGTCAACCGGCGGGGTCGGCAATCTGACAGCCCCAGTTTCCGGTGTAAGTTCACGCACAACCGAGGCAGGCGCGACGTCCTTCTTTTTCGGAACCGTTTGCGTTATCGACGCTGGGTTGCGCGTTTGAGGGGCCTTAGCCAATCGGGCGTAAGCGGAGTATGCGCCGAGTTTTTCGCTCTTATTTTTTGCAATCAATCGCGATTGAGTTGCTTTATCAGAGAAAGACCAAATCCCTTTCTCCGCGCCCTCAATAATCATGCTGTAAACGGCTTTCTCTATCGCCTGTTGCAAGGCAATCAAGCGCGGTTCATTCGCACTCATACCCGCTTCAACTTCGAGTAATTCATCAAGTTCGATATAAGAAAAGATACTCCCTTGGATCAAGGAAGACCCAATCGATTTTTGCGCCATCGTGTTGGTCAAAACCTCACCAGTGGAGGTCGAAACAGCGCGCAAGCTTACAGTGACCGTATCGGTCCGCCACTCAGAATTTGCGCCGACTCCGAGCAAACGAGCGCCCGCACCCCCGGTTTGTGTGTTGCTGTCATAGCCTACGATCCCGCCCTGCAGGATGATACCCGCGTGGAGGAGGGGGCCAAGTGCCGCTGGATTAACTTCGTCTTCGCCGCGATATTGACGGCGCATTTCTGTCAAAATCTGACGCTCTCTCACAAGATCGGGAAGGCTGGCGCGATCCAAAACCGAGAACCAGCGCCCTTCACCAGCATCTTGTAATGCTTTTATCAGAACTGCCGACCCACCTTGGGAAACGGCGCGTGACAACGACTGAACCAGTTCGCGCTCTTCATATTGACCCGTCAAGTCGGGGAAATCGTACACAGCAACATTCATCCGCTGTATCGGTGATGGCAGGGTGCGCAGCGCCATACTCTGCTGCGTCGGGGCAACGAGTGTTGGTTGAGCTTCCCCGAAGAACGGTGAGGGGGCTGGTGTGCATCCCGCAAGTGCCGTTGCACCTGCGATTGCGGCTAGTTTTGTCATGGCCCGAAGGCCGCTTGGTAAAGAAAAACTATCAAAATTCATTAAACAAGTCCCTGCTCGATTATTTGTCCCAACTTTAAATGCGGTTGAGTTTTTGTTTAAGAGTCCGTCAAAAGCTGGGGCACAATAATCTCGGTAACGGTGCCATCTAATGAATCTGTAATGAGTAGTCGAATAGTCTCGGGCGTGCGTTCGTAGGTAACTTGGGTCGAGCCGAAGGTAATAGAACCACCTTCAGACCCCGTGTCGCCAAAAATGGCCTCTGTCACTTGCCCTGCAAGAGCGGAGAGCAGGCGACCTTCAAGCTGTCTTACAAAGAGATCTGCCTGAGAGCTTGACGTGTCAGTTTCCGTCCCGGAGGTGCCAGAATTCTGGTTTGCGTTCCGAGCCGTTGCATCCCGCTGGGCGGTTGCTGTTGCAATAAGGTGAGAGGAGTTTAGGGGGGAACCGCCAAAGGAGGGATTTACAGGTTGATATGTAATTTCCGACCCTATCGCTGGGGACGCTGTGACAAACATCGCAGCGACAACAAAACTTATACTTTTCATATTCACAAACCCTAAATACTAAAACGCGCCCAAATTGATCTCTCAATAGCAGCGAGATCAGTGGAAAGTCATATACACCGACTTATTAGGCCATCAATGCAATTTTGCGGCAACGTGTTGCTAGGTTAACGATTCCAATACGGGCAAATGAGGTTGGATTTGTTGTCAATATGATACGATTTAGGCGAAAATATGCCCAAAAATAGTTCACCTTTTGCAAGTTTTGGAAGGGAGTTACTGCCCGAAAGCTCTTTTCTAGGCCCTCAGTTTAAATGAAATTCGGTACGAATCGCTAAAATTACATGTTTTGTTTGCGCAATAAGTTTTTGTTATTGTATCGATTTTTTGCCTAATGGTGGCTCGCTGCTAAAACCGTCCACCACCTAAGGTTGTAATTTTCCTGATTTGTTTTGAAATGAGGCTAAAATTGGGCATGGGAAGAAATTTATCTTGTTTTTGACACTTTTCTGTCTCAACTTCGGACTTATTCGAAAACTCGGCAGAAATTTGGAGGCCGTACCATTTCACAGCCGTCTGGCTGATTTCGAAAGAGAGATATGCAATGGCGAACCCTGCTGTTGCTGCAAAGGCTTCGCGAGAAACGGAGTGATGCATGGTGCTGCTGCTTACAGGTTGCGCCTGAAATAGATCAGTATGTGTAATAAATTAACTATGACAGGAAATAAAATGAACGTTATTAAAATCTCACTTTTTGCAACCACAGCACTAAGTCTCTCGTTTGGTGTGGCTTTTGCCGATGAAAACGAAGCATTTTTAGAACAGCTTTCCCAAGGCTCGACTTTTAACAACTCTGCGCTGGTTGACCAAAGCGGCGGATTGCGGAACAAGGCTGGTTCAGCAGGCGATAAAATGAAGCAACAATCGCTGCATCTCTATGTGTCCGGCAACAGCCTGAACATTGATCAAAGCGGTAACGACAACGAAATTGGCTTGACTGGCTCTGGTGTGAACCAACTGGCACAAAAAGCAAACGGCAACGCTGCTACAATCGAGCAGAGCTCAGACAGAAACTCGGTTGGTTCAATTCAGCAAGCTACACGCTACGGTGGCGGATATACTTCTGGGAACACACTGACAATCGAGCAATCCGGCGGTGACGACAACTCGATCGGTAGTGTTGTACAAGAACGCAACGGTGGCTCCAACGGAAGCGTTGCGACGCTTACTATGACCGGCTCACGCAACAACATCGACAAGGCCACTCAAGGCACCACCTTTTTAGGCGGAAATGGCAACACAATGACGGCCGAAATTTCGGGTGACGACAACGGCAAGGGAACCTTGTCGGGTTTCGCGGCACTCAGTGGCGCAAACACTAGCGTGCTGGACCAAGGTGGTCGGTATTCTTTTGTGTCACAAGGCAACAACAGCATGAACCTGTTGATTACAGGTAATGAAAACCAATTTGGTGTCACCCAAGCGGGCAACGGCAATGGCGTTGGTACGCTTACTATTAATGGCGACCGCAACGAATTGGGAGTAGTTCAAGGCGGCTGGACCAATGTTGTGACTGTGGCGGCAATTGACGGGTACGACAACAATATTGGTGTCCTACAACTGGGCATTTCCAATACCGCATCGGTCACGGCTCTCAAAGACGGTAACGCCTTTGGGGTTGGCCAGTTCGGCAATTCAAACGATGCGACCGTGTTTGTCGACGGCAACGGCAATGGATCAACAACCAGCACGCCTGTTCTTGCGGGTGACGCACTTGCAGCAGCAGGTTTGACACCCTTCTTCATCGAAGGCGCTGTGATCCAGCTTGGTGACGATAACATCGTGAATGCTTCACTCACAGGCGACAACAACCTGTTCGGAATGGTGCAAGACGGCAATAGGAACAACATCTCCGCAACCGTGAACGGCAACAGCAACCAATCAGTCGTTGTCCAAATGGGCAGCGATAACTCAGCGACCTTTAGCCAATCTGGTAGCAACAACATCGCTGGCATTGTTCAGTAATTAAGACTGAAGGCGTCGCCACGGCTTCGCTTAAAAACACGACCACGGGGTGCAAGAATGTGCCCCGTGGTTATTTGATTTAGGGTTCTTGTATATGCGTTCATTTCGGTTTGTGGTTGTGGTGGGGGCTTTGACAATCGGTCCCTTAAGTTGGGCGTATGCGGCGGATAACAATCTGGCGTTCGTTGATCAAATCGGCGCAGATAACACAGGGCTGATTTCTCAGTTAGGCTCTGCAAATCAGGTCGGCACTGAGCTCGATCCCGTTTTGCAAAATGGCTATTACAACGATCTAACAATTACACAGACTGGCGAAGACAATGTTATCGGCCTCGAGGGGCTGGGAGTCGATCAGGCAGGCAATTCGGCGACGCCTTCGATCTTCAACACCATTCTTATCGATCAGGATTCCAATTTAAACATAGTCGGAAGCATTCAACAGTCCGCATTGGGCGCGATTCCCGAAGGCGCAAACCGTTTAACCATTCAACAGGGTCTGGACGGGGCGGGGGATCGCAACAAGATTTCGCTCGTGGTTCAAGAGCAGCTCGGCGGAATGCCCGGACAGGTGGCAATCCTTACGCAAACGGGCGAACAAAACACTGTCGCTCTCGTTGAGCAACGGTCGCTGACGGCGGCGCAATTCAAAGAAAACATCATTGTCGCCAATTTCAGCGGTTCTTTTAATGGTCGCGGAGATCTTACGGGGCCTGCCCTTACCTCTAGGGCGGTAGCAAACTCTCTTATCCAGCGGGTCGGGTATGACGCTTTAGGCGCGAACGGCAACGAGATGAACCTCATGGTTAGTGGCGATTTTAACCGTTTCGGGGTTTTTCAAGGTGGGCGTAAAAACTCAATTGGCTTCCTTACGATCTCTGGAAACTCCAACCAAATCGGGTTCCGTCAAGATGGTTTGGAAAATGACATTACCGCATCGGAAATACTCGGCGATGGCAACAATATCGGTGTCGGTCAAATAGGCACCAACCGTGCATTTCTCAATATAGTTGGCCTGAGCAGCGACAATGAGGTCCTTGGACTGCAAGAAGGTTCAAACGATCTGCTGTTTTTCGTCGATGGGGACGGGAACGATCTCAGGGTTGAGCAGGGGTATAATAGTGGCCTTGGCGGCGGAAATGACGCGGATGTTTCCGTTATCGGCGACAGTAACTTTTTTGACGTCACACAATTCGGTACCAACTCTACGACAATCTCGGTGACGGGTGATTTCAACAATGATCCAAGCCAGATTTTTTCTGGGAACGCCCAACTTGGGCTGGCTGCCGGAACCATTGAACAAGTTGGCACAAGCAATGCTGCAACTCTGGCCATCACCGGAAACCGGAACATGGCAGCGGCGCAGCAAAACGGGGATTACAACAGGATTTCTCTGGGCGTCGTTGGAGATTCCAATCAGGCGGCATTTATTCAAATGGGCAGTATGAACGTGGCGTGGCTTCTGCAATCGGGCAACGGAAATATCGCTGGCTTTAAACAATAGGCGCAGGCGGTTCGCATGAATGCCTAGAATAACCAAAAGGTTATCCTAGGAATCGAGAGCGTTTTGGAGACCCTCCCGCAGGATCAGAAAGTAAGGCTAGTGACCAGTTGCGTTTGGCTGCCGAGGCCGGACACTTCTAGATCAACAACGTCGCCATCACATAAGAATTTAGGCGGGGATAATCCAAGGCCGACCCCTTCGGGCGTGCCCATCGCGATAATATCCCCGGGCCGTAGAACCATGAAGCGCGACATGTAGGAGATAATCTCAGCGACGCCAAAATCATGTCCGAAGTCGAGCTGTTTTGATAGGTTTCGCCATTGACCGAGAGCGAGAGGGTGAGGTTTTGCGGATCGGGAATCTCATCCGGAGTGACAATCCATGGGCCAATGGGGCCGAAACTGCGGGCTGATTTTCCCTTCATCCATTGGCCGCCACGCTCAATTTGAAAGGCGCGTTCACTTACGTCATTGATCGTACAGTAGCCTGCGACATACTCAAGGGCTTCGGCCTCGCTCACATACGCGCAGTTGCGCCCAATTATGACGCCGAGTTCAACTTCCCAATCGGTTTTTTGCGATCCACGCGGCAAGATGATGGGATCATTTGGGCCAGAAATACAGGATGTAGACTTTGAGAAAAGCACGGGTTCGACGGGTTCGGGATTGTTGGTTTCGCGGGCATGGCGCGCGTAATTCAGGCCAACGGCATAGAAATTTCGGGCGCGGCCTACACAGGCCCCAATGCGCGTCTTGGCCGAAACTACAGGCATCGTGGACAGATCTGTATTCGCAAGCATCGAGAGGGTCCTGCGCGAGAGTGTCTCAGGTGTGAAGTCGGAAATCAGGCTTGAGAGGTCGCGTATCCGGCCTTCTGAATCAAGATAACCGGGTTTTTCTTGGTCCACGGGACCATGGCGGAGAAGTTTCATAGGTATGTCTTTCAAGTGTTGGGAGGGAGCCGTGCTAGGCCGATTTGAGGATCATGTCGGCGGCTTTTTCTGCGATCATCACGACGGGGGAGGCGGTATTACCCGACACAATCCGTGGCATAATCGAGGCGTCGACCACGCGAAGACCCGACAGGCCCCGCACGCGCAGTTCAGGATCAACCACAGAAGTGTCGTCACTGCCCATTCGACACGTGCCGACGGGATGGAAGATCGTGGTGCCAATATCGCCGGCGGCCCGGGTTAAGTTCGCGTCGTCCGCAATGTGCGCCCCCGGAAGGTTTTCGTGCGGTGCGTATTTTTGCAAAGCGGGCATCGTCATCAAATCGCGGGCTTGACGCAGCGCGCGCAATGCCACGGCGCGATCGCCCTCAGTGCTGAGATAGTGGGGCGAAATGTCGGGCTGTTTTGTGTGATGTTTTGTCGAAATATGGGTTGAACCACGGCTTTCTGGTCGCAGATTGCACACAGACACCGTGACCGCAGGGTAGGGGTGTAAAGGGTCACCAAGACGGTCGGTTGAGAGGGGCTGAATGTGGTATTCTAGGTCGGGAGTGGCCAAGCTGGGGTCGCTTCGCGTAAAAATACCGAACTGGCTAGGTGCCATAGACAACGGCCCCGAACGGTTCCAAAGATACTGGAGTCCCATCGCGATTTTACCCGTGACAGAGTTGGCGATTTGATTGAGCGTGCGTGCGTTTTGCACACGGAAAATCATCCGCAATTGCAAATGGTCTTGAAGGTTTTCACCAACCTCTTGGCTGGCATGCACCATATCAATTCCCATGTCTCTGAGGCGTGTGGTTTGGCCAATACCTGACGCCTCAAGCAGTGCGGGAGAGTGAACTGCCCCCGCCGTGAGCAGGACCTCGCCTTGGCTTATCGCATGCTGTACGCGGCCTTTGTGCGAAAATTCCACACCTGTGGCGTGACCGTTTTTAAACGTGATCCGTTGCACGCAGGCATGGGTGATCAGGCGTAGATTTGGCCGTTTTAGGGCAGGGCTGAGAAACGCGCGGGCGGTACTCCACCGGCGGCCGCCGTTTTGATTGACCTCAAAATACCCTGCGCCCTCGTTGTTGCCCTCGTTGAAATCGGTGGTTGATGGAATGCCCATTTGCGTCGCGGCATTTTGGAAATCATCCAGAATGTCCCATTTCAAACGCTGGCGCGCGACTTTCCATTCGCCGCCTTGGCCGTGGGTTATTCCGTCTGCATCTGGGCGATCTTGGGAGCGGACAAAATAGGGGAGGACGTCGCTCCAACCCCAACCCGTATTGCCCATTTGCGCCCAGCCGTCATAATCTGCAGCTTGGCCGCGCATGTAAATCATACCGTTGATTGAGCTGCATCCGCCTAAGACCTTGCCGCGCGGATAGCCCAAAGCACGTCCGTTTAGCCCTTTTTCCGGGGTGGTCGACATCATCCAATCGGTGCGCGGATTACCAATACAGCGGAGGTATCCGACCGGAATGTGAATCCATGGGTAGGTATCCCGTCCGCCTGCCTCTAGGAGCAAGACCCTTGTGCGGGGATTGGCCGAGAGGCGGTTTGCCAGCACGCATCCCGCCGTGCCGCCCCCCACGATAATATAGTCGTAATCGCCGTCTAAACTGCGTGTCATAGTCAATTCCAATTGTTCGAGATGTAACGGCGTTTGCAGTTAATGGATGGCGAGTGCTGGAAAGATAATCAGCAAGCCAACCGCGATCACTTGGAGGCAAATAAATGGTACAAGTGATCTGAAAATCTCACCCAGTGAGATGTCCGGTGGTGCCACGCTTTTGAGGTAGAACGCGGCCGGACCAAAGGGCGGTGTGAGGAATGACACCTGCATATTCATCGCGAATAATACGCCAAACCAGACGGGATCATATCCGAGGTCTTTGATGATCGGCACGAAAATCGGCATGGTCAAAAGCGCGATCCCGACCCAATCAAGGAACATGCCAAGGATGAAGAGAATGAGCATCATAAACAGGATAATGACGGTGGGGGAGTCTGACACACCTGTGATGAGGGTAGAGATAAAGCGGATACCTCCCATGAGGTTATAAACGCCAACCAAGGCGCTCGCGCCGATGCCAATCCACATAATCATTCCGACTGTGGCCAGTGTGTGTAGCGCGGAATCTAAGAGCATACGGAATGAAAATTCGCGCCGTAAGATTGTTGAGGCAATGACGCCCGCAACCCCGATGGCGGAGGCTTCGGTTACCGAGGCGATGCCGCCATAGATTGATCCAAGCACGAAGCCGACGACCAACATGGGCAATATCAACCCGCGCAGGAGAGGCAATTGGTCTTTGAAAGGCGAGCGCTCCATGGGGGGCGGTGGTGCCGCGTTCGGGTCAATATAGGAGCGAAAGAGGATGTAGAGGATGTAGAACCCCGCGAGCATAAATCCAGGCAGGAACGAGGCTGTAAACAGATCGCCGACCGAGACATTTGCTGTGAGGCCGTAAATGATCAAAACGATCGACGGGGGCACCATTGTGCCAAGCGAGCCGCCAGCACAAACCACGCCAATTGCTAGTCGTCGATTATAGCCGAGCCGCAGCATTTGGGGCAGGGCAACCAAGCCGAGCAGGACAATTTCGCCACCGATGATGCCACTCATGGCCGCAAGAATAACCGCCACGAAAATCGTTTGAACTGCCACACCACCACGCAGACGTCCGCCCACCAGTTTCATAGCATCAAACAAGTCGCGTGCAATGCCAGAGCGATCAAGGATGGCCGCCATCAGGACAAACATCGGGACCGAAACAAACACAAACGACGAGACAAAGCTGTAAACGCGGCTGGTAATCAGGGGGACGGAGTTTGGCCCAAACCAGCCAATTGCGAAGATGAGCGCCACAAGAAGTGTGACCATAGCCAAGGGCGTACCCGTGAGCAAAAGGCCGACCAGCAGCACAAACATCAACAGCGTGCCCCACTCAATCCCGAGTGATTTTAGGTTAAGTCCGAAGTCTAGAAGTTCAAACATTTTCATGCCTCTTTGGCGGGGTGAGGCCGCGTGCGTAATTGAAGGTAAGGATGAGGAATTGGACGCTCATCGTGATGAGGACGGCCAGCAAAAACAGTTTAAGAAGGGCAGGTGTTGGCGGATTCCACGCGCTGCCACTGGTTTCGAGAAAGAAACTACCATCAGGGCGATAGATTGCTTTGAGCGCCATAAGCCATGCGGCCCATGCGAAGAACAGACTGGCGCAGAGGCAGGCGATTGAAATGAGGATATCGAGGATGCGGCGCACGGGCGAGCGAACGACGTCATAGATCAGCACCACGCGGATGTGCGAGTTGCGGGCAACACAGTATAATCCGCCAAAAATGAACGTCACGGCGCTCAGAAATGTCGTTGTTTCATGGGCCCATACCGTGGGCGCATTGAACACATACCGTAGGAAAACCTCTACAACGAGGACAACCATCGCGATCAAAATTCCGACAGCGAAAACGCGGGCGACTGAGGTGATTACTTTGCCCAACCAGCCTGCTTGCGGCAGGGCTTCTTGAGCCGTGAATTCGGGGGGCAACGGCTCAATGGCCGAAGTCGTTTCGGGGGTGCGGGACATGAGGGGCCAATCGTGTCAAAGGGGTGTGATGGCGGATGCTCGGGCGCAACGCGTGCGCCCGAGGCTGTGGATTATTCCAGTAGGCCTTGCGACGCGAGATAAGCGGTCAATTGGTCATAGACCTTTTGTGCATTCGGCGAACGTGCGGCCACTTTCTCCCATTGATCCATCGCGATTGTGCGGAACTTTGCACGCTCTTCGGCAGACCAATTATGGACGGTGATGTTTTCATCGGCTGTGGCTTCGGCGAAGGCTTTTAGGTCATTCATCGACAACGTTGCCACGGCGTCCTGTGCAAAATCGCGCACCGAAACCGTCAAGATTGCCTGTAGATCAGAGGGCAAAGCATTCCATTTATCCAAGTTCATCGAGACTTCGACCAGTGGCATGGAGTGGAAACCAGGATAGACGGGGTGGTTGCCAACTTTATGCAAGCCTTGCTGATGGTTGGTCGAGAAAACAGTGGAATCCGCAGCATCAATCACGCCCTTATCGAGCGACGTGTAGACCTCGGAGTAGGGCAGGTTGACAGGAACCGCGCCCGCCGCCGCAAACACCTCTTGAATGAGGCCTTCTGGCGCGCGCATTTTCAGACCTTTGAGGTCGGCAACGCCGTCGAGCGGCACTTTGGAAACAAAACCTTCAAGGCCCGTCGTCGTCGCCCCGATGAAGTGAAGGCCATAGGGTCCTTCCAGTTCATTCATGAGTTCATAGCCGCCGCCATAGTTGATAAAACGGAACATTTCATCCGGAGCAGACCAAGCGCCGATCGGATTGGCAATAAGTCCGAAGGCGGGGTCTTTGCCCGCGAAATAGCTCACATCGGTGATGTGCCCATCCAAAATGCCAGACCCAACGGCATCTTGTGTTTCGATATAATCGACCACCGCGCCTACGGGCAGAAGATCAATCGTCATCCGTCCGCCAGACATCTCTGCCACGCGCGCTGTCCACGCCTGTTGGATGGCAAAGTTTGGATTTCCTGCGGGGTCTACGGATTGGAACGTCAATTGGTGCTCTTGCGCCATGGCGCCGGTGCCGCCCAATAGGCAAGCCGCAATAAGTGTACTTAAGTGTTTGTTATTCATGGTTTCCTCCCTAGAACGGACATGTTTACGTGATCCCATGCCCTTGGATCATATCGTGGCGTCAACCCCGTCGGAGTTGGCGCGTTAGGCGATATCCCTTACGCGTTTCGTGGCGGGGGTGTTCACAAGGTTTCTCAACTTGCCTTCGCGCAAAAACCGCACCGCAGTTTCAACAGAAAGGCGGCGTGCATCCGCGACGCTCTCGGGGCTGGACCATGCGGCATGGGGGGTGACAAACAAACGTTCTCCCACAAGGGGATCCGTGCCGTTTGCATAGGCAATCGCCAATGCGTCGGTCGGGGATGGGGGCTCAACGGGCAAGACGTCGATGCCTGCACCAGCGATTGTGCCTGCGCGCAAAGCGGTCAAAAGCGCGTTGATGTCAATGATTGCGCCCCGCGCCGTATTGATCAAAACAGCATGTGGTTGCATTTTGGCCAAGCGCTCGGCGTTGATCATATTGTGGGTTTGAGGCGTTAGCGGGCAGTGCAAGCTTACAACGTCACTTTGCGCGAGTAGCTCGTCGATGGACTCACATCTATCGACACCCACAGCGATTTCGGTGCCGCGCGAAACCAGCGGATCATAGGCCAAAACCCGCATGCCAAACGCCTTCGCTCTCAGGGCGGCAGCAATGCCGATACGCCCCAAGCCAACCACGCCAAAGGTCTTGCCTCTTAGCCGCCCCAAGAGAGGAGCGCGCGCGTGATCGAAGCCTGTCTGCGGAGATTGCATGAGATTTCGGTGGTAGGAGCCAATGCCACGCCGCAAATTCAACATCAGCGCAATTGCGTGATCGGCGACTTCGCTGGTGCCATAATCAGGCGTGTTGCAGACGGGAATGCCCGCTTCTGCGGCAGCATCCAAATCGATATGATCAAAGCCTACCCCGGCCCGAACAATGATTTTGCAACGCTCCAATTGAGCGATCATCGAACGGGTAACGGGCATCTCGTGCCAAACCACCATCGCATCACAGGAGTTCAGAACCGTTTGCGGAATACGGTGAATTTCGCGTTCGCGGAATATATCCCAATCGATATTATTTCCGGCTGTCGCCCGTTCGATCAGAGCGTCGTCTGGATATTGTGCGTCGGGGGTCAGGAGACGAAAGCGGGGCATGTGAGTCCTCTTGGGTGTGGATATCATTATTTTTTATTCTAGAATTCTAGAATTTCAATAACTTGTCAATCCTGTTTTTTTCATGCTTGGTAAAGGAGTAAAATTAGTGGGTAGCGCGCTTAGCCGTCCATGCTGTAACTAGGAATGACCTATGAGGAGAGTGCTGTGTCGTTGACCCAAGATGCATGTGAGCGGATTCGCGAGGCAATTGTCTCTGGCAAACTAGAGTTCGGCGAGCGGCTGTCCGAGGAGCAAATCGCGCGGGCGCTTGGGATGAGCAAAGCCCCAGTGCGGGCGGCCTTTATGGATTTGCGCGACATGGGTCTTGTGACGGTTGTGCCGCAAGCGGGAACCTATGTGTTTGCGCCCTCCAAGCAGGACGTCGAGGAAATGAGCCACTTTCGCGCCATGTTGGAAAGCAAGGCATTGGACGATGCCCTTGCGCGTGATCCCGAAGCGGTTGTGCAGGGGCTTTCTGCGGCAATTTACCAAATGGAGCAGGCGATCGCGGCGGGGGAATGGGCGCTCTATAGCAAAGCCGACAGCGCCTATCATCGGGTATTGTTGCAGCTTGCGGGCAATCGCTACCTTGAAAAAGCCTATGATTTGACTGCGACGGCTCTGGAGGCCTTGCGTGCTCGTTTGCAATCGGGGGAAGGGAATTTTTGGCAACGCTCTTTTGCCGAGCACATTCAAATGCGCGACCTTATCGTTAAGGGCAAATTCGACGCGGCACACGCAATACTGCAGGAACATATTTTGATCATTAATCGCTCGCTACCCGAGCCAGATACAAATCCGTATAAGCGCACAAAAGTTCAGCGCCGTTCAGACGAAGAATGCACCACGTTGATGCAGCAAGGCGGTCCAACTTCCCGCCGAGTTTAACGGGCCGTTTTGCAGGAGAATATTTTGAAAAGTGAGATTGTGATTTATAACCTGGCCACGGGGTTCGAGGAGGTTATTTTGCTTTTGGATCAACATCTTGAGGCTCCAAATTGGACGCCGGATAACGCGGCCCTCATCGTAAATGGGGAAGGGCGGCTGTATCGCGTTGACCTAAGCGCACCGGCTCTGGCAACCATCGAAACGGGGTTTGCAACGCAGATCAACAACGACCACGGGGTCTCGCCGGATGGGACCACATTGGTCATGAGCGATTCAACCGAGGAGGGCAGCAGCGTGATTTACACGCTGCCAATCACAGGGGGCACGCCGACGCGTATAACGCCTTTGGCACCTTCGTATTGGCACGGGTGGTCACCAGATGGCGCGACTTTGGCCTATACCGCGAAACGTGGCGAAACCTTCGAGATATACACCTGCCCGGTTCATGGTGGCGAAGAACGGCAAGTCACCTTTGGTTTTGATCACTGTGACGGTCCAGATTATACGACTGACGGCGCGTGGATTTGGTTCAACGGCGAACGCGATGCCCGTGTTTGTTTGTGGCGCGTGCGCCCCGATGGGCGTGATTTGGAATGCATGGTGGCAGATGATCGGGTGAATTGGTTTCCCCATCCCTCACCAGACGGAAAATCTGTGCTCTACTTGGCCTATGAAGGCGGGACGCAAGGGCATCCATCCGAGCGCCAAGTTGAGCTGCGCCTTGTGTCCGCAGAGGGCGGCAGACCGCAAGTGCTCTTGGAACTATATGGCGGGCAAGGCACGATAAATGTGCCGTGTTGGGCGCCGTATAGTCAGCGTTTCGCATTCGTGCGTTATCACGCCTAGGCGGTTTCATTTCTCGTAGGCGTTTTGGAATGCGGGGCGCTCGCATCGATCAATTAGACGCGCCCGATTTTGAACCCCCGCGAAAGATGATTTCGCATCGAAAAAAGTAACACCACACCGGGCAGCATGGAAGCGAGGGTGACGGCCATAACCAGCCCAATATCGGTTTGAAAACCAAAGAGTGCGTTGATCGCCATGCTGATCGGTTTCCCGTTGGTTGTGGTCAGGATGCGCGCGAAAACCACCTCAACCCACGAGAACATGAAGCAGAAAAACGCTGTTACGGCGACGCCCGAAGCAATTTGGGGCAAAAGGAATTTCCAAATAAACATAGGCCGCGAATAGCCGTCGATAAAGGCTGTTTCATCCATTTCCTTGGGGACGGCCGAGATAAACCCTTGGAGAATCCAGATCGAGATTGGGACGTTGAACAGGCAATGTGCCAAGGCGATGCCGAATGTTGAATTCACGATTCCGAGTGCGGAGAAAAGTTGAAATATCGGTAGGGTTAGCACCACGGGCGGGGTGATACGAAAGGCGATGAAGGCAAGAAACAGGTGTTTGTCGCCTAAGAAGGAAATGCGCGAGAAGGCGTAGGCCGCAGGGATGGCAACGGGTATGGTGATGCAGATATTGATCAGCACGTATGCGATGGAATTCAGGAACGCCGAGCGTAGGTTTGGGTCGGTCCAGATGCCCCGATAATTGCCTAGCGTGAGGCTGCCAACGTCAATATTTGGGGTTGCCAAAGTCGCGGTGAAGCTGAGGAGGGTCAGTTGCACCAGCGGCAGGCAGGTGAACACCATGAAGGCCAGCAGGGCCGTTGCTTTGAGGAAAGGGAGCGCGCGGATAAACATAATTAGGCGGCCTTTTCTGGGGGCACGTCATCAAGCTTGCCTTGGGCTTTGCTAAACATCCACGCGACGGTCAACACGATCATGAAATAGAGCACAGAGCGCGCGGCGGAAGGGCCGTAGTTGAAGGCTTTGATTTCTTCGCCAAGGTCAACCGCGAGGAACATTGTCGCGCCGTTTGGACCGCCCGCATTGATGGGAAAAGCCTCCGTGTAAATCATGAAGGAATCCATAAACCGCAACAGGATCGCCATAAGCAGAACGTTGTATAGCTTGGGCAATTGGATGAATCGAAACACCTGCCACGGGCCTGCGCCGTCGATTGCGGCCGCTTGGTAGTGGGCCGCCGGAACGGTTGTCAGGGCACTATAACACAGGATCACAACCAAGCTTGTCCAATGCCAAACGTCCATCACAATGATGACCAGCCATGTGGGAACCACCGAGAATTTCCAATCCGCGGGCCAGCCGAAAGTAGGTAGAATGCGCCCCAAAAGACCCGTGTCTGGGTTGAGGAGACTGAGCCAAAGTGATGGGATCATGTTCCACGGCACCAGAAGCGGCAAGGCCACCACACAGAGCGAGACGCCGACCCAGAATTTTCGTTGGGGGATGCAAAGGGCAATCGCAATGCCAAGGGGAATTTGGATGGTTAAGATCAGCGCCGAAAACAATGTACTGCGGCCAAAACTAGCCCAGAAACGGCCTGAACTTATGATCTCGGAGTACCATTCCGTCCCGACCCAGAAGCGCGAGTCTAGGATGAAAATTTCGAAGAAGGAGTAATTAACAACGGTTATCAGAGGGATCAGCCCCACGAGGCCAAGCACGAGTACGGCTGGCAAGACAAAGGCCCATCCGACGTTACTGCGCGTTTTCAATTGAAAAAATCCCCCGAGCGTGACCGAAGCCCGTTTAAACCGTGACCACTTCGGTGCCCCAACTGCTACAATTCGCCAGCAGATCTTTGGGCAATGTACCGTCGGTAAAAAGAGCGCTCACATCCGCGAGAGAGCAGATTGTGAGCGGTGCTTTGCGCTGAAATTTTAGGTGGTCTGCGACGACCATTACCTTGCGCGACCGTTTTATCGCGGTGCTGCTGACCATAATCTCCTGCCCGTCGAAATCTAGCAGGTCGCCGTCCTCATCAATGGCGGAGCAGCCTAAAACCGAATAGTCGAACTTGAATTGCTTCACCATTTCAACGGTCAAGCCGCCGACAATTCCACCATCCGCACGGCGCAAAACGCCACCCGCCAAAATGATTTCGCAACTATGATTGGCCGCGAGAATATTCGCGATGTTAATGTTGTTCGTCACAACCAGCAGGTTTTCGTGGTCGAGCAATTCGCGCGCCACAGCCTCGGTACTTGTCCCGATGTTCATAAAGACCGACGCGCCATTTGGGATTGCTTCGGCGCATTTCACGGCAATCGCCTTCTTGCCCGTATCGTTCAGGCGGCGGCGTTCCTCATATTGAATATTCACAACGCCAGACGACACCACCGCGCCGCCATGCACCCGTTGAAGACGGCCGCGATCGGCCAAATCAGAGAGGTCGCGCCGGATAGTTTGCACCGTGACATCGTAGAGTTCGGCAAGGCCATCCACGGTAACTTTGCCCTCTTTGCGCGCAAGTTCGAGGATATCTTTCTGTCTAAAGTTTGAGACCATGGCTTTCTCCCTGACGTCGCGTAATAGAATCCTAACAATCAACAGTCCGAGCGGAGCGTCAAGGGTTCGAATCGATTTGCGCAGATAAAAATGGCCAAAAGGGAGGGAATAGAAAAATTAAATACATGGATTTCAACATTTTACCCAAAAAGGAAAAGAAACGAACATTCGCTATTGATTTGCGGAGTGGCTTAGTGTTGTCTTAATGAATGTTGAGCGCTGGGAGGCGGCGACAGAAAATCGACGCTTGGGAGGCTTCATTGAATCAACGTAATCTTCACGACATCGTGGACCTTTTCGTCATTGGCGGCGGCATCAATGGATGCGGTATTGCGCGTGACGCGGTTGGCCGTGGTTTGAGTGTTGAGTTGGCGGAAATGAACGATCTGGCCTCTGCAACGTCCTCTGCCTCCACCAAGCTTTTTCACGGCGGCTTGCGCTATCTTGAGTATTTTGAGATCCGCCTTGTTCGCGAGGCACTGATCGAGCGCGAGACCCTTCTCAAGGCGATGCCGCATATTTCATGGCCGATGCGATTTGTGTTGCCCTACCACAAGGATATGCGGTTCGACACCGACACTCCGACTTCAAAATTGCTCAGTATTGTGATGCCTTGGATGAAAGGGCGCCGCCCTGCGTGGCTCATTCGGTTCGGACTTTTCCTCTATGATAATCTGGGTGGCCGCCAAATTCTGAAGGGGACAACCTCTTTGAGTTTGGCTGGAACGCCAGAAGGCGCGCCGCTTCAGGACCGCTTTGAAAAAGCCTACGAATACTCCGATTGCTGGATCGAAGACAGCCGCTTGGTGGTTCTGAATGCGCGGGATGCTCAGGCGCGCGGCGCGAAAATAAATGTGCGCACCAAGGTTGTGTCCGCCGAGCAAGTTGATGGCCTTTGGGAAATTACGCTGGAACCAAAAGGTTTGCCGCGACGTGTGGTTCGGGCCCGTATGCTGGTAAATGCGGGCGGCCCTTGGGTTGAGGATATTATCCGCAACACGGTGCGGATCAATGCCACAGAAGGCGTGCGACTGGTGCGGGGCAGTCATATCGTGACGCCCAAATTATACGATCACGACAAATGTTATTTCTTCCAAGGCGAAGATGGCCGGATTATTTTCACAATCCCCTACGAGACTGATTTTACGTTGATCGGAACCACGGATGCCGAGCATACTGACGTGTCACAGAAGCCCGTTTGTACCCCAGAAGAGCAAGCCTATCTTGTTGAATTTGCGTCGAAGTATTTGAAAACGCCTGTCACCACGGATGATATCGTCTGGACCTATTCCGGCGTGCGCCCTTTGTATGATGACGGCGCGACCTCTGCGACGGCGGCAACCCGTGACTATGTGTTGAAAGTTGATGAATCCGCGGGCGCGCCAATCCTGAACATATTTGGCGGCAAGATCACCACCTATCGCCGGTTGGCCGAGAACGCGTTTAAAAAGATAGCGCCATTTTTTCCAAATGCAGGCGGACCCTGGACCGCAGGTGTTCCAATGCCGGGAGGGGATTTTCCCGTTGATGGGGTCGCGGATTTGCAAGCAAGTCTTACGGCGCAATACCCGTTTTTAACTGAACGCTGGGCGGCGCGGTTAGTCAAAGCTTATGGCTTGGACGCCTTTGAGGTTCTTGGGGATGCGAAAACAGAATCCGATCTGGGACAGCCTTTTGGTGCTACACTGACTGAACGGGAAGTTATCTGGCTGGTGCAAAAGGAGTTTGCACGTTCCGCAGAAGACATCGTTTGGCGTCGTTCAAAATTAGGCCTACGCTTGTCCAAAGACGAAATCGAAATGCTTGACGCATGGCTGGCCAAAGCGCCCGTAATGTCATCGCAGCAAGACGCAGTGTAAGCTGCGGATAGGGAGAGAGAAATGTCACTTGTTCTAGAGGGCGTGTCGAAGGTTGCGAATGGCCAGACACATATTTACCCCACCGACTTAGAGCTGCAGTCCGGCACAATGAATGTTTTGCTTGGGCCGACGTCGTCGGGCAAGACTTCTTTGATGCGTTTGATGGCCGGACTTGATGTGCCTAATACGGGCAAAGTTATCTGGAACGGTCAGGATGTGACAGGCATGCGTGTGCAGGAGCGCGGCATTGCCATGGTCTATCAACAGTTCATTAATTACCCGTCGATGAGTGTTTACGACAATATCGCCAGCCCGATGCGCCTTTTGGGGCAATCGGCGGACCAGATCGACAAGGCCGTTAAGAAGGCCGCCGACCTGATGAAACTTGCGCCATTTCTTGAGCGCAAGCCGCTTGAGCTTTCTGGTGGTCAGCAACAGCGGTGTGCGTTGGCGCGGGCGCTGGTGAAGGATGCGGGCCTTGTTTTGCTGGATGAGCCATTGGCAAACCTCGACTATAAGCTGCGCGAAGAATTGCGCGCCGAGATCCCGAAAATCTTTGAGGAAGCTGGCTCGATCTTTGTCTATGCGACCACGGAACCCGAAGAAGCACTATTGTTGGGTGGCAACACCGCGACCCTCTGGGAAGGCAAAATCACCCAATTTGGGTTGACGCCTTTCGTTTACAGACAGCCCGTAGATGCGACCACCGCCCGCGTATTTTCCGATCCGCCGATGAATTTCCTGCCTGTTCAAAAGGTCGGCAACCGCTTGAAGTTTGGCAACGACCAAACAGATAGCGCGGCTTCGGGTGCCTTTGCTGATCTTAAGGATGGCCGTTACGTCGCGGGGTTCCGACCCAACCATCTGAAGCTTGAAAAGCACACGCAAGGCGCTCTGGAATTCACGGGTAAGCTGAACGTAACCGAGATAACGGGGTCGGAAACATTCATCCACCTCGACCACCACGGCGAAAACTGGGTTGGTTTGGTGCATGGAGTGAAGATACTGGAAATTGGCGCTTCGTTGAAGGTCTATCTGGATCAAAGCCATGTTTACATCTTTGCAGAAGACGGCACTTCGGTCGCCCCTGCAACTTATGCAACCGCAGCCTGAGGGACATTCAAATGGCAAAAATTACCCTCGAAAATCTGGCACATTCGTACCTGCCCAATCCGAAAAGCGACGACGACTACGCGCTGAAAGAATTGAACCACGACTGGGTGGATGGCGAAGCTTACGCCCTGCTTGGGTCGTCAGGTTGTGGCAAGTCCACGCTGCTCAACATCATTTCGGGTCTGCTGCATCCCAGCCAAGGTCGTATCTTGTTTAATGACCGTGACGTGACAATGGAGCCGACAACACAGCGCAATATCGCGCAGGTTTTCCAGTTCCCCGTTGTTTATGATACAATGACCGTGCACGACAATCTGGCGTTTCCGCTGCGCAACCGTGGGGCTGATCCCGCCTATATCAAAGAACGCGTTCAGCAAATAGCGGCGATGATCGGCATGGAGGCCACCCTTGGTCACAAGGCGCGCGGGCTGACTGCGGACGCAAAACAGAAGATTTCGTTGGGGCGTGGCATGGTGCGTGAAGACGTGAATGCGCTTTTGTTTGATGAGCCGCTGACCGTGATTGACCCACATATGAAGTGGGAATTGCGCACGCAGCTTAAATCGCTGCATCACGAATTTGGCCACACGATGATCTATGTGACCCACGACCAGACCGAGGCCCTGACTTTTGCGGATAAAGTGGTGGTTATGTATGACGGGCGGGTTGTGCAAATGGGTACACCGCAAGAACTTTTTGAAACGCCAGCGCATACGTTTGTTGGCTATTTCATCGGCTCTCCGGGGATGAATGTTCTGTCTGCCGAAGTGACGGGAAATACCGCCCTGATTGGTGGCACAGAGATCGCGCTTGGCAAAGGCTATGGCAGTCCAAAAGGCAAAGTCGAACTTGGCGTTCGGCCCGAATTTACCGCGCTCGTTGCGGGGAACGAAGGTCTGCCCGTGACCATTAAGCGGGTCGAGGATGTTGGCCGCCACAAAATCGTGCGCGCCGATTTCCAAGGGACCGAGATCAATATCCTCGCCGAAGAAGGTGCTAACATTTCACCCGACATGAACCGAGTCGTGTTCGATACGGCTGGAGTGAACGTCTATTCCGATAGTTGGCGGGTTCCCCCGCAAGGAGCGTGACATGATGATGAAATCGAAAACCCCGCCCTTCACATCTTTGCAAGGAATGAGCCATGAATAAGACAGTCAACCAAAAGGCCTGGTTCCTCGTTTTACCAGTGCTGCTCCTTGTCGCGTTTTCTGCGGTTATTCCTTTGATGACCGTTGTGAATTATTCGGTTCAGGACACCTTCGGAAAAAACGTATTTTTCTGGGCTGGCCTCGATTGGTTCCGCGATATGATGGCCTCAGAACGCATGTGGAATGCGCTTGGTCGCCAGATCGCGTTTTCCTGTATCATCCTTGCTATTGAAATACCGCTGGGGATTTTCGTGGCGCTGAACATGCCGAAAAAAGGGTTCTGGGCCTCGTTTTGCCTGATCCTGATGTCGTTGCCCTTGCTTATTCCGTGGAACGTTGTGGGCACCATTTGGCAGATTTTTGGGCGTGTTGATATTGGTCTGTTGGGCTATACACTGGCCGCCTTGGGGATTGATTATAACTACACCCAAGACTTCTATGCTGCATGGGTCACCGTCATTGTGATGGATGTTTGGCACTGGACGTCATTAGTTGCGCTTTTGGCCTATGCTGGTCTTCAGTCGATCCCCGATGCCTATTATCAAGCGGCGAAAATCGACCAAGCCAGCCGGTGGAAAGTATTCCGCTTTATTGAGCTGCCCAAGATCATGGGCGTTCTTATGATCGCGATCCTGTTGCGCTTTATGGACAGCTTTATGATCTACACCGAGCCTTTCGTGGTGACGGGTGGTGGACCTGGGAACTCGACGACGTTCTTGTCGATTGACTTGGTCAAGATGGCGCTAGGACAGTTTGATCTTGGCCCCGCAGCCGCCTTCTCGATCATGTATTACCTCGTGATCCTGTTGATTTCATACGTCTTCTACACTGTGATGACGAACCTTGATAAAAGGGATGGCCACTGATGTCTGATTTTACCAACACAGCGCCAAAGCGTGGCTTTGCTTTGCCCAAGATCAAAGGCAACGCCATTGTTATGGGTCTTTACTTGCTGTTCTTGCTTTTGCCGATCTATTGGCTTTTGAACATGAGCCTCAAGACCAACTCGGAGATTTTGAACAACTTCACCCTTTGGCCACAGGATTTGACCTTCGACAACTACCTGACGATCCTGACGGATCCGTCGTGGTACACGGGGTATCTGAATTCGATGACGTATGTGGTCATGAATATGGTAATCTCCCTCGCGGTTGCGCTACCTGCGGCCTATGCGTTTAGCCGCTACACCTTCCTTGGGGACAAGCATCTGTTCTTTTGGTTGCTGACCAATCGGATGGCCCCGCCCGCTGTTTTCGCGCTGCCGTTCTTCCAGCTCTATAGCTCGGTCGGCTTGTTCGACACGCATATTGCCGTCGCCCTTGCGCACTGCCTGTTTAACGTGCCTTTGGCGGTTTGGATCTTGGAAGGGTTTATGCGGGGTGTTCCCAAAGAAATCGACGAGACCGCCTATATTGATGGGTATTCTTTCCCACGGTTCTTTATTCGGATTTTCACGCCATTGGTTGCCTCTGGTATTGGGGTCACCGCGTTCTTCTTATTCATGTTCAGCTGGGTTGAATTGCTTCTAAGCCGGACATTGACCAGTGTGAACGCCAAACCGATTGCCGCCACAATGACACGGACCGTCGGTGCCGCAGGGATCGACTGGGGTGTGCTCGCAGCAGCGGGTGTCCTGACAATCGTTCCCGGTGCATTGGTGATCTATTTTGTCCGTAACTACATCGCCAAAGGCTTTGCCTTGGGTCGCGTGTAAGAAAAGAAAGAGGAGAAACAAGTATGGAATGGATGGCATGGACTTGGCCGACCGCCGCTTTCTTTGGGGTTATCGCGGCAACGCTGATTACTTTTACGACCCTTGCGATTAAATTCCCCGAGGTGCCGCGCAATGGCGTCCTTGGGATTGAAACAACGCGCGGTGACCGACTGTTCATCACGCTACTTGGCTCGGCCTTTATTAATCTGGCTTGGCTTGGAATGCTCAGTGCCCCCCAATGGGGAGCCCTGATCGTATGTCTCTTTTATGCCATCGCGGTTTTCCGCTGGGTTTAAGGGACGGCATTATGGGGCGGTCCCAATTATAAAAAATGACCGCCTTACTTGTTCTATTTTTGGGAGGACTAAAATGAACTTACGACTACTTAAAGGAACGACCGCGCTTGGACTTGCAGCTTGCATGCTCACCGCGCCGGCGTTCGCAGACATGGAAGCCGGCAAGGCTTTCCTTGACAGCGAGATCGGCGATCTTTCGACGTTGTCGCGTGCCGATCAAGAAGCTGAACTTCAGTTTTTTGTCGACGCGGCACAGCCGTACCAAGGCATGTCGATCAACGTTGTCTCCGAAACAATCGGAACGCATGAGTATGAGTCCAATGTTTTGGCTCCAGCGTTCGAAGCCATCACCGGCATCAAGGTCACACATGACCTGATCGGCGAGGGCGATGTTGTTGAAAAGCTGCAAACACAAATGCAGTCGGGCGAAAATATCTATGACGCCTATATCAACGACTCCGATTTGATCGGGACGCACTGGCGTTACCAACAGGCGCGTAACTTGACCGACTGGATGGCGGGTGAGGGTGCTTCTGTTACCAACCCTAATCTTGATCTGGAAGACTTTATTGGTCTTTCATTCACCACGGGCCCAGATGGCAAAGTCTATCAGTTGCCAGACCAACAATTCGCGAACCTTTACTGGTTCCGGTATGATTGGTTCAACGACGAGCAAAACAAAACGGACTTCAAAGAGAAGTACGGCTACGATCTCGGCGTTCCTGTAAACTGGTCCGCCTATGAGGACATCGCTGAATTCTTCACAGGCCGTGACTTGTCGCGTCTTGGCGTAGAAGGCGAAGTCTTTGGCAACATGGATTATGGCAAAAAAGACCCGTCCTTGGGTTGGCGCTATACTGATGCGTGGCTGTCCATGGCTGGTGCAGGCGACAAAGGTGAGCCAAATGGCCTGCCAGTTGACGAATGGGGTATCCGCGTTAACGAAAACTCACAGCCTGTAGGCTCGTGTGTTGCGCGTGGCGGTGCCACAAACGGTCCAGCAGCAGTTTACGCTGTGACCAAAGCAATCGAATGGTTGGAAAAATATTCTCCACCCGCTGCTGCTGGTATGACATTCTCCGAAGCAGGCCCAATTCCTGCACAGGGTAATGTTGCTCAACAAATGTTCTGGTATACAGCCTTTACTGCGGCTTCGGTTGAGCCCGGTCTGCCTGTGATGAACGAAGATGGTACGCCAAAATGGCGTATGGCCCCTTCGCCACACGGCGCATATTGGACTGAAGGAACAAAAATCGGCTACCAAGATGCCGGTTCTTGGACTTTGATGAAATCCACACCAGTGGATCGTGCTCAAGCGGCTTGGCTCTATGCCCAGTTCGTTACGTCCAAAACTGTTGACGTGAAGAAAAGCCATGTTGGCCTCACATTCATCCGTGAATCCACAATCCAGCATGATAGCTTTACTGAGCGTGCACCAAAACTTGGTGGTCTCGTTGAATTCTACCGTTCGCCAGCGCGCGTTCAGTGGTCGCCAACAGGGACAAACGTCCCAGACTATCCAAAATTGGCACAATTGTGGTGGCAGAACATCGGCGACGCTATGTCCGGTGCGAAAACTCCACAAGAAGCCCTCGATACGCTTTGCGCAGACCAAGAAAAGGTTATGATCCGTCTTGAGCGTGCAGGTGTCCAAGGTGATATCGGTCCGAAAATGAACGAAGAGAGCGATCCTTCTTTCTGGCTCGATCAACCTGGTTCGCCAAAAGCGAAACTGGCAAATGAAGACGAAGATCCCGTCACAATTTCCTATGACGAGCTGATCAAGTCTTGGCAGTAAGAAACTGATTTTGGGGCCATTCACGTGGCCCCAATTTAATACTCAATCGACATTTCTTTGGACGAACGGTGGGCCAACCGGCCAAAGAAACGGGCGGTCGCTTTTATCGGTGGCCGCCTACCTACATTAAAAGCATGGTGGAAATAGCATGACCTACATCCTCGCGATTGACCAAGGCACGACCTCAACACGTGCGATTGTGTTTGATAGAACGATGGCCGTCGTTGCCAGCGAACAACAAGAGTTCGCCCAACATTTCCCCCACTCCGGCTGGGTTGAACACGCGCCCGCCGACCTGTGGAATACCACGCTTGCCGCCTGTCATGGGGCGATCAAACATGCCGAAATCTCACCCACAGATATTGCCGCCATCGGGATCACCAACCAACGCGAAACCACGATTGTTTGGGACAAGGTCACGGGCGAGCCCCTTTATAACGCCATCGTCTGGCAGGACAGGCGCACGGCCGATCAATGCCGTACCCTGCGCGAGGCTGGCCATGAAGAGATGATCACCGCCCGCACTGGTCTTTTGCTCGACCCCTATTTTTCGGGCACAAAACTTAAGTGGATTTTAGACCACGTCGAGGGAGCACGCGAACGTGCCGCCAAGGGCGAATTACTCTTTGGTACCGTCGATAGTTTCCTGATTTGGAAGCTGACGGGGGGCGCAGTTCATGCCACAGATGCAACAAATGCCGCGCGCACAATGCTTTACGACATTCGCAAAGGCCGCTGGAGCAAAACGATTTGCGACCTGCTTGAAATCCCGATGGAGATGTTACCAGAGGTCAAAGATTGCGCCGCTGATTTCGGTAAAACGGACGCGGATTTGTTTGGCCGCGCGATCCCGATTTGCGGCGTTGCTGGCGACCAACAGGCCGCGACCATCGGGCAGGCGTGTTTTCAACCGGGTATGATGAAATCAACTTACGGCACGGGGTGTTTTGCGCTTTTGAACACAGGTGAAACTCCTGTTGTGTCGCAAAATCGCTTGCTGACCACGATCGCTTATCAACTGGACGGAAAACCAACCTACGCGCTTGAGGGGTCGATTTTTGTTGCCGGAGCCGTTGTGCAATGGCTGCGGGATGGGTTGCAAATCATCCAAGACGCCTCGGAAACGCAAGCGCTGGCTGAACAGGCGGACCCGCATCAAAATATTGTTTTGGTCCCCGCCTTTGTGGGCCTCGGCGCGCCCTATTGGAATGCGGAATGTCGCGGGGCTGTCTTTGGGCTGACCCGCGGGTCGGGCCCTGCGGAAATGGCCAAGGCCGCACTTGAAAGTGTCGGTTATCAGACCCGCGATTTGCTGGACGCGATGTCCGCTGATTGGCAAGCGACAGGTGTTCAACCAACCCTGCGGGTTGATGGTGGCATGTCGCAAAACGATTGGGCGATGCAGTTCCTTTCGGATATTATCGCCGCCCCTGTGGACCGCCCAATGAACCACGAAACTACGGCCCTTGGTGTGGCGTGGCTCGCGGGAATGCATGTTGGTGTTTACCCTGATCAGGCAGAATTTGCAGAACAATGGGCCCGTGAAACCCAGTTTGTACCGCATATGGACGACGCACAACGCCAAGAAAAATATGCAACTTGGAAAAAAGCCGTCGACGCGACACTTAGCTTTTAGGCGGTATCGGTTTTTCGCGCATACCGTACCAACGCGAGAAATTTTTCTCAAGCAGCAGGGTAAACATACGATCCACACGTTGCTCTAGGAGTCCGGCGTAAAAACTGATGCGCGCAAAAGGACGCGGCGCACGTCAATCAAATGCGCTTGCATCCGTCGACGACACAATTCCGCATCCCGCGCGGCGAGCGCATCTAGAATGAGGCGGTGATGTTTTAACGCCGTGTCCTGAGAATCGCCAAACAAGCCAGTAAGAACCCCCATGCGCTCGAAAAGGGGCGAAAACATTTGGGACCAAAGCCCGTCAACGATCCGCACAAGTGGTTCGATGCGGGTGGCCTCCGCGAGGGTGATATGAAAGGCGCGATCCGCGTCACGATGCGTTTCTTTGCCGTGGGCACTTGCCATGGCACTGATGCTCGCCTCGATTGCCATCAAATGGTTTGCGTCGATGGAGGTCGCAGCCCTTGCTGCAATCTCGCCTTCGATGAGTTCCCGCGCATCCAATAGTTCCAACGGGCCCGCCCCAAGATCATCTCCAGTTAAGGCCCCCGCCTTGGTCACATAGATACCAGATCCCGTGCGGATATTCACTTGTCCTGCAATTTCTAGCGCTATCATTGCCTCACGCAGGGTCGAGCGGGCAACGTTAAGACGCGTGGCGAGTTCCCTCTCTGGTGGCAATCGGGTTCCAGGTTTTAGACCCTCATCAATTATGATTTTGGTGATTTGGTCGGCCACTTGGCGATAAAGCCGAAATCCGGGTTCGTGAAAACGCTGGGTCAAAAGGGCCTCCTAGCCGAGTTGTCGGGGTATATTATGCCAGTGCGCGGGGAAACAAAAGGCAAATATTCAGAATTGGTCTTGCCGAAAGAGCAAAAATCGGGTCAAGTTCGTTAATTGGACGGGCCAATTTAGGAGAATCAAATATTTTTTGACTATATGGCGCTGTTTAGTTTGTATTGGATGCCGTTTATTTTGACCGGTCAGACCAGTCGCAACGGTTACGCATCGTCATCTGTCATCCCAATTGGGAAGGACCCGATAAGCCAACAACCACTCTAGGGAGGAGTTACTATGAATAAGATACTTAGACTTAGCCTTGCCGCAGCATTGCTGGCAGGAACCGCTCAGGCACAAGAATTGCGTGGCTGGAATACGCACGTGCCAGATTACCCAGTCTCTATCGCGCTTGATCGTTTTGTTGAATTGGTTGAGGAGCGCACCGAGGGCCGCGTTCAAATGCAGAACTACCATGGCGCGACGCTGGGCGAGGGCGAGTTTGCAACCGAGCAGTTGCAGTTTGGCGCGCTTGACTATGGTGTCTTCTCGACGGCGCCGATGGTTAACACAGTCAAAGAGCTTGGCGTGACGTCACTGCCCTATGTTTTCAAAGACCCTGAACATCAGTATCGCGTAATGGAAGGCCCGATCGGCGCGGACATCGCAGCGGCCATGGCGGAAGCCAACATGGTACCCCTGTCTTGGTTCGCGTCTGGTTCGCGCAGCTTCTATGCAAATGAGCCGCTGAACTCGGTTGAGGACATCGCGGGCAAGAAATTCCGCGTGCAAAATAGCGACATCAACGTGGCCATGGTTGAAGCACTGGGCGCGAATGCGACGCCGTTGCCGTTTGGCGAAGTTTATACATCGATCCAGTCTGGTGTTGTGGATGGGGCCGAAAACAACTGGCCAAGCTATGAATCCACAGGGCATTTCGAAGTTGCGCCTTACTACATCATCGACAATCACACGATTGTTCCTGAAGGCATCATCTTTGCCAAAACGACTTGGGATAAGTTCTCGGAAGCCGATCAGGCCATCATCAGTGAAGCTGCGCAAGAAGCTGCGATTTACCAGCGCGAGCTTTGGGCGGCCCGTGAAGCAAAATCGCGTGAAATCGTCGAAGCTGGCGGAGCGACCATTGTTGAAGGCATTGATACCACCACATTCTCCGCCAAAATGGGACCAGTATATGAACAGTTTGCGAGTGATCCAATCGTAGCCGATTTGCTACTGCGCATCCAGAACACAGAGTAACTCAAATATGGGGCGCTGCATAAGCAGCGCCCCTTTTTAATTGAACCTAGGAAATTGCTTCATGTATTGGAAAGCCGTTGACCATATTGCCCGTGCCGTGGTTGGCATCAGTTCGGTGGCGCTGGTGTTGCTCGTGGTGTTCACGGGCTGGCAAGTCTGGGGGCGATATGTCCTGAATGACACGCCGACGTGGACCGAAAAGGCGGCCTTATTGCTGGTCTTGATTGTGTGTCTCCCGATGGCTGCTGTGGGGCTTCGCGAGAATTTCCATCTGGGTATCGACTACCTTACCGATTATTTAGGACCAAAAGCGCGCCGTATTTTAAAGACAGCGAACACCGTCGTCCTTGGATTTTTTGGCGTTGCGATGATGGTCGAATCTTGGCCGCTGGTCGTTGGCACTTGGGGGCGGGATATTCCGCTTTTGGGGCTGCCGCAGGGGTTGCAATATGCGCCCCTGATCCTCACGGGGGGCTTGATTGTCCTGTTCATGGTTGAGCGTGTTTGGTTCTTGTGGATGGGCGACGAGATGGATCCGCCGCTGGATGTTTCGCAAATGGGAGATATCTAGGATGGGTCTTACAATTCTTCTTATGGTCTTTGTCATCACAGTGATCGCAGGGATTCCCATTGCATTTGCCTTGGGCATCGCCGCGCTGGCAACCGCAACTTATCAAGGCATTCCCGAGTTGATCGTTTTTCAGCGTATCGTCGCGGGGATCAACGTATTCTCACTCCTCGCAATTCCTTTCTTTATTTTCGCAGGCGAGATCATGATGCGCGGCGGGATCGCGATCCGATTGGTCCGTGCGGCAGAGACCGTTGTAGGGCAGGTGCGCGGCGGCCTCGGCGTCGTCAACGTGCTCACATCGATGCTTTTCGGTGGTATTTCTGGCTCGGCTGTGGCCGATACCTCCGCGCTTGGATCGGTCATGATACCGATGATGCGCGAACGGGGCTATGACGATGACTATACGGTCAACGTCACGGTTACCTCATCAATCGCCGGCGTTCTGATCCCGCCAAGCCACAACATGATCCTCTATGCACTGGCCGCAGGTGGCGGTATTTCGATCACCTCCCTATTCATTGCGGGCGTTATCCCTGGCATTATCCTGTGTCTTTGTTTGTCCGTCGCGGCCTATGTGATCGCGGTTCGTCGGGGCTATCCAACGGGCATCTTCCCCGGCTGGCGCGCCGTTGTGTTTGCGATGGGAGCGGCGCTTCCCGGATTTATGACGGCCGTTATTATCATCGGTGGCGTGGTTTCCGGCATTTTCACCGTGACGGAAAGCGCGGCTATTGGCGTGATCTATGCGCTTTTTGTCACCGTGTTTTTCTATCGTTCCCTGTCTTGGCAGGACTTTCGCGACAGCGTAACGCAGGCCATTCGCACAACGGCAATGGTGATGATCCTTGTCGGTACGGCCCAATCGTTCAGCTATTTCATCACGCTGTATCAGGTGCCATCCGCCATTCTTGCGGGTATGCAAACGCTTTCGGAAAACAAGATCGTTCTACTGCTGTTGATAAATTTGTCGCTGCTTGTACTGGGCATGTTCATGGATATGGGCGCGCTTATTTTGATCTGCACGCCGATCTTTCTCCCCGTCGCCAAGGCACTTGGGGTTGATCCGGTGCAGTTCGGTATGATCTTGATGATGAACCTTGGCCTTGGACTCACGACACCGCCGGTGGGGCCTTGCCTGTTTGTCGGCTGCTCGATTGCCAAGGTGAAGATAGAAAGCGTTATCGGTACAATCTGGCCGTTCTATCTCGCGATTTTCGCAGCGCTCATGCTGACCACGTTTGTGCCAATCATCAGCCTCGGCCTGCCGCGCTTGATGGGCTACTGACCAAGTTTGGCGAGATAAGGCACGCTTGTTCCTAATCTCGCCAACGATCTTTTCGCGCGCATGTGAAACTTTAACTCAGACTTAGTCTGCTCGTTGCCCTTGCAAGAATCTTTCAACTCAGACACAGTGTATTCATGTATACAACAGGGCGACAAAGTAGAGGCGGTTGAAGATAGTGCAGTATTCCGACCCATCTTATCCTGCCCGCCAAGGCGCTCGCACTAATGTGCGCCTGCACAAAACCGTCAAGGAGACGCTACAAAATGGCTAACCAACCCATTCGACTGGCCGTCATCGGCCTTGGTATGGCTTCAAAACCGCATCTGGCCGCCCTGCGCCAACTTGCGCCAAACGTCGAAGTGGCTGGCGTGTTTGCCCGCAACGAAGAGCGGAGAAACGCGGTCGCAGAACAAGGCGGTTGGCGGGCGTATGATAGTTTGCAAGCCATTTGTGAGGACGCGACTGTTGACGGAGCAATCGTCATAACCCCTCCGAATGCGCGGGCGGATATCGTGGCGGCTCTGGCCAAGGCTGGCAAACATGTCTTGATGGAAAAGCCTGTTGAGCGGGATTTGTCGCGCGCCGTTTCTCTTGTTGAAACCTGCGAAGCGGCGGGGGTGCAGCTTGGGATTGTTTTGCAGCATCGGTTTCGTGCGGGGGCGGAGGCGCTTCGCGGCCTTGTTGACGGCGGCACTCTTGGCAAAATCAATATGGTGCGCGTGACGGTGCCTTGGTGGCGCGAGCAATCTTATTACGATCAGGCTGGGCGGGGAACCTATGCGACGGATGGCGGCGGAGTTTTAATTACCCAAGCCATTCATATGCTGGATTTAATGTTAAGCCTTACAGGGCCAGTGTCCAAAGTCTCCGCGCTTATTGGCACAACATCTCTCCATGACATGGAAGGCGAGGATTTCGCCAACGCGGGGTTGGTTTTTGCGAATGGTGCGATTGGTTCTGTCATGGCCACAACCGCGAGCTATCCGGGTGGGGCGGAAACCTTGGAATTGGATACGGACAAGGCAGGCCTGCGCTTAGCTGCGGGCGAGTTGGTGATTAACTGGCGCGATGGCCGCACCGAAACCATCGGCGAAATTACCGGAACGGGCGGCGGTAGCGACCCGATGGACTTCCCCTGCGACTGGCACCGTGACTTGATCGCAGATTTTGCCATGAGCCTGCGAGATGGGCGTGCGCCGCGCATAACCGGACGGGATGCTTTAGACGTGCACAGGTTGATCGATGCGATTGAACGGTCGGCGCGATCAGGTCAACTCACCGCTGTGCAGGTGGCGTCATGACGTTAAAATTCGCGGCGTTGGGACTGGATCACCGGCACATTTACGGGATGTCGCAGGGCATGATCGATGCGGGTTGTACATTTGCCGCCTACTGGACCGAAGGCGAGCCGCAACCCTTGGCCGGTTTCACCAAACGGTTTCCCGATGTTGCGCGTGTGACGAATATTGATGAAATCCTGAACGATGAAACCATTCAACTGGTCTTGATTGCAGCGGCACCCAAAGATCGCGCCCGCCTGTCAATTGAAGCCATGCGGCATGGCAAGGACGTGATGTTGGACAAACCAGGTTGTCTCACGTCAGAGGAATTGGTCGACATTGAAGCGACAATCAAAGCGACGGGGCGTATTTGGTCGATCAATTTCTCAGAACGGTTTGAGGTGCCTGCGGTCACGCTTTGCGATCAATTCCTGGCCGAAGGGCGGATTGGCGAGATTGTGCATATCATGGCCGTCGGCCCGCACCGATTGAATGCCCAGATGCGGCCAGACTGGTTTTGGTTACCATCAGAATACGGCGGCATTCTGGGCGATATCGGCGCGCATCAGATTGACCAGTTCCTCCATTTCTCGGGTGCGGAAACGGCGGAAATTACCCGTTCAACCGTCGGAAATATGAACACACCCGCGCATCCAAAATTTCAGGATTTTGGCGAAATGAACCTGAGTGCTGGTCGGGTGCAGGGCTATGTCCGGCTCGACTGGTTTACCCCTGATGCGGCCCCCAATTGGGGCGACGGTCGTGTAACGATTGTTGGCACTGAGGGTTACATCGAGTTGCGAAAATATATGGATATCGGCGGACAAGCGGGAGGAGATCATGTGTTTTTGGTCAACGGGACGGAATGCACACGGTTTGATGCGTCAAACGCAGGAACGCCGTATTTCGCGCATCTGCGCCACGATATCGAAAATCGAACCGAAACGGCCTGCCCACAGAGGCACACACTAACCGTGATGAGGCTGGCAATGGAGGCCCAGAACCAAGCTATTCGGCTCGGCACACTGGCAGACAGGCATTGAACCTAAAAACGAACCAACTGGAGGAAACTATGAGATTTAGACATTATTTAGCAGCCGGAGCGACAGTTGTAGCGACGGCAATTGCGGCCCCTGCGATGGCAGAATAGCCCGAAAAACCGATCCAACTTATCGTGCCATGGGGTGCGGGTGGTGCCACCGATCAGGTGACCCGCATCGTGGCGGCGGAACTCGAAGATGCGCTTGGGCAAAACGTTGTAGTCGTCAATCAAGAAGGCGCGTCTGGCTCAATTGGCTCAAAAGCGGCATGGGATGCGCCACACGACGGGTACACATGGACCGCAGGCGCGGCCAAAGACCTCGGCACTTATGCGGTGACGGGGAAAATGGATACCTCGATCAAAGATTGGGACCTTTACCTAAATTCAGCATTGGCAAGCGTGATTTCGGTTCCAGCAAACTCCGAAATCAATGATCTTGCGGGTTTTCTGGCAGCCTTGAAAGCTGGCGGCCTTAAAGTTGGCACCTCAGGTGTGAATTCCGCGGGGCACTCGTCGATTGAAGCTCTGTCCAACGCGGTTGATGGATCCTACATCCACGCGATCTATGATGGCGGAGCGACGGCAGTTCAATCCACAGTCGCGGGCGAAACCGACGTCACAACCCAACTGATCTCTGAGCAAATTGACATGCTGCGGGCGGGTGTGCTCAAACCCATTGCGATTATTTCCGACAGCGACGTTGAAGTCGCAGGGGCGGGCGTGATCCCATCGGTTTTGTCCGAATTGCCCGACCTTGCCGTTGCTCCGATTTACTTCGGTATTTTCATCCCTGGCGATGTACCTGACGAAGTGACCGCAAAAATGGAAGCTGCTTGGAGCGATGTGATGGCAAACTCCACGGCCCTTGCGGAATACACCGATGGGCGTGGATCAATCATGACTGTGTTCTCGGGCGATGAGGCCCAAGCCAAGGTTTGGCCTTCGATCCAATCAAACGCATGGTTGCTGCATGACGGTGGGCAATCGACCATCAGCCCTGACGAACTTGACATCCCGCGCCCCTAATCTCGCGCGTAAACTCCGCCGGACCGTCCTGTTTTCGGTCCGGCACTTAAGGAAGGTCATGACATGAACAACAGCAGTCTGGATCGGATTTCCGGCGTCTTTTTTACCCTGCTTGGTGCGTTGGTTTTCGCAGGCGCTTGGGCAATGCCTCGGTTTGAGGCACAGGGCGCTCCAATTTATCAAGCCCCCGGTTTCACCCCCGCTCTCTTGGGAATTGGCTTAAGTATCTGTGGCTTGTTCCTTGTATTTAGGCCAGCAGGAAAGGCCGCAGAGGACTTCGGATTTTGGAGCGATGTTTTAGGGAATTCCGCCAATCGCAAGCGCGCCCTCGCGGCGTTTGCCCTGACGCTTGGCTACGGCGCGGTGTTGTTTGGAAATATGCCCTATGTGCCCGCGACTTTCCTGTTCATGTTTGCCTTCGTTGCGGTGTTTGAAATATGGCTAAAACCCGAAGACGCGACCAAGAAAATGCCGATATGGCGCGTCCTCACGATCGCGGCCGTCCTTGGTCTGATTGTGAGTTTTGGTACCCACATAATATTCCAGAAGCTCTTTCTCGTACAGCTTCCTTGAGGTTATAATGCCAGATTTTATGCAGATACTTGCCGCGTTTCAGCTGGCACTTGGACCCAGCTTATTGCTGACTACCCTCTGGGCGACCCTTCTTGGCGTTGTCATCGGTATGATGCCCGGTCTTACCGCCACAATGGGACTTGCTCTTCTGACGACGTTGACCTTTCAGATGGACAGCGCGGAAGCAATCACTGCGCTTTTGGGGATGTATGTAGGCTCGATTTATGGCGGCAGCCGCACCGCGATCATCCTCAACATGCCGGGTACGCCAGCGAGCGCCGCAACCACCCTCGATGGCTATCCTTTGGCCCGTCAATCTAAGGCGCGCGAAGCCTTGGGGCTAGCGACAATCGGCTCGCTCCTTGGCACATTGGTCGGAGTTGCTTTGTTGTTGTTTACGGCCCCGATTTTGGCCAGTTATGCCCTGAAATTCGGCTCGTATGAGTTCTTCTGGCTTGCCTTGTTTGGTATCGTTATTTCGGGCCGTTTGACCGCGAGTTCCGATCCCCTAAAGGGCTTTATCGCAGGCTTTTTGGGGTTGATCCTCGCAATGGTCGGACAGGAACAAGTCTTTGCCTACGCCAGATATTCCTATGGAATTCATGACTTTACGGGCGGCATTAGTTTGATCCCAGCTATGGTTGGTGCTTTTGGATTTGTTGAAATTATTTCCAGTATCTCCAATAGCAAAACACCAGAGATGGCGGAAAATAAGGGGCGGCTTTTGCCCCGCATGCGAGAGATCGTTAGCTTTTCTCCCACGGTCTTGCGCTCGGGGGTCGCGGGAACAGTGATGGGGTTGATTCCAGGTGTCGGCGAGGATATCGGCGCGTGGGTTTCCTATGCAATCGCCAAGCGTTTCAGCAAAGAAAAAGAGTTGTTTGGTAAAGGCTCCAAAGAGGGGTTGATTGCCGCGGAAACTGGAAATTCGGCCGCAGTTCCGGGCGCGATTATTCCGGTTCTAACATTGGGTATTCCCGGGTCGGCCCCCTCGGCGGTTCTGCTCGCGGCCCTGATTATTCATGGCGTTCAACCCGGACCCCTGATCATGATCCAAAACGCTGACATGGTCTATGGTATCGTGGCCGCGACGGTCCTCGCGGCGATTGCGATGACCATTTACGGGGTCCTATTGACGACCCCGTTGCTGCTTGTGTTGCGCATCCCGCGCGAACGTTTGCTGCCGATCATTTTTGTTTTATGCGTGGTTGGTTCCTACGCGATCGCGGCGCGCCCGTTTGACGTTTGGGTTATGCTGGCGTTTGGTACTGTCGGTTTCGTTTTGAGGCAAATGAATTATCCTATGGCTCCGTTGGTTTTGGGCCTCGTTCTTGGCGATATTCTCGACAAAAGCCTGCGTCGCGGTTTGATCCTGTCCGAAGGGTCGCTTGAGCCGTTCTTTACGCGTCCCGTCAGTTTGGTTCTGGCAATCGCAACATTGCTGAGCGTTGGGTTGCTGATCTTTTCGGGGATCACTTGGAAAAAACGCGCCCGAGATTAGGCGGTGGTGAAATTGAGGGTGAGTTCTTCTACGTCTAGACGCGACGGGGGCAATTATTTAAAGAGAGGCGCGGTTAAACAACTCCTTACATCGTCAGGCGGCAAAGATGGATGACTCAACAGAAACGTGCAAAGACAATGCGAAGTGGACGCTTTCCTCGGCGACCTGCACGGCGGAAGTTCGCTCCTTAGGGGGTATGTTGCAAAACGTTCATTTCTTATTTGCAAATGGCGATACTTTCGCACCATTGGCGCAAGCAGACTGGGCGGATGACGCCCCCAAGGAAGACTGCAAAATTGCGCCGCATTTGCAGAGATTGGGCGGAGAATGGCCCTGCGTTCCCTTCGGCACAAGCCCTAGCGACCCACAGCATCATGGCTATGCAAGCAACGCGCATTGGCGATGTACACACCAGTCACAGCGTCGGATAGAACTCGTTATCGACTTTCCAAAATCCCATGTTGTCAGCCAGTTGCGCAGAACAATTGAAGTGTCTGAGGAGGCGCATCGCGTCGATTGCAGCTTGTCGATTATTGTGCGCAACGCATGTGAACTACCGATTGGGTTGCATCCGATTTTTCGACTGCCGACTGATGCGCCGGTCCATATTGGTTTGGAAAACAGCACCTTGCTCGAACCAATGCCCGCAGAAATTCGCACGCCAAATTTTCAGCTTGTTGCCGCCGAAGGTCGTATGCTGTTCGGGGCTGACGGGCAGGAAATTGACTTTTCACAAGGATATACGGGCCTTTCTACAGAGCTTGTGCAGGGGTATGACGCGGGCGGAAAAGTCGCGGTGGAATACCCGCAGGAGGGCAAGAAGGCGGTCCTTCAATGGGATGAAAATGCCCTGCCGCACTGCCTTTTCTGGTTGGCGAACCCGCATCAATTTGAGCACCTAGGGGCGTTCCGCGGATTGGGAGTCGAGCCGATATCGAGCTGGTTTGATCGCGGTACGAAACCTCTTTTTGGGGCAGCAAAGGACTCTCCGGGTCCTTTCGGCGTTAAGCTGAAACCGAGCGAGCCATGGTCAATGGATTATTCAATAAGCGCGGAGACAATTTTGGTGGAGGGGGGCTGAATAATGGCCGCGTCCCTTGGCCTCACTGCCAGTTTTCCAGAAGCGCTTTTAGGATATCCGCGCGGCTGACTTGTCCGACCAAACGCCCGTCTTGCACAACAGGAAAACGACGAAAATTACTGGCAAGGAAGTGCTCCGCAGCGGTGACAAGGTCCGTCTCGGCCTCCATTGTCTCAACTTTGGCGCTCATGTAGCCCGAGACTGCGCAACCCCATTCCTGATAATACGCGGCATTGAGGGCGGCGCGCAGGCAATCTTTCTTGGAAAGAACGCCAACCAGAGCACCGTCCGCATCGACAACCGGCGCTCCCGAAATCCGCTTGTCCAGCAACACTTTCATAGCCTCCAGAATGCGCATTTCTGGGCGCAGGAGGGTCAAGTCGATCGTCATATAATCGCTTACGCGCGGCTGAGAATTCATGTCGAGCTCCCTTTGCTAGATCGCTTGGGGCAGACGGAACATTCCGCGCTGGGAATGCAAGCCAACCCGCCGCAAGATCCCTTGATCGGAGCACGTCCAAAGATAGCTCCCAATGACAGGCCGATGATTGCCAGAAGGATGAGGCCGAGTGTTATACCAAAAGTGATCATCCGCGTTCCCTATCCAATAATCCGCGTTGAGAAGTTGGCCGTCATAACCTCCCGCAGACCGCTTGCATCCCGTACCACGAACAATGCGGGGATATGCTCACGGTTGGCAAACGAAATGCCTTGCTCGGGGCCCATTGCGAAAAGGGCCGTGGCCAAGGCATCGGCGGTGATTGCCTGTGGTGCAAAAACACTTACGCAGGCAAGGGGGGTATCGGCTGGTCGCTTAAGCTTTGGATCAATAATATGGCCGTAGCGTCGACCGTTGAAATCAAAACGGTTAACGCGATCCCCAGACGTGGCCAAGGCCTCGCCGTCAATGGCCACAACACGTTGAAGCGCGGCGGATTGTGGCTCTGGGCGCTCGATACCAGCGTACCAAGGGCGACCCGCAGGGTGATGCCCCAGCGCATAAACCTCTCCGCCGAGTTCAATGAAAAAGCTGGCCTGGCCAAGGGTCTTTAGCGCCGTGGCGATCCGGTCCAATGCGTGGCCCTTGGCAATGCCACAGAGGTCGAGCGTTTGGGAAATATGGGCTTTTTTCGCGCTTTGTGCGCCGAGTTCCAGATCGCCAAATCTGCCCGCGGGTTGCTGTGTTATGGGACCAAATCCATAGCGTCCGGCCACGCCACCGAGTGTGGGATCAAAAGCGCCGCGTGTGAGGGTCGCCACGCGTTTGGCCTCGCGGATTGTAGTGTGGGTTTGCGCCGACAGGGGCACCCATTCCAGCGTTTTCATTCGGTTGAAACGCGAGATTTCGGACATTGGCAGGAAGGGCGACATGGCGCCGTCCACCGAGGTGACAATGCCTTTGACAGCGGACACAATCGCGCCCGCATCGGCTCCGGCGGCAATTCTGATCCGCCAACTTGCGCCAAAGGCTGGTCCTTCGATTTGCAGGACATCACGGGTTTGCGCCCTAAGTGCCGTTGCCCAAAACATCGCACCTGTGCCTACCAAGAATTTGCGTCGTGTGTATGTCATGGGCTACCCTCCAAAATCATCATTGAAAATTCGCTCAGGATCGACCCCAAGATCGTCCAGCATCGTTAGTACGGCGCGGATCATTAGGGGCGGTCCGCAGAGGTAGTATTCGCAATCATGCGGTGCTGGATGTGCGGCAAGATGACAGCGCAAAGCAACCTCATGAATAAAGCCCGTTTCGCCTTGCCAGTTGTCGTCGGGGGCGGGGTCCGAGAGCGCTGCGGTCCAATGAAAATGGGTGTGTTTTTCCTGTAAGAATTCAAATTCCTGTTCGTAAAATAAATCCATACGACTGCGCGCGCCATACCAAAAGCTGATTTTGCGCGTGGCGCCTTGTTGCTCCAATTGGTCCGAGATGATCGCCCGCAGGGGGGCCATGCCGACTCCGCCGCCGATGAAAACCATTTCGCGTTTACTGTCCTGTGCGGCGAAGGTGCCGAAGGGGCCCGACACGTTCACCTTATCCCCTTCAGCGCAGCCAAACAGCCACGACGATACAATCCCAGGTGGCAGATCTGCGTGATTTGGCGGGGGCAGGGCAAGCCGGACAAGCAAGACAATGCGCCCAGCCTTTTCCCCTGCTGCCGTGGCGATGGAATAGGCGCGGGAGGTGTTTTCTTGGCTGCTGGCGGTTAAATCGTTCACGCCCATTTTGTCCCATGCGGCCTGATGCTCGGGTGAAACTGCGTAGTCCGAAAACCGCAATGTATACGCCGGCGCCTCAACTGTGACAAACGCGCCTGGGATGAAAGTAAAGTCGGTGCCTGTGGGCAGATCCAACACAATTTCGCGGATAAGTGGCGCAACGGAGCGGCTCGAAACCACCTGACAAACCCACGACTTGGCTCGCAGCATGCTTTCGGGCAGGGTGATCGATATGTTGTCCCGTAGGGTGGTTTGACAGGCCAACCGCACACCCTTGGCAATATCTTGGCGCGACAGCAACGCCGTTTCGGTTTGGAGGGCTGGTGTGCGGCCTTCCATCACCTGAACGCGACACTGACCGCAGGTTCCCGCGCCCCCACAGGCCGATGGAATGACCATCCCACCGTCCGAGAGGATCGTGAGGAGTTTGTTGCCCGTCTTGGCCGTGATTTCCTGACGTCCGTTTACTTGAATCGTCACGTTTTTTGCGGGCATCAGAAAGGCGCGCGCCGCCAGTACAACTGTGGCCAGCAACAGGACAATACAAACAAAAACCACGCTTCCTAGCAGGACCTCAATCATGGCAGGCTCACTCCGACAAACGCCGAAAAGCCCATAGACATCAGGCCCGTCACGATGAAAGCCAGACCCAATCCGCGCAGGCCTTCGGGCACATCCGCATAGCGAAGCCGTTCGCGGATGGCGGCAAAAGCGACAATTGCGAGAGCCCATCCAACACCACTGCCAAAGCCATAAACCATGCTTTCGGGCAAAGTATATTGTCGTTCGACCATGAACAGACTTCCCCCGAGAATGGCGCAATTAACCGTGATGAGCGGCAAGAAAACACCAAGGCTTCGGTGCAGGGTAGGGGCATAGCGATCAAGGGTCATTTCAAGGATTTGAACAAGTGCCGCAATCACCCCGATGAAGGAAATCAGCTTCAGGAACGTCAGATTAACTTCGGGCAGGCCGGCCCACGCCCAAGCTCCCTCAATCAAAAGGCCCTGAAATATCAAGTGGTTCACCGGTACGGTGATGGATTGAACCACGATCATCGCAATCCCAAGCCCAAAGGCCGTTTCCACCCGTTTTGATACAGCAAGGAAGGTGCAGATCCCGAGGAAGAAGGTGAGCGCAAGGTTTTCCTGAAGGACGGATTGAACGAAAAGTTCGATCATGGCTGATCCCCCACGCGTGCGGGCAAGATCGGAAATTCATCGTCTTCGATTTGTGCAGGGCGGTGCGAGCGGATGCCCCAGATCATCAGGCCGATGATGAAGAAGGCGCTTGGTGCAAGGAGCATGAAGCCAAGCGGTTGGAACCAGCCACCTGTCGCAACCAAGGGCAGAACTTGTTGACCGAACAGGGAACCAGACCCCAAAAACTCGCGGATTGTCGCCACGATCATGAGGATCATTCCATAACCAAGCCCGTTGCCCAAACCGTCCAACAGGCTCGGCCAAACCGGATTGCGCATCGCAAAGGATTCCGCGCGGCCCAGCACGATGCAGTTGGTCACGATCAGCCCGACAAACACCGACAACCGCTGGCTAATCTCAAACGCAAAAGCGCGCAGCACCTGATCGGCGACGATCACGAGCGAGGCAATGATAGTGATTTGCACCACGAGGCGGATCGACGAAGGCAGGTGATTTCGGATCAAACTGATCGCTGTGCTGGCGGCGGCTAGAACCGCCATCAAGGCAAGGCTCATGGTCAAGGCGGTGTCCAGCGCGGTGGTCACAGCCAACGCCGAGCAGATACCCAGCATTTGCAAAGTAATGGGGTTATTGTCAATCATTGGCGCCGTCAGATAGTGCATGTTTGATCTGGTCATTTTACATGTCCCCCGACTTAAGGCGCTTCAGGAACGGGCCATATCCATCCGCGCCCAGCCAGAAACGCACGAGATTTGAAAGCCCCGTCGTCGAGCGCGTTGCCCCCGCAATGCCGTCCACTTCGAACGGGGTTGCGCCCGTGCCGCGCACCACCGATATGGTGATTTCACCGGCCGTGTTGGCCGTCTGTTTGCCCGACCATTGCGCCAACCATGCCGGATCGGTGACACGTGATCCAAGTCCGGGAGTCTCGCCTTGCTCATAGATGCTCAGGCCCGCAACAGTGTTCAAATCCCCTTCAAGGGCAAGGTACGCGCGGAGGGTTGATTGATATCCCGCACCATAAATCGGCAGGACAACAAGCGCCAAGCCTTTGTTCCCACGTAGCAAATACACGGGGGCATGATTTGGCCGTACTTTAATTGCGGCGAGGTCAACCTCCGGTAGGAGGGGGGTGCTTTGGCTTGAATCGGTCTGCGCCGCGAGGAAATCATAGCTGGCGGCGTCGATGGTTTCGTCTATTTTTCCAGCCGCTAGATCGACAATCACGGTGTCCAATGTTTCCGCGCCTGTCTCGCGCAAAATATCCGCTAATCCGGGGAGGGTGGCCACCATCGCGGCAAATTTGGCTTCACGGGCGGCATCAATATGCGCCTGTTGACGTGGTTGAAGCAAAACGGATGTGAGGGACACGGTGAGGGCGGAAATCAGCGCGACCAGAAAGGCGACTCCCAAAGTTTTGACACGATTATCATTGGGAAGGGCCAGAAAACGACGCCACCAAGTGAGGGGGGAGAATTCAGTCATGGGCCTGCCTTTTTGCCCTTCGCCTAACATTGGCGGTTATAACGATTTGATCGATCAATGGGGCAAAGATGCTCGCCAGAAGGGCGGTAAAGACCACCGCGTTCAGGGATACGGTGCCACCAGCAGCTTGACCAAGGATCACGAGAAGCCCGCCTGAAAAACCACCGTAAAGCCAGCGTCCAACATTGGTACTGGCGGCTGCGACCGGATCACCGATGAGGAACACAAGGCCAAGGATAAGGGTCGCACTTTGTAGGGCCGTCCAGTCTGGGGAGGTGCCTAGAAGCGTTGTTATTGCCAAAAGTCCGATACAAAATCCGACAACAATGCGCCATGATAAAAGACCGAATACCAGTAATAACGCGCCACTTATCCCTGCTGCGATCGCCGCTGAAGGGCCGTCTGTCCCGCTCGTGATGCCAGGGAAAGAAAACAGAAGGAATGCAAGGGCGACAACACTCGCATTTAAAAAACCACGCCCGCGTTCACCAAAAATCAGGTCGCCCAGCACAAGGCCAAACGTCAGCGCGAGGCCCTGTTGCCACAGCGGAACCGTACTTGGTGCCAGAAGAATGAAAACCAAAGCGGTCACAATGCCGTGCCAATCTATGGGCTTGTGTCGCAAGCGAGAAAACGCAAACGCCCAGCCCCCCGCCAAAGCAAGCGCCACCACAAGGGGCAGTAAAATTGTGACACCACGCTCAGAAAACGTGAGCGCCAAGGGCGGCAAAAGGGCAAAGCAAGTCGCCGCCGTTACCCGATAGGAGTTCCAAAGAGGGGGTAGATAAGCGTTTTGCCGTCTCATTCGACGTGCTCCTTGGCCAGCGTATTCAGTGCGTGGCGCAAAAGTGTGCCGTAGTCGTTGCCCGAGGGGCAGAGCCACGTCAGGAGGGCAAGATCTTCTTCCAAAAGCTCGAGACAACCTAGGCGTTCCGCTGTTTCCACATCCCCCACGGCCAAGGCGCGCATCAATGGGATAGGCAATATATCAAAGGGAAATGCACGCTCAAAGGCTTCCAACGGCAGGGTAGCACCGTTTTGGGGGATGGGGAGGCGATCCATTAGTTTGTGCCAAAACGGTCGTGAAGGAAGGACGTGGGCGTCGCTATCATTGCAAGTTACTTGCAAATCAAAACGCCCGAGAAACGCGGCCTCACGGCCAGAAAAAATCGCGCCAGATTGCAAGGTTTGGGTGGGGTCCGCCACCAGATCTGTCAATTTTGCACCTAAAGGCGCCGTGACCAACACTGGTTTGGACAGGCCAGAACCAGCAACAGATACGGTGCGCGACGACATGATGCGACCGGTTTCCAGCAAATGGCCAATCGCGAGAACGTCCTGATAGCCGATTTGCCAAACGGTTCGTTGCCGCGAAACGGGCGAGAGGGCGTGGATGTGGGTACCGGCCAGTCCTGCGGGATGGGGGCCGGAAAAAGGTGCGACCTTGAGACGTGCGCGCTCGGGAGCCAAGGGGGATCCGGGCTTTTGACAGAGGTACACTGGTCCGTCTGTTAACCGCAAAAGTGCCTCGATACCGCGTAGGAAATTTTGTGGTTGGGATGCCAAAACCTTGGCAGGGTCGGCGGACAAGGGGTGGGTGTCTATAGCAGTGACAAAAATTGCCGAAGGTTTGGTTTTTGGATCGGGTAGAAAGCCAAAAGGGCGGGTTTGAAAGCTGGTCCATGCACCACTTTTTAACAAAAGCTGACGCAATGCTGCGTCATCATTCTGGGCTTGGGCGATGTCAAAAACATGTTCGGCGTCACCTTGGGCCGTGATTTCCAACGTGTCCAAACTGCGCCGCCGTCCCCGTTTTATTTGGCTCACACGGCCTGCAACTGTGGCGACAAAACAAATTTCCGGATGGCGACGGTCGGTACAGAGGGTCTGCCCCGCGCCGACCTGATCATTTTCGGCCACACAAAGGTCAAACGACACACCGGGATAGTCCCGCCCCATGAGCGCAACTGTGCGCACGGAACGCGTTTCGGGGAGGGGGCTATCAGGCCCCAAGCCCATGTTTCCCTCTAGGCCTTTTTGTAAATTAAACAGAACTAAGCTCCCTCATTCGGATCGGAAGGGAGCAATCAAAGCCTCCCGACGCGTGCTCATGGCCGTGTGAAGCCTGTTGCGTCTACGGTGGCAACTTCGGATAGGCTTTCGATGCTATCAATCATCAATTGGATCACATAGTGCGCATTATGGGCAAATGCGCCCTTATCCTTGCTGACGAATTGATAGTTATAGGCGGCCTTCAGGAGACGCGGCGTCCAGCTTTTATAGGCGTTCGGAAAGACGGTTTCTGTTGGGTCTGCGGTGCCGTCGGCATTGAGATCATTGAAAAAATACGGATAGGCTGCGCCGGAGTACACAATCGCTCCGCCGCCGATTTCTTGGGAATAGGTCATGATCGCAGCGTTCAATTGATCATGCAATTGGGAGATCACAACTCCGATGCCTGCTGTCGTATTGCCGTCGCCCAGAATATCCAGTGGCGTGGTACGGATGGCGCGGAAGTCGGCGGCACCCTGATGACAGGTTGTACAACTCTCCAACTTAACGCGCGTGTCATGAGGGTTGTGGCAACTGACGCAGGTTCCTAAAGTTTCGACATGCGCGAAGGGTCCGACATAGTTGCGGCCCTCATATTGGTAACCACCACGCGCCGTGTTTCCAAGCTGGGTGGAGGCGGCCGCCGCGTAGTGGATATTGATGAATTTGATCTCGGCCGAGACGATATCTTCGCCCATTTCCGCCACGCTGGCTTCCACTTGCTCCGAGGAACTCCGCCCCTGATGGCAAACGCTACAGATTGCCGAACTGTTTGGCGTGCTGACGGTTGTTCCGTTTGGAAACAGGACCTCGCTCAAGCCTTTGGCACCGTCATTGTGGCACGCGCTACACTCCACGGTCGTTCCGATAGGAACGGGGTGATCAATGAGGCCGGGCATTGTTTGTGGCGCCGCCAAGTAGTCGATTATGCCCGTTGAGGAATGGCAAACCGCGCAAGTGCCGGGAATTTCGCCCTCAGTATCCCAATGACGGAAGGCCTCGCGCGTTGAGTCTGCGTGTGGCGATGACAGCCATGCCTCGAGTATTTCCTCATTTGTTGGCGCGTTCTGAGCCGAGGCAGAGATCGACAAACTTGCCCCCAGTGCCAGCCCAAGGCACAGTGAAACTTTCCAAAAAACGCGAAATACCATTGGGAACTACCTCGAAAATTGAAGTGAAATAATTCTCAATAGACTACCCAGTGACGGCGGAAATTCCTTGATCTCGATCAATATTGCCCGCAACAACTACATACTGAAAACGACAATAGCTCTTAAAACGCTCAGACCAGACCTCATGTTATGACTTAACACCTGTGTCGTTCTAAAGAGATAAGATTGAGCCAAAAGGGGCTGTCGAATGGCCTCAGCCCACGCCAGCGCGTTCCGGACCAACCCGTTTTACATTTGTGCTCAAGAATCTTGTTTGGCGGGTTTGGTAACCTTGCGGATGGCGAGCAGGGTAGCAATCGGGCCTATTATTTCAAACAGGACCGTCGTGCCAATTGTTATCGCCATGATTTGCGACCCCCACTCAGGAAATCTCTGCGCGGCCACAAGGGCCATTCCAATCGCAACCCCAGCCTGCGCGAGCAGAGCGGTGCCGACAAAGGGGCGTTGTGCGCGGGGCAATCCCCCAAGGGATGCCCCAATCCACCCGCCAATTATGCGCGCGATCAGACGTAAAATAACGTAAGTCGCCCCCAGAAAACCCAGCGCCCATAAGGCGTCAACTTCCAGAGATGCCCCCGCGAGGACGAAAAACAGGATCATAAAAGGCCACTGAAGGTGCTCGATTTCATGAAACGCTTTGGTGTGATGTTTTGCGAGATTTACGATGAGTGCACCGGCGGTCATGCCCGCAATTAGAAACGAAACTTCAAGCCACAAAGCAAGACCCGCCGCCATAAAGACTAAACCCAAGGCCTCGGTTTCCAAAGGGTCCCCGTCGCTGATACGACCCGTCATAAACGCACCCGGAAGGCCGATGACAATGCCCAACCCAACGGCACCCCCGATCTCCCAGACGATTTTTCCAAGCTCGCCCTCTGTGGACGCCCCGTTTAATTGCGACGCGATAACAAGGACAACGCTGAAAACAATCAATCCCCACGCATCATCTATGGCGACAACCCCTTTGAGAGTATTGGTGAAGCGGTTTGTGATGCCGGATTGAGCGATGACGTCATTGGTCGCGGCGGGGTCGGTGGCGGTTGCGATGGCGGCAAGGATCAGCGCTAGCCCGAGTGGGAAGCCCAGCCCCCACAAGCCCAAACTTACCAACAGCAGAGTTGCTATGACAATCGACACTGAGATCGTGAGAATTGCCACACCGCTGGCGCGGATTGTGTCGGCTTTCAGAGTCCCACCGAGCAAGAAGGCTACCATTGTCAGGGCCGTGACAGATAAGAATTCGGACCAATCCGTGATGGCCTGAGGAATTATTCCGACACCCGCGTCACCAAACGCAAGACCGCACAACAGGAGGAGGGTTACGCGCGGCAGCCACGTCCGGCGTCCAATGTGATCGGCCGCTAAGCCTAACAGAAAAAGGCCACCAAGGGCGAGGAAGGACTCAAACGGGGCCATGATCGCAACGTCCATATTGGCGAGCACGCCCTAGATTTCGTGTGGTCGAATTCAGTGGCGTCGAGCGACAACGGGAAAGGCGTTTGTGTGCCACAAAAATTGGATGGTGGGTCAAGGCGTGTCTCCAAGATTTGTGCCGGTGCCTTGATGGATACGGGCAGGCGGACGGATTGACCTTGATTGAAATCAAACTGGAAAAAGAATACCAATCGCCCCGTTTTCTTTAACGTAGAGGAACCTGAGCGCGGCTTTATTGTTTGGCCGAACTGAACCCGATTAGGAACTCAACACACTAGGCAACCAGCCCGCAAATTCTGAAAACAAAACCGTCGAGGCCGCGTTAAAAGCTTCGACTAAGATTTGTGTTTCTGTCGAAGCTGATGGGGCACTTGCCCTAAATGTTTTGCTGGCGACAATTTTGGCGTCGCTCTCTCGAATGACTCTTACAATTAGTTTTAGCTGTACTGTTGCCGTTTGTGTGTCGGCATTAAGTTCAGCCTGAAAATCGACCAACTCGGTCACGACGGCAAAGTCTCCATGGGACGCGAGTGGCTGCCGCCCGACATAACGCACCGCGCCTGTTGCCTCAACTGACCGCAACATCAGAGTCTGCACCATCACCGGCGTGGCATCGCTCCAACGAACCTCGGGCAGATATTGCGCTTGAAGCGCGTTGGGGCGGATCATAATTCGATCGGTGGCCAGCGCGCCGCTGGTTGCGGGCAGTTCAATGATCACGTCGCGCGGCAATTGTCGGCGCGTGGTTGCTTGAATATCGACGGGCGCGCGTAATTCATACACGTCGAGCGGTGTGCTGACATCATTGAGTGCGGTGAGCGCCGAGCACCCAGACACCACGGTTAGGAGGACAAGAGAGCGGATCATGACGAATGGGTTTGATCGGTGGATCATCGTTTAAACTCCGGCGTTTCACGGTCAAGGAAGAAGCGTGTCGGGTCGCGTTGAATTTGGCTGGTCAACCGATCCAGATTGTCAATGAGCGTCCGACTTTCCTGCGCCAGTCGCGTGTAAAGCGGCAGGCCGACCGTCGCAAATTCGCTCACGGCTGGGCCGGAAGCGTCCGCAACTTGACGCAACTGCTCGAAGGCATCCGAGGCGGCGGCACTTGCGGCCCGCAGGTCATCGGAAATCTCTGGCAGGTCGTCAGACACTTTGCCGATTGCCGTATTCATCCCGTCCAACGTGGTTTTAAGTCCGGCAATAATCCCCGCCAGATCGTCGTTGATCACGCGGTCCGCACCGTTGAACGCTTGTTCGGCGGAGGCCAGCGCGCGATCCCCTGTTTCCATGGCGTCGTTGATGGTCGACATGGTCACATTGGCATTGGCAAAGGAAACGCGGGCGTCTTCCAGCGTGTCGCGGGCGCTGACCATCACCTCGTTTGCGGTGGTCCCTGCGGCTTTTAGGTCATGGCCAAGCTCTGTGATGACCTTGCGGGAGCTTTCCGTGGCCACCCGAATATCGGCAATAATCGCGGGAAGGTCCTCGGTCGCTATGGTTACGACAGGTTGGATTGCTCGGTTGGCCTCAGCCACCATAGCGCGCGTTTCAGTGAGGAGCGGTGCGCCCTCGTCGCGGATCAAAGTGTCGGTGCGGGTCGCCACATTTTCCACGGCGAGGGCCGCGTCGTCTAGTTGTTGGATGAGGGTGTTCGTGCTTTCCAACGTCGCCTGTGCCTCTTCCAAACGCTGCGTCGCGCGCTCGCCTGTGGTGCTAAAGGTCGCCATCATATGGCGGGCGTCCTCGGCCACAAGGGTGAGTTGCGCCCGCAAATCGGTGTTGGTCGCGCGCAACTCGTCAGCCATTGCGGTGAGATCTTGGGCGATGAACTCTTTGGTTTCGATGATTGCGCCCTGTGCGTCCGTTAGCGTCTTGGAGCTATCGGATAAAACGCCCTTTCCCTGTTCGGACAACTCGCGAATTGAGACAAGCGTCGTGTCCGCCGTGGCGAGCACTTCCGAGAGGTCTCCAGTCAAGGTATCCAGCGTCGCATTGAATTGGTTGATCTGGTCCGCAAAGTCCGCCACCGTATCTGCCACGCCTGAAAAGGAAGACAAGGTGCGTGAGAATTCACCCGACGCATCTTCAATATTCACCAGAATTTGTTCAACGCGGTTCTTGTTGTCGTCGCCAAGCATCTGACCAAGCTCGTCTACAATCTGCAAAGAGCGTTCCAACAATTGTGGCGCATCCTCAGAGAGCGATTGCAAAGCCGAGCGACCGGCGGTGATCTCCGGAATCTCGCCATCCGCACCGCTCATCAGCAAGGCCGCAGACGGTGTGCCCGCGTCGATTCCGACATAAGAAACGCCTGTAACCCCTTGTGATTCAACGGTTGCTACGCTGTCGATGCGCACCGGCGTTTCGGCATCCACTTCGATCCTGACAAGGATGGTGCCATCCCGTTCAGGCGTTAGACGCACATCAACAACCTGACCAACGGCAAGGCCGCTGAACCGTACATCGGATGCATTGTCCAAACCGGAAACCGAAGAAAACCGGATATCGTAATAGGCAAACTGGCGGTCGAGTTCCGCTTGTGCAAACCACAAGAAGAACGCCATGATGCCCACCAGTCCAGCAAGGGTAAATGCGCCGATAAGCACGAAGTTTGCGCGAGTTTCCAATATATTACCCCTCCAAAGGTGTGCCGCTCTGTGCTCCAGAGGCGGCGGCGCGCGCGCGCGGTCCGTGAAAATACTCGTGGACCCACGGGTGGTCGACGTCCAACATTTCTTGCATCGTTCCTGTCACCAATACCTTGCGCTCGGCAAGGACTGCAATCCGGTCACATGTCGCATGTAATGTATCCAAATCATGGGTCACTAGAAACACGGTCAAGCCAAGAGAGTGGCTAAGGCCGCGAATAAGTGTGTCAAAGGCTGCGGCACCAATAGGGTCAAGGCCCGCAGTCGGCTCGTCTAGGAACACGATCTCTGGATCAAGTGCTAGGGCCCGCGCAAGCCCCGCCCTTTTGCGCATCCCCCCTGACAATTCAGAAGGGTACTTGTCGCCCGCATTGTAAGGCAGGCCTACCATCGAAATCTTTAAATCGGCCAAACTGCTGCGCGTCTCGGGGTCTAGTCCCGTGATGGCACGCATCGGGACCTCGACGTTTTCGCGCACTGTGAGCGATGAGAAAAGCGCGCCATCTTGGAACATAACTCCCCAACGCGCTTCAAGCGCCGTGCGGGTATCCTCATCAGCCGTCAACACATCAACGCCAAGGACGTTCACGCTGCCCGCTACTGGTTTTTGCAATCCGACGATCGAACGCAGCAATACCGATTTACCCGTCCCCGACCCACCCACAACGCCCAATATCTCACCGCGTCGGACATCAAGATCAAGGTCCTCATGCACCACATGGCGGCCAAATTGATTGCGGATGCCGCGTACGCTGATAATCACATCGTATGAGGCCTGTGCGGTCATATGCCCATACTCGCAAAGAAGATCGAAAAGACAGCGTCGGCCACAATCACGGCAAAAATCGCGGTGACAACGGCATTTGAGGTCATGCGACCGAGCGACTCCGCATTGCTCTCGACTTGCATGCCCGCATGACAACCGACAACACCAATAATGAGTGCAAAAAAGGGCGCCTTCACAAGGCCGACCAGCACGTGATTAACACTCGTTCCCGAAATCAGCCGGGTCTTAAACATCTCGGGCGAAATCCCAAGATCAATCCATGCCATCAACGCACCGCCGAACAACCCCGAAATGTCAGCGATCAGTCCAAGCACAGGAAGCATGAGAAACAGCGCCAGAATGCGCGGTACAAAAAGCACCATCGCGGGGTCCAATCCCAACGTACGCATGGCATCAATTTCTTCGCGCATTTTCATCGAACCAATTGCGGCGGTGAAAGCAGAAGCGGTTCGGCCCGCCACGATGATAGAGGTCAAAAGAATGCCCAACTCGCGCAAAATCGAAACCGCAATCAGATCAACAACGAACACTTCGGCCCCAAACTGTTTGAGTTGGGTGGAGCCTTGAAAGGCCAGCACGACCCCAATCAGAAACGCCATCAGCGCGACAATTGGCACCGCTTTTAGACCGACCTCCTCGCAGTGATGCACAAGCGCGGTCAGGCGAAACTCGCTTGGATGTCGTATTGCACGCCCAAGTCTGTGTAGGAATATTCCCAAATAACTCGTCAAAGCGAGCAAGAATTTCACTCCAAAGACGACGCGCTCCCCTATCCGCGCCAGTATTTCACGGAAAAAGGGGGGCTGCGCAATCGGGGGGTCCGGTTGCGGCATTGCGGCTTCAACGCTCTTGAACAGGCTTGCGGCTTCAGCACTTGCACCGGAAATTTCAAGATTCTGCCCGCAGGCTGCTGCCTGAGTTTGCTGTGTCAGTAAAAACCACGCGCCGCCTGTATCAAGCCGCTCTAGTCCCGAAATATCGACTTTCAAAATCTCGGGTTGGCACTCAAAAACAGCCATCGCCTGTGGTAGAGTATAGATGGTGAGATGACCAGAAAGGTGAAACTCACCCGTGGCACCCCCGTCAGAAAAACTTAATATTTGCTGCTTGGCAGTATTCATATGTCTAGGCTCATGCCGCGTCCCTTCAGGGATTTCATCGCGGTATCCGATTTGCAATTTGTGTGAGCCTAATACCTATTTGCTCGCGATGAAAGGATTCTGCAAAATCCAGCCTTATCCCAGTTCCTGCCTACGGGGCTGACAGCGCGGGTTTTTTGCTGTCTTATAGTTTCAATAAGGCATCGAGTACCGTTTTGGCCGACCTAGGGGCCGTTTTTGTTTCAAAGGCAGGCGCATGAAAATTACCGCATTAAAAACGTATTTGGTGGAGCCGAGATGGCTCTTTCTTAAGGTTGAAACGGATGCAGGCATTAGTGGCTGGGGCGAACCCGTTTTGGAGGGGCATGCCGAAACGCTTGCTGCCAAAATCGGCGAGCTTGAGGATTTTCTGATCGGGCGGAATCCGTTGATGATCGAAGATATTTGGCAGTCGATTTATCGCAACGGATGCTATCGCGGAGGCCCGGTTTTGATGAGTGCCATTGCCGGAATCGATATGGCGCTTTGGGATATCAAGGGGCGCTATCACGACGCGCCGGTCCACGCGTTGCTGGGCGGAAAAGTGCGCGATTTCATTCGCTCCTATTGCTGGATTGGGGGCGATCGCCCGCAAAATCTTGAGGTTGAGGCCGCGGCCCTTATGGCGCGCGGATTTGACTGCACCAAACTAAATGCGACCCGTGAATTACGGATGATTGATTGTTATCGAGAGGTGGACCGTATCGTCGCGCAAATGGGGGCGTTGCGCGATTTTGTCGGCGACAGAATGGATATTGCGCTTGATTTTCACGGGCGCGTGCATGTTCCTATGGCCAAGGTTCTCCTCAAGGAACTCGAACCTTTGCGGCCAATTTTCGTCGAGGATGTTGTCGCTTCAAGCCAGATCGATGCGATGGCTGATTTGGCGAAATTCACCTCAATTCCCTTGGCCGTCGGAGAGCGTTTGCACTCTCGTTATGATTTTAAACGGGTGTTTGAGACCCGTGCGGCAAGCTTAATCAACCCAGACACGGCGCATGCGGGAGGGATCTCAGAAATGGTTCGCATTGGGCATATGGCCGAGGCCTATGACGTTGCTATTGCCCCGCATTGTCCGCTTGGCCCGATTGCGCTTGCGGCTAGCCTGCAAGTGGATGCTGTCTGTCAGAACGCAGTCCTTCAAGAGCAAAGCCTTGGCATGCATTATAATGGACCCGTGGACATGCAAGACTATCTGGTGGAGGGCACGGGGTTTGATCTGAGGGAGGGCTGTTTATATATCCCGGAGGGACCGGGTTTGGGGATTGAAATCAACGAAGAATTTGTGGTTAAACAAGCGCTTAAAGGTCATAAGTGGCGCGCGCCGGAATGGCGGCATGCGGATGGGTCTGTTGCCGAGTGGTAGAGAGGCCTGTGGGGGAATACATGGAAAACGTGGCGCGGCTTGCCGGAGTATTGGGCGAGATTAAAGTGGATTGGGCCGTTCTAACGGGGGCGGATTCCGTTTGTTTTGCCACGGGGCATGTCGTGGGCATTGAGATCGGTTTGAACCCGTTTGCTGGTGGTCCAACGCTTGCATTTATTGGCCGCGATCAAAGCGTCGGAATTGTTTGTGCCAATATCGAAGGGGAGCAAATCAGTGGTGTGAATTATGAAACGTACCGCGGGTTTGAGTGTGCCGTGACGGATGTCGCGGCGAATTTTCACAGGGCTGTTCTGGCGATGGCCAAGCGGTTGGGTGTCTCTGGGAAATGTGGAATTGAGGCGCGATCCCACCCTGCGAGTCTGAACGAAATTCTAGGAGGGGCGAGTGTTTCAATAGACCACGATCTCGCACGGCTTCGGGCCATCAAGACACCCCATGAAATTGAAAAGATGCGCTTTGCCGCGCTTTGTGTCGCCGCTGGTCAGGATGAAGCGCGGAAGCGTTCATCCGTCGGGGCGAGCGAGCTTGATGTCCTAAATCGGATACGTGCTCGGATGGAAAATATGGCGGGCGAGCGCTGTGCGTTTGCGGGCGAATACCTCGCTGGTGTGACGCATACCGCGACGCTCGGCACACAGCCCAGCAGTCGCGTTTTACAAAAAGGCGATCCCATTATTTGCGATCTCGGCCCACGCGTTCACGGATACTGGGGCGACAGTTGTGGGTCATTCATTGTGGATGCTACCCCAAGTGACGCGTATTTGCGCATGTTCCAAGCTTCCCGAGAGGCGCTTGATTTGGCGATCTCCGAAATTCGCCCAGGTTTGAAAGTCAGTGAACTTGATCGGCTTTTGCGAGCCTTCATGCAAAAGCAAGGGTATGTATATCCCCATCATTCTGGGCATGGTATCGGGACTTCTGTGCATGAATTTCCACGGATCGTCCCAGATGAGGACGCCCGACTTGAAGCAGATATGTTCCTGATGATCGAACCCAGCGCATATGACCCTGAAGTTGGCGGCGTGCGCTGTGAATATATGCTCCGCGTCACCTCAACGGGCAGTGAAATCGTGGCGCCATTTGAGCTGAATCCCGTTTTGGGCGCTTAGGTGCAGGGAGGTTTGAGAGCTGAATAACCCAAGGCACTATAGGGCCAGCCGACTCCACCCCCAGAGCACCCCAATCAGGATGGGTTGGTGGACGAGATAAATCGTGAGACTATTTCGACTGGCCCAGCGAATTTTTTTCAAAAAAGAACTAGGCATGGTTTCCGGTGGCGGACCTGCTGAAATGAGTCCGAATTGCCTCGCAAACCTTGCGGAAAATATGCCCGCCAGAAAAGGGGCAAACCAAGGGAAAAAGGGCTCAAAATCCATTGACGGGCGCCACTGCGTGGACAGGCCGATCCATGTCAAAATGGGTGTGTTTAACGCCTCGGTTCGGAAAAAGAAGGGGAGGACGAACACAAGGACTGCGGCCAAAAACACGAGCAAGAGATTCATGCGCAAGAACAGTAATCCTGCTAAGCTTGAAATAGCAATGACGTGGAGAATTCCAAAATAAATGAACTGGTCAGGAACTGCGATGTAGGTTGCGAATGTAATCACGAGGGCCGCTAGACCAATGATTTTAAGTCGACGAAGAAAATCTGGCCATCGAATAGTAGGGAAATGCGCAAGACTTAATCCAACGCCCGAGAGAAACAGGAATGATCCTGCGACAATCCTTGCGAAGGTTAACCATGTGCTTTGAGCCATTGTCCCCTGTGCGAGGTATCCAAACAATTCCAAATCATATGCAAAATGAAAAATAATCATGCCGACCAAGGCTGTGGATTTTAAAACGTCCACAGTCACAAGCCGTGCCGTCGGTTGAGATTGGTTTGGTTTAGATATCATGACGCTATCCTGCTCCGCACTATATTTGGTGTTAGAAAAAAGGGGGTTAAGCCAATTCGAACCACACAGTGATGCCAATTGCGAAAACCGCAAACGCCGTCAACCATAGTATGACAAGGCAGGTTGTATCTAGCTGAAAATGTCGATCCTACCCACGAGAATGGCAGATGTAAGTTAGGTTAATCGGGCGCGTATATTAACTTTTTAGCGCGCGAACCGTACGTGAGCCCCAGCAGCGCGTTCAGCTCTCACCTAGAAGCGCTCCGATTTCTCGATCAACGGCATCTCGGCGCGGTCCCTTCGGAAGGCTTGCCGCCAGTCCCCGCAACAGTTTCACCGCATGCGCGCAAACGAGGTTGTCGCTCAAAATGTATTCTCGGCTATCTCCATGCGCAATTTCTAACAGGCTGGTGAAGGTCAGTGTCGGCGTATGAACCCGACTTGGAGAAAGGTCGATATCCTCTGCCTTGATCGCGGCCAATTCCTGAAGAGACGCATGTAACCAGTTTAGGCATGTACAGGCGGTGTAAGGGTCGTTGACGCCAGGCGATAAGGCACGGGCAATGATCTCGACCAGTTGCTCCGCCAGAAAGAGTACGTTTTGGGATTCCGACTTTCCGAACCCCGTTGCAAAACAAGCCCGAAGTTCCCCTACGAGTTTAGTCGATAGCGCCTCTTGCCCCCAGACCCGCAACGCGAGGTTCCGTGGGTGCGTGAATGTTCCGGGCATTGCCAAAACTTCGATATAAAGATCGTTTTTGGACGCCAAGCGTTTGATTTGGTTTAAGTTTACGGCTTGAATATACCCCGTGCTTAATAGCGTTACCCCCTCGGAGGCCTCACTACTAGCCTCCTCAAACCAAGCGTTCTGAACAGACTCCTTGTCCGTCATCGCAGTTGGTGCTTTGCTCAATCGGACCAACTCGTCCCGCAACCTGCATCCAAGACTATGGCAAAGGTTCTCAAGATTGATCATTTCGGGAACGTGGTGGATGAAAAAGATCATCGTTGCCACCGAGGCAAGGGTCAGTCCCAACGCGACCAAAACTGAGAAAACGGGTACAAAGTTTGCACCGGAATCGTCAATATTGTGCACAGACCGCAGGATCATAAGTGCATAGACAAAGGTCGCAATCAAAATACCCAAACTAAACTGTGTGCCTTTATCCCGCATGAAATTCCCAATGAGCCTTGGCCCGAAATTTGCCGACGCAAAGGAGACAGCAACGATCGTCATCGAGAACATCACGCCCGTTACAGCGATAACGGACTGTGCGATGACAGCCAGTAGCGACCGCACAGCATCGGCATTGGACGTGACCACTCCATTGGGCAGCGAAAAGGGCAAATAGTTTGGGTGCCGATCTAAAGCCTCAGTCCCAATTGCCAATAACAAGGCGGCAACCATCATGACGCTCGGTACGAACCAATAGCTTGCGCGCGTGTCCTGTAGCAGTTTGCGAATGAACGCCATATTTATCGGATACCTTCCTCAAAAGCCTACGGATATCACAGAGTAAGGCTCGATAACATTAGGTGCTATGCACATTGTAAGTGAACGAGAAACTAGCAGGGTCTGGCATGAAAGGCGAATTCCAAAATAGCGTAATGGGTTGGTGTCGAACGAGCCCGACGTGAAGCGAAGAGGGCGACCAACAGTGTTTAATCCCGAGAGTCGCCGCCGGTCGTATCTGCCGCAGAGTATTCCGTATTACAAAGCTTTTTGCACGCGTCAAAATAGCCTTGCGCGCTTTGGGGATTAGGTTTGGATGGCCCAAGAGAGACCGAGAACCCGTCATAAGTTATGAATCGAGGTCTTGGGTTTATTCGTTGCCCCCTCGCATCGTAGCCGTTGCCAGTGCTGGGTCCTCAGCGGTAAAACAGAGACTCCATGCCCGCGAAGTTTCGGGAAGCCGTGGCAACTGACTGGCGAGGTCGATGTCCACACGGCTTCATGGCCACAACGGGACAAACACGCTGACGAAGGTGTGTTCGGATGTGGAAAAGCCCCCGCTGAGGTGGATTTGAAAGGGGGAAGGCGTTTAACGCGGCGTGCAACACAATCGTTGGGGCGGGAAAAATCGGCACTGCCCACTGTGCGGCTGAATGGTCGGATACCACCTCCTTTGGCGTTGTCGTTTACGGCTTGATGGTTAAGGCCACATGCCATGAAGCGTCCGCCCCATTTTCTACGGGAAATCTGCGCCGCAGATTTATCTGCAAAGCCAAGCAAGCACCCAACAATCGCTTGTCGCGGCTATGTGGTAGATCGAACCGCCGTTTGAGCGTAAATCCAGCCATCCTTCTGGCGGCCAGCGTCATCCCAAACTCTTCCTTTTAGACAATCCCCTGTCTAAATTGGAAGTAGAACTGCGGGTTGAAAAGCTTAGTGAGATCAAAAAAAACTGGATCAAAATGTGGCAAAACGGCCGCCTCTGTAACTCCCCCGCCAATAAATTCATTGCAGGGTTTCTGAAGTCGCCAATGATCAATTTTCAATAAACAACCCTTGATGACGCCGCAAGCGCGCTGGGCGCAAAGACTTCGTACCGTTTCTGTCCACTCCCGAAGGGAAACGGCATCCAAGCCAGGGAGTCGATATGATGGCGGCGCGGCGTTTTCTTGGGCAAGCCGCAAGTCAAGACAGGAAGGAACTTGAATGCGGGCCCAAGTTCTGGACAATTCTATTCACTTCCGCGACCCGTTCGCTGTTTGAATTCGCAATCGTTCCATTTGCATTCCAAAACGAGTTTTCAAAGCCAACGCGGATTTTTCCACCCAGTCGCAGTGCCTCAGTAAGGCATGCGGTTTCTTGTTTGCCAAACGCACAGACCGCCCAATCAGGCGCGGTTTCGAATGCGCCGAGCCACTGCGTAAAAATACCCAAGTCTTGGGGTGTGCTTTCTTGATGTTCGGAATATCGACCCAAGACGAAAAGCACCTGCAGATCGTCCGTGGCCAATGCTTCGTTCGCGAGAAGGTCGGATAAAACGCGCAAATCGTGCGCGTCATAAAGGATGTGTTGCACCGAAATATCTGCCTCTTTGCATTTTGCGTAGAAACGGGTTGCTTGGGGAGTGTCGCCATCGGAAAGCATTTCGGCCAAGGAGATGGATACGCATTTCGGTTGGACCGCGTCAACGAGTTGGCGTTGTTGCGCGGCGGTATATCGGCCGACCGCCTCGGTGGTGATCTGGCACATCATATTTGGCACGGCGTTGTGCATTTCCGACAAGAGTTCGCGGTAGAGGCCCGCGTCGAGTACGTGATGCCCATGGGCGTCTCGGACGTGCAAATGCGCTCCTTGCGCACCGGCCGCATGGCAAGCAACCGCTGTGGCAACGGTTTCCTCCAAAGTAATGGGGAGGGCAGGGTGATCGGCCTTGGTTTTGCGCGCGCCGTTTGGGGCGACCATCAGCGTTGGGAGCGGTCTCATAGGGATTTAAGGAGGGCGGTTTGAAGCTTGGTGACGATCTCGTCGATGTGATTGTCATCGAGGATAAACGGCGGAGCGAGGAGAATATGATCGCCTTGTTTTCCGTCGATTGTACCGCCCATGGGGTAACAGATGAGACCCGCATTGAAGGCTTCTTTCTTTAGCGTGGCGTGCAGGCGACGCTCAGGGGAAAACGGCCTTTTGGTTTCGCGATCTTGGACCAGTTCAATGCCCCGAAACAAGCCACGGCCACGGATGTCGCCGACGTTTGGGTGTTGCGCGAAGGCATTTTGCAGGGCCGCTTGCAGGAGGTCGCCCTTCACGGCACAACGTTCGACCAAGCCGCCATCGGTAAGTTTCGTGAGAACGGCCAAGGCGGCGGCACAGGCGGTTGGGTGGCCGACATAGGTGTGGCCGTGTTGGAAAAATCCGCTGCCATCCTCAATTGCGGCATAGGTTTTGGCGGAGCAGAGCATCGCGCCAACGGGCTGGTATCCCGCACCAAGGCCCTTTGCGACGGCGACGATATCGGGGTGAATGCCCTCGTGTTCACTGGCGAATATCTTGCCCGTGCGCCCCATGCCACACATGACTTCGTCCAAGATCAAAAGCACGCCGTATTGGTCGCAGATTTCGCGGATGCGTTTGAAATACCCTTCGACGGCGGGCACCGCGCCAGCCGTTGCGCCAACGACGGGTTCGGCGACGAAAGCGATCACGGAATCTTCGCCCAGACGGAGAATTTCGGTTTCAAGTTCGTTGGCGACACGAAGGCCGTAGTCCAGCGTCGTTTCATCGTCGTGTTTGCCGCGATACTCAAAACAGGGGGAAATATGGGTGGTCTCAACCAAGAGGGGCGAGAAGGGCGCGCGCCGCCATTCGTTGCCGCCTGTGGCCAGCGCCCCAAGGGTGTTGCCGTGGTAGCTCTGGCGTCGTGCGATGATGTGGCGGCGTTGGGGTTGGCCGATTTCCACGAAATATTGGCGGGCCAGTTTCAGCGCGGCTTCCATTGCTTCGGAGCCACCAGAAACGAGGTAAACACGATCAATGCCGTCGGGGGCGTGTTCAATGAGTTTGTCGGCCAATTGCTCGGCGGGATCTGAGGTAAAAAAGCTGGTGTGGGCAAAGGCCACGGCATCGAGCTGTTTTTTGATCGCATTGGTGACATCCGGGTCGCCATGCCCTAGGCAAGAAACGGCTGCGCCACCAGACCCGTCGAAATATTGCTTGCCCGTGGTGTCGTAGAGATAGACGCCTTCGCCTCGTGCAACGGTGGGAAGATTTGATTTTGTATGCCGCGGAAATACGTGTGACACGCTGTGGTCCTTTGTTGAATCATTTGCCTGTATTGAAACATATGTTTCCCCTCTTGACTAGATATGAAACAAATGAAACGTTCGTGAAAATCATAATTCTGTCTCGAGGGGGATTCATTTTTGCAGTCGTCGTTTGAGCAGCAGTTATCGGGGAAGTATGCGTCACTGAGTGCCAAGTTGAAGCTGGCGGCGGATTACGTCGTGACGAATCCGGTGGATGTTGCCACCCGAAGTTTGCGGGCGATTTCCAAGGAAACGGATCTATCGCCAGCAACGTTTTCGCGTATGTCGGCGGCGCTGGGATATGACAGTTATGAGGACCTGCGCGAAGTTTTGCGGCGGTCGTTTGAGCAGAAAGCGGACTCGTTTTCGCAACGGGTCGAAGTTATGCAGCAACGCCATGATGAGGGCGATCAGGGATTTTTGACGCAGCACATCATGGACAGCACCAGTAATTTGCAGCAGCTAGAAGCGGCGATTGACATGCCCACGATGGAGGCCTGTGTTGAGCGGTTGCATGATGCGCGCAGCGTTTTGGTGCTGGGAGCGTTGGGGTCGACGGGGGTTGCGGAATACCTGACGTATATGGCCAGTTTCATCGCTGAGAATTGGTCGATGGCCAGCCGAATGGGGGCGTCGCTGGGGAGTGGGCTAGTTGGCCTGTCGGAGCAGGATGTGTTGATTATCATCACAAAACCGCCCTTTGCCAGCAATTCAATCAAGGCCGCGCGGGTGGCAAGCGAGGATGGTGCCTTTGTGGTTGTGATCACCGATACGCACACTTGTCCTGCTCTTGCGTTTGCCTCAGCGAGTTTTATTGTCCCCACAAAAAGCCGCAATTTCTTCTCATCCTACGCCTCTACACTGGTGCTGTGTGAGATTATGATCGGCCTTCTTGCGGGGCGTGCCGGAGCGCCCGTGCGTGCGAGAATTACCGAAGTTGAAAACAAAATTCGTCGACTCAATGAAGTTTGGGGCGAATGAAACCTACGAAAACATCAATAAACGGAGAAGCCTGATGCCCAGTGCTTTGAAAGTGTCATTTGCGGCGCTTGAGGTGGAAGCCCTGTTAGCAGCAGTAGCGTAACGGGCGTATATCACCCAACGGGCGACGCGATTTGCCATTTGGTCAATAAGGGCCGCAAAGAACACGGTTTTCGATGCGCCGTCGAATTCACTGGCGGGTTTGTTTACAACATCAACACCATTCGCTCTGTATTTTCCGCTCACCGTTGTGGCACGCGCCGATGCGGGCACCGCGACCTTTTGACGACCTAAAGGGCAAGCGCGTTAATATCGGCAACCCCGGTTCCGGTCAGCGCGGCACGATGGAAGTGCTGATGGATGCGAAGGGCTGGACCACAGACGATTTTGCTTTGGCCGCCGAGTTGAAGGCGGCAGAGCAATCGGCTGCTTTGTGTGACAATAAAATCGACGCGATGGCGTACACGGTTGGTCACCCGTCGGGTTCGATCCTAGAAAAAACCACAACCCGTGACTTTGCCTTTGTAACGATTGATGGCCCTGTTGTTGAGGCGCTTATCAGCGAAACTCGTTCTGTCACACGGCCGTTATTTCTAGGGGCATGTATAGCGGGAATGACGCGGACGTAACCACATTTGGTGTTGGCGCAACATTTGTGACGTCGACCGACGTTTCGGATGAAGCTGTGCATACAGTTGTGAAATCCGTGATGGACAACATCGAAGAGGTCAAAAAACAGCACTCAGCCTTTGCGAACCTTGACCCAAAGGAAATGGAGACAGTGGGTCTGTCTGCTCGCCTGCATGACCACCCGAATGCGGCCAGTAATAAAAATATCAGCAATAGCAGGACCTCAGTGGGACTCGGATATGGCCATAAAGACATTGGAAAATCGTGCCTTAACGGAAGAGGAACTTCAAAACTATGTTGCTTGGTCTGATGCGGGCGCACGTAATCCGGCGGCATATTGCTTGCCGGCGTCGCACCCGCGTTCATATTGCATTGGTCGACTAGGCCTTTGATCTTGTTGGGGCAATCACGGTCCTTTACGGCCTAATTTTCTGTCAGAAGATCGTCGATGCGGGCAGCTTGGCAGACGACGTTGACAAGTGGCTTGGGTTGGTCGGACTCTTGATCCTGTTTGAGGGCGCCTGCCGCGCGCTTGGGCCTGCAATGGCGATTATTGCCACGATCTTTCTGGTCAATATGTTTTTCGGGTCCTCTCATTTCCTCCCCGATGTCATCCGTTGGAAAGGCGCATCCCTGCAATAGGCGATGAGCCATATGTGGATCACGTCAGAGGGCATTTTTGGCATTGCCAATGTTTTGACAGCCGATACCTAAATGACTCCTTTGATGAAACGGGTCGGATTCTCAGCCGAGAAGGCGGGCGCGGTTGAAGTTGCCAGTTCCGCCAACGGACAAATCATGCTGGTCATGGGGGCTGCGGCCTTTTTGATGGTAATACGCGGAGATTTCCTATGTAGAGGTGATTAGGAGAGCATCTCAGATTGTTGCCTTGGACGGCGCTCAACTTGATTGCGACAGAACGGGTTTATGACGAAATTTTGCGTATCGCGGCCAAGACCAAAGCCAGTTTAATTGTTGCGGGCGCCCATAAGGCCGATCTGAAGGACAATCTGCTTGGTCCCAACGCAGCAAGTATCGTACGCCATGCCAATTGCTGGGTTTCCGTCGTTCGCTAATTGCGTTTCAGCTCTTCGGCCAAGAAGTCATAGACCATTCGAATACGTCGGCTTGTTGCAAGTTCCCGATGTGCAACGAGCCACATGGGGAACGTCAGGGGTTCTAAATCCGCCAGAACCCGTCGTACTGTGGGGTCGGCATCGCCGATAAACGCATCCAGAATACCGATGGCTGCACCTTCTCGCACCAGTTCCCACATCACCAAGTAGCTTTCAGTCATCAGCGGGAAATTAGCCTCGGTCAGGCCCAGACCCAATGTATTCAGACCTTTCATCATCATCCCAGAGTGGTCCAAATTGATAAAATCAGCATGGCGCAAGTCATAGGGTTTGGTTGGATGGCCAAGCTTTGCGATATAGGCGGGGGTCGCGTACAGACGGGCTTCGGCGTTACCGATTTTTTTGGCGATCAGGTCAGGCTCGGTAGGGCGAAACGAGCGGATTGCGATGTCTGCTTCGCGCCGCCGCAAATCGCTGGCTTGATTGGAAACGACGATCTCAACCCGAATGCCCGGTTCCAACAGTCGCAGTTTGGCGATGATCGGGGGCAGCAGAACCGTAGCGTAGGTCTCGCTGGCGGAAATGCAAATCGTGCCTGCTATCGCTTGTGATTGTCCAAGTGCTGCTAGTGACACGCGCCCCGCCGCTTGGCCCATGTCGCGGACGTGCTCGAGGAGATCAAGCCCGCTGGGCGTCAGGGTCAGGCCGCGCCCAACCCGTTGGAACAGGACAATTCCCAGTTCCTGTTCCAAGCCGTCAACCTGCCGCCCCAACGTCGGTTGCGACATGCCAAGCGCACGGGCGGCGGCAGAAAGCGAGCCTTCTTCGGCGGTAACGAGAAACGCCCGCGCCTTGTTCCAGTCAAATTTTACCGCCCGCCAATCCATGCATATATGCATATCAGCATTAGATAATTGGTCAATACGCATTGGTTTGGGAGTGGGTTATCTAAAGGCAATCGATGCTCTATAATAATTTACTCAAAAAGGAACCTAATATGCGTGCCTATAGCTATACCCGTTACGGCCCTCCGGACGTTCTCAACCTCATCAACTTGCCTACGCCAACACCCAAAGACACCGAAGTTTTGATCCGAACCTATGCAACGACGGTCAGTAGCGGCGATTGGCGGGCAAGAACGCTCACCGTACCCGCAGGCATGGGCTTGATCGCCCGCTTGGTGTTCGGAGTTTTTCGGCCAAGGCAGCCAACCCTTGGCACGGAATTGTCAGGTGTGATCACCGAAGTTGGCGTCAAGGTGACGGAATTCAAAATTGGGGATGCTGTGATTGCTTTTCCGGGGGCGGCCTTTGGTGCCCATGCCGAATATTGCGTGATGCCACAGGATGGGAAAGTGGTGTTGAAACCGGAAAGTATGAACTTTGAGGAAGCCGCCGCGCTCTTTTTTGGGGGCACCACGGCCTATGATTTCCTTGTCAATAAGGCGCGGCTTAAGGCAGGCGAAAGCATCTTGATCAATGGCGCTTCTGGGTCCACGGGCACAGCCTTTGTGCAATTAGCCAAGCATTTAGGCGCGGAGGTGACCGCCGTTTGTAGCGGCGCAAACGCGGAGTTGGTCCGAAGCCTTGGAGCGGATCATGTGATTGATTACACCAAAACCGACTTTACCACCACCGCGCGTAAATTTGACATGATCGTCGATACCGCAGGCACTGCCCCATGGTCGCGGGGGCGGCACGCGCTCAAGCGTGGCGGGCGGCTGGTTGTGGTCAACGGCAGCCTGTCGGACATGATCTTTGGCCCCCTACGCGCACGACTTAATGGGAAGCGGTTGGTCGGTGGGGTGGCATCGGAAAATGTGTCGTTGCTGCGGACGTTGACCGCATTGGTTGTGGCTGGCCACTTTCGTCCCGTGATTGATCGATCTTATTCCTTTGATCAAATGATCGAGGCGCACCGACATGTGGATACTGGCCGTAAAAAGGGGAACGTGGTCGTTGTTTTAGTCACGCAGGAGCCAGCCATGGGGTGAAACCAAAGGGAGACGATTTGGCGAAAATTTAACCGCGTGGGGATATTTTGCGGAATGATCCTTGTGCTTATGAACTCTGAAATCATACATTTTAAATGCCTGTACAGGCTAGGACCGATGGCACGCCCCAAGGTTACATTCATCAAGAGGATTTTGCCATGACAAGTCACGTAACCGAAGCGGCAACCCAAACGGAAGCAACGGCAAAAACGGAAACCGTGGAAGGCATCATCAACGATGTCACCTCGGAAATGGGCCCTGTGATCAGCTATTTCACAGATATAACCACGCGAGTGGCCGCGCAGATATTCTCGTTGGAAGGAATATTTCAGGTCGCTCTCATTTGCTTCACGTTTCTCGCAGCTTTCCTAGCATCACGTTTTTCAAGACAACTGTTAGCGCGAATTTGGCCGATGGCCGATGACGAAAAAGTATTCATGAAACATGTCTTTTTGGTCATCAAAAGCCTTATCGTTCCAATTGTCTGGGCCATTCTTTTGTTGATTGGGCAGGCCGCATTACAGGCCAGCGGACATCCCAGCGATCTCGTTCGTATTCCTGCGACTCTCCTGCAGGCATGGATTTTGATCCGGCTTTTTTCAACCTTGGTCCGCGATCCATTTTGGTCGCGCACTTTTGCAACGACCGCTTGGGTAATAGCTGCGCTCAACGTTTTGAAACTCTTGAATCCCCTCATCGGTTTCCTCGATAGCCTCGCCATTAACATGGGCGACGCGCGGCTTTCGATCTTCACGGTGATCAAGGGCGCGGCGATTCTTGTTTTGTTGGTCTGGATTGCATCCGTTTCCAGCAGGTTCGTTCAGTCGCGCCTTAATATGTCCAAGGATCTGACGCCCTCAGTCAAGGCACTGATTGCCCAAACCGTCAAAATTGGCCTGTTTTTTACGGCGGTGATGGTTGCGATGAACATTGTTGGAATTGATTTGACGGCGCTGGCGGTGTTCTCGGGGGCATTGGGTGTGGGCATCGGATTTGGCTTGCAGGCCATCTTTAGCAACCTTGTGTCGGGTATCATCATGTTGGTCGAAGGCAGCATCAAGGTTGGCGATTTTGTCGAGCTTGAGACAGGGTTGAGGGGCGAAGTGCGTGAAATCAACACCCGAGCGACCCTTATCACAACCAATGACAACATCGACATTTTGGTGCCAAACTCGCAATTCATCAACAACCCCGTGGTGAATTGGACTTTGCGCGATAGTATCCGGCGCATACGCGTTCCATTTGGTGTCGCCTATGGAAGTGACAAGGACCTTGTGAAAAAGGCCGCCCTAGAAGCCGCTAATGCGACCCCTCATTTGCTGTCAGGGAAGGGGGTTAAACCACCGGAAGTTTGGCTGATGAAATTCGGAGAAAGTAGTTTGGATTTCGAATTGGTGGTCTGGCTCACGCCACAGGCGGTCAAACGCCCTAGTACAGTGGTGGCTGCTTTCAATTGGGAAATTGAATCGGCGCTTCGAAAATATGGAATCGAAATGCCATTCCCTCAAAGAGATTTGCACATTCGCTCGGGTAGTTTGCCAATTAATTTTACAACCCAAGATCGCAATGGAGAGAGCCATACATCGCACGAAAGCGAAAAGTGAAGCTCAATGGGCTTCAACTGATGTGCCTTTTGCGGGTGGTTTCATCAGCAATGCGCCGAAGGCGAGGCTGGCGAACAATCCGGTGAGCAGGAAAAAGACGTCGATAAAGGACAACACCGTCGCTTGTGCCTGAATACGCCCGGCCATTTGAACCAAAGCTCCTGTCGCGCCATCAAGCCCCCGCGACGTTAAGTTCGCGGCCATGAGATCGAGTTGGCGCAAAACCTCGTTGTTGGCCCAATTGAGCCCCTCAGACAGGCGCGCATAATGCAAGCTGCTGCGTTCCGAAAGGATGGTGTTGATCACGGCAAGGCCAACCGCGCCGCCAAGATTGCGCATGAGGTTATACAGGCCTGAAGCACCTTTCATTTTACTGGCGGGCAATGTGCCAAGCGCGAGGTTGTTGATCGGCACCATACACAGCATCAATGACGCGCCGCGTAGGACTTGAGGCCACATTAGTTCTTGGAAATCCCATTCGGCGGTCATGCCTGTAAGCATCCAAGTTGAGCCAGCAAAGCCCATGAACCCCACCAGAAGGAGGAAACGCAGGTCAATTTTCGAGGAAAGCATGCCCACAATTGGGGCGCTGATAAACATCGCAAGGCCGGAGACAAACACGGTTTGGCCGATCATCAAACTGTCGTAGCCGCGGATTGAGGCCAGATAGAGCGGGTAAAGATATGTCAGCCCATAAAGGCCAATCCCCATGGTGAAGCTAAAGATCGAACCCACTGCGAAATTCGGGTCTCGGAAGGCCGAGAAGTCGATGAGCGGTTCCTCGCGGGTAAAGGCGCGCCAGAAGGTCACGATACCGCCAACAACCATCACCACGGTCATAATCACCACTAAATGGTCGTCAAACCAGTCATTGGCCGCGCCTTCTTCGAGGACGAATTCCATCGCCCCTAAAAACGCAGCCAATGCCGCAAGCCCCCACCAGTCGAACTTGCTAAAAAGCTTCCAATTCGGGCGGTCAAAATCAATCAGCGTCCAGGCCCCAATGGCGACAGCAATGCCTGGAATAACGTTGACCAAAAACAGCCAGTGCCACGACATTGTATGGCTCAGATATCCACCAATTGTTGGTCCCACAGTCGGCGCAAGCGTCGCAATCAAGCCAATGATGGGCGATACGATGTTGCGCTTGGAGGGCGGGAAAATGGTAAAGGCAGCCGCAAAAACAGACGGGATCATCCCCCCGCCCAAGAAGCCTTGCAGCGCGCGCCAGATGATCATTTCCGTGATCGTGGTTGATGTCGCGCACATGAAACTTGCGGCGGTAAAGCCCGCGGCGGCGATGGTAAACAGGACCCGTGTCGACATCATCCGCGCCAAAAATCCCGACAGCGGGATCATGATCACTTCAGCAATCAGGTAGGAGGTCTGAACCCAGCTGATTTCATCGGCACTTGCGCCCAAACCCGCTTGGATATCGGGTAGGGAGGCCGACACAATTTGAATGTCCAGAATGGCCATGAACATCCCGAAAACCATTATGAAAAAGGCGATAATGCGCCGAGGAGTGAGTTCAATCGGTGCTTCGGGAAGATCTGTAGACATCCAAGTTACTCGGCTTGTGCTATCGCAGAAGCATGCGTGCCAGTGCGATTATCCACTTCGACAATCGCCGACAATCCAGCCCGCAAATGGCCCGTCTGCATGACGGCATCGGGGATATCAATCCGCACCGGAACGCGTTGCACGATTTTGGTGAAGTTACCAGTCGCGTTGTCTGCGGGCAGCAGGGAGAAAACAGATCCCGTCGCAGGAGAGACCGAAGAAACATGGCCTTCAAACACTTGGTCAGGGATGGCATCAAAACTGATGTGAACCGTCGCGCCCAAAGCAATTTCGTAAATCTGTGTTTCTTTGAAATTCGCCTCAACATATAAATCGTTCATCGGTACGAGGGCCGCCAAAAGCGCTCCGGGGTTTACCAGATCGCCAACTTCCAATGTGAGGTTTGCCAGTGTCCCATCAGCGGGGGAGCGCAATACTGTTAAGTCCAGATTTCGTTGCGCTTGCTTTACGGCCAACTCAAGCTCATGTTTCGCGCCGTTGGCTTCGGCCTGTTGGGCATGGAGCACCCCGATTTGGGCTTTGGCATTTAGAATGGCAGCGTTTGCATTGGCGAGCGAGGCGGTGGTTGTTTCAAGGGCTTCGGTTGAGGAATCTAGCTGGGCTTGGGATGCTACTTTTCGCGTGGCCAATTGTTGGGAGCGATCCCACTTGGATTTTGCTGCACGCACTTGCGCCTCCGCGACGGATTTCATCGCCTCCGCTTGGGCAACGCCTGCTTCAGCGGCGGTGATTTGCGCGCCAAAACGGCCAATGGTTTGGTCCGCCGTCAAGACGCGTTCTTTGGCGAGTTCCAAGGCAAGGAGGTAATCTCCATCATCAAGGCGCACCAGAACATCGCCAGCTTTCACAATGTCATTTTGCTTTACGGAAACTTCAGAAACATAGCCCTGCACACGACTGCTAATCAACGTTGTATCCGCTGTGACATAGGCATCATCGGTTTCGATCATAAATCGGCCCGACGTCCAGTAGGTGTGGCCAAAATCTACCATCCCAGCAAGCGCTCCCACGGCAACCAAGGCCAGAACCACCCTCTTTACAAGGCGTTTAGGCGGCTTTGTTTTCGTGGTTTTCTGAGTTTCAAAATCGGGTGTGACGTCGATTTTGTCAGTCTGTGCAAGGTCTCGTTCGTGACGTGACATAGGGTTTATCCTTGTTGCCGATGGTGCAGATGCCGAGCAGACAGCTAAATCGCACCGTTCGGTTCGATTTAGCGCCTAACCCTCTGCGCGCTCAATTACAAGGCTTTATCAAACCGTTCGGTTCGATTATGTTGAGTCATGGAAAACAAAACCATAAAGCCACGCCGCCATGCCGCCGGACGGGATCCCGCCAAACGCGAAGCCATTCTCATAGGGGCGGCGCAGGTTTTCCTGGACCGCGGATTTGATGCCGCCAGTGTCAACGACATTTGCCGCGCGGCCGATGTTTCAAAGAGCACGCTATATGTCTATTTTGACAGCAAGGATGACTTGTTTGAATCCCTGATCGAGCACGAACGGGACCGTGTTTTTGCTGGTTTAAGCGAGTGTTTGAAGGAGGAGCGCCCCCTGCGCGATAAACTGAAGGACTTCGTGTTTATTCTAGCAAAAATCCTTTGTTCCGACGAGGTGATCCGCTCACAGCGCGCCATAATTGGCATGGTCGAACGGATGCCCGAACTTGGCATCCGATATTATGACGGCGGTGCGATGCGCATGCGCCTCCTTATTTCGCAATTTCTGGACTCAGAAGTCGCAAATGGCACGCTTGAAATCGAGGATACAACGCTTGCAGCCTATCAGTTGATCGAGTTATCGACGGGGGGTGTGTGGCGTCAATGCCTTTTCAGCAAGGTGAAATACCCACCGCCCGCTGAAATCCTTCGTAAGTCCTCAAGCAGTGCTGTTGACCTTTTCCTCGCGGGTTACACAAAACGCTAGTCACTGTTGGGCCTGTGCCAAAAAGTGACAGGGCTGGATGGATCAATCGATCAAGCCTATACAGAGGGCCTGAACCAAGCCAATGGCGCCGGCAATGGGTTTGAATTGACCTGTGGATTCATTGTCGACGATAAATGCGAGCGTTGAATTCTTGGCCAAAGGACTTTCTAAGGAGTCTGTGATTGCGATAATTGGGCGGCGACGCAAATAGGCATCGCGCGCAATTTCGAGAACCGGCGGCGAGTAGGGCGGAAAACTGATACAAATCAGTAAGTCGTCTTGCTTCATGTTTGCAACTTGTTGAGCGGCCATTCCCCCTCCAAAATCGAGCATACTGCATTGCCGCTCCGAGCGGGATATTCCGTAAGCAAGATATGTTGCAATCGGTCGTGCGCGCCGAAGGCCAGCGATATGTATGTGCGAGGCTGCGTTGATCATGGCGACGGCTTTCGCAAGGTCATCCACCTGCGTGTTTGCACGAACGTTTTCCAGTGAAGCAATTAACTCACTGATACAATTGTTAAATATTAGACCCATATCGGCACGAAGATCAGAACTGTGCTTCTCATGATAGACTTCGGCCCGTTGATCAGGAGCCCCTTCAATTAGACGGACGCGAAAGACACGCTGTAACTGGGAAAACCCATTATAGCCGAACTCTTTTGCAAACCGGATGAGGGTCGACGGCTGCACGCTTACCTTTTCTGCAATGGTCACAACGGTATTCAGTGCAAAGAAATTTGGCTCCTCCAGCGCAGAGAGGGCGATGCGTTGCAGATGTGGAGTCAGACCATCAAATCGATCTCCGATTCGCGCTCGCAACGCGTCATATGTCTCGTCGAGGCCCTGTGTATTTTTCTTTTCCATGGCAAAGGGTGTCTGAAAAAATATTCCTTTTCAAGGTGAAAATCAATAATTGAAAGAATATTCAGTTTTTTATTGACTTAGAAAGAAATTTTCGTTCAGTCTATTGAATATATTTTCTATTATCTGGTCAGGGATGAGAGTGGCCGGTGAAACAGCGCAAAAGCGCGACGAAGATCGGGAGGAACAAAATGTCTAATTCTAACTTAACACGGCGACAGTTGCTGAAGACGACGGCTGCGCTTGGAACGACGGGTGCATTCTATGGCCCATGGAAACATAATCGCGTTTACGCCGCCGCGACGGACAAGCCGTTTAAGGTTGGTATTACCTCAGATGCCAGCGGCCAATATGCGAACTCGGGTGCCAGCGATCGTCGCGGTATCAACATGGCTATCGACGAGTATAATGCAAAAGGCGGCGTATTGGGGCGCAAAATCGAGGCAATTCACATTGATACCGAGACTACGGCGGCGACCGGAAGCCGTGTGGCGGAGCGGTTGATTAATCGCGAAGAGGTTGGCTTCTTAATTGGGGCCGTCAGTTCGGGCGTCGCCAACGCGATCAGCCAAGTGGCGCAAAAGAACGGTGTGATCTATTTCAATACCAACTCCTCTTCGCCTACTGAATCAGGTGAAAATTGCCACCGTGTGAAATTCGTATGGGACGGGAATGGCACCAACTTTGCCAAAGCGGCCGTCAAAAATTCAATCGACCGGTTTGGCGATCAATGGGTTCTTTTGACCAATGACTATGTTTGGGGCCACAATACTGCCGCCGCCACACGCACCTTGTTGGAGCAATATGGTGGTACGGTTATCGAGGAAATTTTGGTGCCACAGGGAACGCGCGACTTCTCGGCGGCCCTTTTGAATATCCAGCAGACCAATCCCAATGTTGTTGCCGCGGCCATCGGTGGCGACGATCAAAAAGCGATGCGCCAGCAGGTAGCCCAGCTTGGTATGGGCGCAAGCCCCGCATGGATTAACAACCAGCAGGACTGGCCGGATGTCTATGGTTTGCCGCTCGATAACCTCTTTGGGGTGTTTGGGACGACTTGGTATTACAACCTTGATTTGCCTGGGGTGACCGACTTTGTGAAGCGGTATCAGGAGGCCTATTCCGATACGCAGATGCGTGTTCCGGGCAATGTTTTCTATAATGGTTACATGGCGATGAAGAACATGCTTGATGCGATGGAACGTGCGGGCACCACCAATAATATCGCGGTGATCAAAGAGCTTGAAGGTCATAAAATGCCGGCACTTGAGCGTATGCAGCATCACGATGCTTGGATCGATCATGCCACCCATCAGGTGCAACAGACGATCTATCTGGCGACGGCCAATACCGCGTCGGACAATCCGGACGACATGTTCGAGATTCTCAGCAACGTGCCGCCGGAGGATGTGCGTGACGCCGAGGCCGAAGCAAAATGCGTCCTAGAACCTTACGAAGATACGCCTACATTTGACACATGAAACCAAGAACCGCGGTCAGACACTCTGGTCGCGGTTCCTATAATCAAACCCAAAACGGACGCTTTATGCTCAATCTCGCACCACATTTGTTCAACGGACTAACCCTCGGTCTGTTGTTCGCGCTCATCGCCTTGGGTTTCACGCTGATCGTTGGCGTGATGGAAGTCATCAACCTTGCCCATGGCTCCCTGTTCGCGTTGGGAGCCTATTTTGCGCTGTCGATCATCGGCGGTGAATGGATGGGTGAAACCGCGTTGGGGGACTGGTGGCAAACCCTCCCTCTCTCGGCCAAATACATCGCCGCCTTGATTTGTGCGCCTTTGCTGGCGGCCCTCGCGGGTATGGTGCTTGAGTTGGCCCTCAGGCGCACCTACGGCAAAGCGCCCCTATATGGCTTGCTGCTGACCTTCGGCGCGGCTTTGGTGATCGAAGAGTTGATCCGTCTGGGCTGGGGAACTGGAGAGAAATTCCTACCGCTCCCAGAAGCGATCAACGGCGCCGTTATGATGGGCGGGCTAATCTTTTCAAAATACAAACTTTTTGCAGCAGCTTTCGCCGTCCTTGCCATAGTCTGTGTTTGGCTTTTTCTGGAAAAAACACCCTATGGGGCGATCATTAAGGCCGGAGCGCACGACAGCGAGATGGTGCGGGCCTTGGGCTACGATCTTTCGCGGCTGCGCTTGTTGGTCTTTGGGTTTGGCGCAGGGCTTGCTGGTTTGGCAGGCGTGACCATGGTGCCGATTTGGGGGCTTCGTCCGCATGTTGGTGTTGATGTGGTTATTCCGGCCTTTCTGATTATCGTTTTGGGCGGGGTTGGCAGCTTCTGGGGGTCGGTGATTGCTGCGATACTGGTGGGCCTTTCTGTTGGAATTACAGGGGCTTACGCGTCGTCTTGGTCAATGATGTCTATGTATATTTTGCTCATTCTGGTGATCGGGTTTCGCGCCCGAGGCCTGTTTGGCAAGAAAAGCGCGTTGGAGAATTGATCATGGTTACACTGTCCGATATTTCCCGCCGTTCAAGCCAATGGGTCACCCCGCAGATCGCCTTTTTTGCCGTCTTTATGCTGAGTATGCCTCTGTGGATTGGCCCGATTGGGCTGTATCAGTATATCGGTATCGAGATTGCAATTTGGATCATTTTCGCGCTCGGGTTCAACCTTTTGTTTGGCTACACTGGGCTGCATTCCTTCGGCCACGGGGCGTATCTTGGTGTTGGAGCTTATGCCTTTGGTCTGTTTCAACATCATGTCGGGGTTAGTCTCGTGGGGGGGCTTTTGGCATCGGTCGTCGCCGCAGCCGTCGCAGGCGCATTGGTCGGAGTTTTTGTCTCCCACCGACGCGGCATTTATTTCGCCCTGTTAACCATTGCCTTTGGACAGGTTTTTTGGTTCGGGGCCATCAAAATGCACGTCCTCACGGGCGGCGAAGACGGGCTTTTGAACATCCCCCGACCGCCGCTCAATTTGGGAATTGTACGTTTTGATTTGAGTTCCAACGCAAGCCTCTATTACTTGATTGCCGTTTTAACGATTGTGATGGTTGTGCTGGCATGGCGGGTGGCCAATTCGCCTTTTGGGCGGGTCCTTCAGGCCATCCGTCAGAATGAAACCCGCGCCTCCTTTATTGGTTATGAGGTTTGGTGGTTCAAATGGGCGGCCTTCACCCTGTCCGCGATGATTGCTGGGTTAGCGGGAGGATTGTTCTCCATGGCACAGGAAAGCGCCTATCCGGATGTCATGAGCCTTCATCAGTCAGGTTTGATTGTGATGATGGTTTTGGTGGGCGGCGGTCTGGTGAACTTTTGGGGTCCCATTCTGGGCGTGATGCTCTACTTCATCGCCCGCGATGTGTTGGGGTCGGTCACCGAGACATGGTTGCTTTGGTACGGGTTGATGTTTGTGGTGATGGTCATGTTCAAGCCCGAAGGATTGGCCGGTGCCTTGGCCAACTTGGGTCGCCTGAAAACAAGCGCAGATTTGCCTGCTAAATCGGTTAAGGAGCAAGTCTGATGGCCCTGTTTGAAGCAAAAAATATCCACAAAAGATTTGGCAGTCGCGTCGTCTTGGAAGACATATCCCTGTCGTTTAAAGAGGGGCAAGTTAGCGGCATCATGGGGCCCAATGGCGCGGGAAAAACCACATGTTTCCATTGTCTGACCGGGCATCACAAACCCACACGGGGCAGCATTATTTTTGACGGAGAGGACATTACTGGCAAGGCTCCGCAACGCATTGCGCGCAAAGGTGTATCGCGCTCGTTTCAGATGATGAACCTCTTTGACGACAGCGCGGTGATTGAAAACATAATTCTTGCGCTGCCAGATTTTCGGCGTCGCTACGCCCAGATTACCACCTCCGTTTTCGATGATCGGGCGTTGCTGGATCAAGCTTTGGAAGTCCTCGATCAGGTCGGGCTTTTGGGGCAGGAATGGCAACCATCGCTTTCGCTCTCTTATGGTAATCGTCGCGCGCTAGAAATTGGCGTCGCTTTGGCGGCCAAACCGCGCATCGTCTTTTTGGACGAACCGACGTCGGGATTGGGGGCCGAAGCCACACGGCAACTGGCGGAATTGATCGGAAAGTTGCGTAAAAAATATACCTTTGTGATGATCGAACATGACATGCGGTTTCTTTTTGAACTCGCGGATAAAATCTCCGTAATTCACTGGGGTCAGGTGATTGCAGAAGGCACACCGGACGACTTGCAGTCCAACAAATGGGTTCAGCGTTCGGCGTTGGGCGAGGTGGCATAATGCTTGATATCGCAAATATTGAAACGTTCTATGGGGAATCTCAGGCGCTCTTTGGGGCGTCGCTTCGGGTAGGCGAAGGCGAGGTTGTTTCGTTGTTGGGGCCAAATGGGGCAGGAAAAACCACAACCTTGCGTTCAATCCTTGGGTTGACCCCGCCGCGCAATGGGCGAATATCGTTCGACGGTCAGGACATCACGCGGACTGAAACCTATAAAATTGCCAAAATGGGCGTTGGCTGGGTACCCGATGATCGGCGTGTTTTTCCTTCTTTAAGTGTGGCGCGTAACCTACAGATAGGTATTAAGAAAACGCGCTTCAGGTCATGGGAAATGGATGAGATGTTTGGCATTTTTTCCGCCCTCGAATACCTCATGGGACGCGAATGCGAAAATCTGTCTGGCGGCGAGATGCAGATGGTTGCGATCTCGCGGGCCTTGCTCGGCGCACCGGGCCTCGTGTTGTTTGACGAACCCAGTCAGGGGTTGGCCCCAAAGATCGTTCAGGACGTTCTAAAAACCGTAACGCGGCTTAAGAATGAGGGCATTGCGGTGTTGATCGTCGAGCAAAACGCCTTGGCCGCCCTTGAGGTGTCGGATCGGGCCTATGTGATGGATCGGGGCCGCATTATTCACGAGGGCCCCGCGCATGAATTGCTGGAAAATGCCCCGCTTAGACGTAAATTGATTGGAATGTGAAATGGTTTCGATGCTTGAGGTCAAAGGTCTTCAAAAAACCTATTATAAAGGACGGTTTAATCGCACGCCTAGCTTCCAGCTGAGCGCGGATTTCACAATTGAGAAACCGTCGATCGTGGGGATGATGGGGCCAAATGGTTCTGGAAAAACGACGCTGTTTGAACTGGTGACAGGGTCAAATGCCCCAACGAGTGGGCAGGTGAATGTTCACGGGAAAAACATCCACCAAATCCGAGCGGACGAGCGCGACCGCCTCGCGATCCATTACCACCAATCCTATCAGGTGCGCAGTTTTCGCTCGTTAAAACCAAACGCCCTGATGAAACGCGCAGAGTCCGATTATCCAATGGTTCATCTGTTTGATGAGCCGCAGTTCAACATCCAAGATGGCTACATCGGATTCATGCTCGATTTCTTTCGAAAACTACGATCCGAGGGACGGCTTGTGTTGTTGTGTGTGCACCCAAATGAGCGGTTTCACCTCGAGATTTTACAAGAGATCTGCGAGGAATTTATCTTTGTACAGAAGGGGGTTGTGACGCAGCATTCAAGTTACGAAGAGGTGCTGAAATACGAACCTGCGCGCGCCTATCTTGGCCAGTTATTGAACGAGCGTGCGGCATGAGTGCGACATTTGAAAAAGCCGCGTTTGCGCTGCCCGTTGAGAGTGGCGACGTTAAAACCCGCTGGCAGGCTGAGGGTTTCACCTTTGGTATTTTCCAAGATGGTGCTGGGCAGGAATGGAATGATTTCGTTCATGATACCGACGAATATGTGCTGGTCGCACAGGGAACGCTCACGATTGGCGTTGGGGATGAGGTTGCGCAATGCGTCGCCGGGGACCTCGTCCGTATTCCGCGCGGAGCCGTACATTCGCTCAAAACGACCTCCATAAATGGCAGTATTTGGTATTACGGCTATGGCCATTGGAAGCAAAGTTGATGGCGGAAGTTGAACATAAAGCCGCCCTCGTCGGCGCCGGAATGATTAGCGTTTATCACTTGCGTGCATGGCAGGCTGCGGGGGTTCCCGTTGTGGCGATTTGCGACATTGATCGGGAATCCGCCCTAAACCGTGCGCGTGAGTTTGGAATTTCACACGTATATGATGACGCCGAACAGATGTTTGCCGATGGCGGCTTCTCCCTCGTTGATATAGCCGCATCGGTGACGGCGCATGACAGCGTCACACGCTTGGCGGCGGATCATGGCGTACATGTGATCTTGCAAAAACCAATGGTCGAAACCGTCGCCGAGGCCGAAGCCCTTGTCTCATATGTCGGCGAGAAAATCCGTTTTTGCATCCACGAAAACTACCGCTTTCGTCCGCATTACGTGACTGTGCGCCAGTGGATCAACGAGGGCCGCATTGGAGACGTACGCCATATTGCCATGTCGTGCCGTGGATCGGGCCTTTGTCCAAGGGAGGGGCAGGAGCCATTTTTGGTGGAACGCCAGCCCTATTTAAAAGGCTTTAAACGCAACCTCGTTTTTGAAACGATGATACACCACCTCGATGTGTGTCGTGCCATCGCTGGCCCCTTAACGGTTGTGGCGGCGCGGTTAAACAGACTGGCGTCGGGATTGCCCGGAGAAGACACGGCCTCGATTTTGATGGAAGGCAACGACGGTCTGATTGTGACCGCCGATGGGTGCATCTGTGCGCCCGGCTATGCGCCTCTGCATGGGGATCGCCTTGAGGTGATCGGTAGCACAGGCACAATTATGATGGATTACAACCGCGTATTTATCGTTGGCGATGAGGGAAATGCTGTCGAGGTAGATCTTCTGGGGCGCTATCAGGAAGGTTTTGATACAGCAACACGTGCCTTTGTTGAGGGAGTGCGAGATGGTACGCCCTTTGAGACAGATCGCTTGGATAACCTACAGACCTTGCGTTTAATGGAAAGCGTCTATGATGCCGCTGGCGTGGAGATTGAATGATGGAACCTAGTCCAACACTAACTCCGGAAATTGATATTCCTGCGCTGGACGGCTTGTTCAATGTGCAGGGGGTGCGGGTGTTTTTGCCGGGTGGCTATGGCGCTATCGGGGAGGCGATCAGTTGGGGGTTTGCCCGCCACGGCGCACATGTCGCGATTGCTGGCCCCAACGCGACCAAGGCGAGTGCGCTGGCACAGAGAATTCGCGACAGTGGTGGACTGGCCGAGGGGTTTGGCATGAACGCCCGCGACACCGCCCAAATCGCGGCGGTAACCGATGAAGTGGCCGAAACGCTGGGCGGCATTGATGTTCTGGTCAACTGTGTCGGCATCAACAAAGAGCAAAAATTTGCCGATGTGTCGGCGGAAATATTTGACGAGATGTACGAGACAAACCTGCGGTCTGCGATGTTCTTGTCGCAATCGGTCGCGCGTCATCAGATTGCTGCGGGAAAAGGCGGGCGGCAAATTCATCTTGCGTCGGTGCGCTCGCAATTGGCGCTGCGAAATCGTGGGTATTCGGCCTATTGCGCGACCAAAGGTGCCTTGGTGATGTTGGTTAAACAGCATGCGATGGAATTGGCGCCCTACGGGATTACGGTCAACGGTATCGCCCCGACATTTATCCAATCTGATCGTATCCGTCCGCACCTTGAGCGCGCAGAATTCAGGGACTTTATCCTTGAGCGTAACCCGTTGGGCCGCATCGGCAGTCCTGTCGAAGTGGTGGGCCAAGTCATCGCCCTCGCGGCACCAGCGGGGAGTTATATCACGGGGCAGACAATTTACGTGGACGGAGGGGTGACGGCGAGCCAATGAAACATAATTTACGCAGTGCACGCTGGTTTGATGCCGATGATCTTCGGGGTTTTGGCCATCGGTCGCGGATCATGCAAATGGGGTATGGGGCCGAGGATTGGCAGGGAAAACCGGTCATCGCTATCCTCAATACATGGTCGGATATCAATCCCTGTCACGCTCATTTCAAGCACCGCGTTGAGGATATAAAGCGCGGGATATTTCAGGCGGGCGGGTTCCCGATTGAACTACCCGCCATGTCCCTTTCCGAGAATTTCGTGAAGCCCACAACGATGCTGTATCGCAATATGCTGGCGATGGAGGTTGAGGAACTTTTGCGGTCGCATCCTGTGGACGGGGCCGTGTTGATGGGGGGATGTGACAAGACAACTCCGGGTCTGTTGATGGGCGCGATCAGCATGAACCTTCCCGCCATTTTTGTGCCAGCGGGACCAATGTTAAGCGGCAATTTGAGGGGCGAGGTCTTGGGGTCTGGCTCCGATACATGGCGGTATTGGGACAAAAAACGCGCAGGTGAAATTGACGACAAGGAATGGCAGGCCGTCGAGGGCGGCATCGCCCGCAGCTATGGCCATTGCATGACAATGGGCACGGCCAGCACGATGACCGCGACGACCGAGGCCTTGGGCATGACCCTGCCGGGGGCGTCGTCCATTCCCGCGCCTGATGCCAACCATATTCGCATGTCTGCGGAATCTGGACGCCGGATCGTCGAGATGGTGCGCGAAGATCTCAAGCCGTCGGATGTGTTGAGCCGCACGTCGTTCGAGAATGCAATCAAGGTTGCCATGGCGCTTGGGTGTTCGACAAATGCGATCATCCATTTGATTGCCGAGGGGCGGCGGGCAGGGTTTGATATTTCGCTGGCGGATTTTGAAGCCGTCAGTCGCACCATTCCGGTTTTGGCCAATATTCGCCCCTCTGGTGAAAAATACCTGATGCAGGATTTTTTCTTTGCGGGAGGACTTCCCGCATTGATGGCACGGATGCAGGGCATGCTTGATCTGGATGCCAAGTCGGTAACAGGGCGCACAATCGGCGCGGAAATCTCGAATGCCGAGGTCTGGAACGATGACGTCATCCGCCCGCTCGACAACCCCGTTTACAAGGAGGGGGCGCTTGCCGTTCTACATGGCAATCTTGCGCCCGATGGCTGTGTGATCAAACCCTCGGCCTGTGCATCAAAGTTTCTAAAACACCGTGGTCCGGCCCTTGTTTTTGACAGCTATGCCCAAATGAAGGCCGAAATTGACGCGCCCGGTTTGGATGTCACCGAGAAAACCGTGCTCATTATGCGCGGCGCAGGACCGCAAGGAGGGCCGGGGATGCCCGAATGGGGGATGTTGCCGATTCCGCAAAAGCTTTTGAAGGCGGGGGTGAGCGACATGATCCGCATATCGGACGCGCGGATGAGTGGAACGAGTTATGGCGCCTGTATCCTGCACGTCGCGCCAGAAGCGCATTTGGGCGGGCCGCTGGCATTGGTTCAAACGGGCGATATGATTGATCTGGATGTAGATGCACGCCGCATTCACATGGAAGTTTCCGACGCCGAGTTGGAGCATCGCCGCGCCTTGTGGCAGCCCCCTAAACCCAAGTTTGAACGCGGATATGGCTGGATGTTTGCCCGCCATATCACACAGGCCAATGAGGGCTGTGACTTTGACTATCTCGAAGCCAGTTTTGGGGCAAACCCGCCCGAGCCTGAGATTCTATAATCCATTAATACGCAAGTTAGGACGATAAAAATGAGTGATTTCATCCCTAAAATTCTGATCGGAGGCACGTTTCGGACCACAACCGATCTTGCCCCGATTGATGTCATCAACCCCTGCACCGAAGAGGTTCTGTGGCAAGTACCGTCCTGTGATGCGAGTCACGTTGAGGAAGCCCTGAGTCACGCCCGTGCGGCATTGAAAACATGGTCGGCGGTTCATGGTTGGCAACGCGCGTCAGTGCTGCGGGGCATTGCCGCCGCGATGACGCGTCGAAAGGATGATTTGTCTAAGGCGCTCTCGTTGGAGATCGGGCGTCCGCTGTCGCAAGCTGAGGGCGAAGCAAACGCCGCGATTGAACAGTTTGAATGGTTCGCAGGCGAAGCAGAGCGTCTGTTTGGTGAAACCATCCCGTCGCGCCAAGGCGGGCGATTGGTGATCGAAAGCGAGCCGGTTGGCATCGTCGCGGCATTTACGGCGTGGAATTTCCCGATCAATTTGGTCGCGCGTAAAATTGCCCCCGCCTTGGCGGCGGGCTGTCCGATTATTTGCCGACCGTCCGAGCAAACGCCGATGACCTCCACTATAATTGCGGAATGTTGTGTCGAAGGTGGCGCGCCCGCAGGCGTTGTGCAGCTTCTACAGGGGCGCGCCGAGAATATTTCGCCAGCGCTGATGGCCTCAAACGATGTGCGTAAAATATCGCTAACGGGATCGACCCGCGTGGGCCAGATGCTGATGGCGGAAGCGGCAAAAACCGTCAAGCGCACCTCGATGGAATTGGGCGGCCACGCGCCCGTTATTGTCTGCGAAGACGCGGATATTGATGTGGCAGCAGAGCTTTGTGCCACGTTCAAGTTCCGAAATGCCGGACAAGTTTGTATTTCGCCAAATCGTTTCTACGTGCATGCTTCCAAGGCCGAGAGGTTCATCGAAAAGATGGTGGCATCGGCACAAGAGCTGGTCGTGGGCGATAGCCAGGATGCCGCAAGTACGATGGGGCCGATTTCGCTCGCTTCCCAGCGGGACCGTATCGAGGCATTGATTGCGGATACGATCAAAAGTGGAGCCAAGTTGCGGACGGGAGGGGGGCGTCCAGCCCATTTAAATAAGGGCTACTATATTGAACCAACGGTGTTTTCCGATGTGCCTGATGACGCCCGAATAATGTGGGACGAACCCTTTGGCCCCGTGGCACCCATTGCCACATTTACCGATCTAGACGAGGTGATTGAACGCGCAAATTTAACGCCTTACGGGCTGGCAGCCTATGCGTTTACCGGAAGTCACAAGACGGCGGAAACCCTTTCCAAAGGGCTGCACGCGGGCATGGTTGGCATCAATAATTTCCTTGTGGCCCATGCCGAAGCACCTTTTGGCGGCGTTGACCATTCAGGCAGTGGACGCGAGGGCGGGCAGCAAGCAATCTATGATTACCTCAACACCAAAATGACGCATTTTACGTGGTGAACCGATGCCCTTTGTAAATCCTCTCAGACAGAAATGGGCAGATGGGAAGGCCGCTGTGAACGGCTGGATCGCGGCTCCGGGTATCCTTTCCGCCGAAATTATGGCGCGGGCTGGCTGGGACTGTATTACCATCGATATGCAGCACGGAACGGCGGATTATCGAGATTTATTGTCGATTTTTCCGGTTCTAGGGCAAACGGACACGCCCGCATTGGTGCGTGTTCCGTGGAACCGACCGGAAGACATCATGCGAGCGCTTGATGCGGGGGCGGTTGGAATTATCGCGCCGATGATTGAGAATGCCGATGACGCGCGGGCGCTGGTCGAGGCGTGCTTATATGCACCTGACGGGGCGCGTAGCTTTGGCCCCGTCAGGGCGCGGTTGGCCTATGGCGATAGCTATGCGCGCGAGGCCAACCAAAATATACTGCCGATTGCGATGATCGAAACCAAATCTGCGCTCGACGACCTCGATGCCATCTTGCAGGTGGAGGGGCTTGGAGCGGTTTACATCGGACCCGCAGACTTGTCGTTGGTGCATGGGTTTCCACCCGGATTTGATCGCGAAGAGCCTGAAATGCTTGCCCTTTTGAGCCACATTTTAGCTCAGGCCACGAAGTTTGGTGTGCCCGCGGGGATTCATTGTGGCACGCCAGCCTATGCAAAACGAATGGTTGCCATGGGGTTTCAACTCGTGACTGTCGGCTCTGATATGCGATTTATGGAAGCAGGAATTGCGCAGGCCTTAGTGGAAATGAGAGCGCCCTAAGTGCCTGCTGCTCCAAACGGAATTATGTTTTTTGGTCAACAAGGCGTTGAACCATCGGCGCAAAATGCCAAAAGTCGGGCGTTTTCATATCTTCCCGTTTACCCGCGTCGTCAAGATAGCGAACGGCGATAATATCTTTCAAATTTGGGTTTCTTTCGAACTCAGCGACTTCCTCAACGCTCATCGGTCCGCCCTGCAAATGCAGTGTGTGTACTGAAGCGGCACTTAGACGCGAGAAATATTCAGGTTTTGTCGCGCAGAGATAGCGTTTTGCGGCCACATGGTAGCGGCAACAATCGGTGATAACGGTCGGGAAAAACCGCTCAAGCACCTCGGCACCGGCGTCTTCGTGGTGACGGTCTTCAGTGTCATCGGGGCTGTAGGTGCCAAATTCGCTCGTGAAATGGCCGATGTCATGCAAGAGTGCGGCCACAATGATTTCTTCGGATTGCCCGTTTTGTTGCGCGATTGTGGCCCCTTGAAGCATGTGTTCGCCCATTGTCACAGGCTCACCCAGATACTCTTCTCCGCCGCGACGGTCAAAAATGGAGCCAAGGAAATCCACGATATTTTCCGCATTCAAAGTGACGATATCGGGCTTCATTCTGCGGCCTCCAAAACGGTGGATCGTAGCAACGAGAGATAAGTCGAGTGCAGGCCATCTCTGTCGGCATAGCACCCCTGAAGCCAGCGGGTTCCTTCGCCCGAATATCCTTTGCGGGCATGTAAAACGCGTGTGTTATCGACGACAAAACTCTCGCCGGGGGCAAGGCGGAAAGTGACCTCCATCGCGGGGTCGTCGATGATTTCGGCGAACCGGCGATAGGCCGCGTAATAGAGCGCCATTTTATCGAACGGAACATCGGTAATGGCCGCGAGTGAGCGGTTGTTGAAGCGCACGCCAATCAATTCCCCATCGGGGGCAAGTTCGATCATTGGGCGGCGGGAGGTGAGGCAAACGCCTTCCTCGCCCGCGTATTCAAATCGGGCGCAATGGTCGGCCAACACATCAAAATACGCTACGTTCTCGTCGCGCAATCGTTGCGCGGCGGCAAACCCGTCAACAACCATGTTTTCGCCACCTGCGGCGGAACTTTCGAGACAATAGAGCACCTGAACCGTGGGCACTGGATCGCGGTAGGGATTGTCGGTATGCGCCTGAAGGCCAAGCCCCGTGAAGGCGAGATTGGTTGGGTTTACTTCGGTGCGCACCTCGAAATGCTTGCCGTAATTTGTTTCACGCACATAGCCAAACAAATCGACGATTTTGTACAGCGCACCATGTTCAATCGGCCCGTTGGTTATTTTCCCAAAACCAAGTTTTGTGACCAATCCCAACCAAATGCGGAGCGCGTCCTTGTTGCTGGACAGTTCCGAAAAATCACCAGTGGGCACATCGGATTTTAGGGCATCGTTCCAAACTTCGATGCCAGCGTTGGTCCAGCCACGTTTGCCAATTTGGGCGCGGTCATAGGCATTTGTTTCCAGACATTCCAGATCGTAAGTGAGCGTTTTCTGCTCGGGGTCGAAATCGACCTGAAGGCCACCGCCGCTCAACCGCGCGTCTGTGATGCGGGTTTCGGAAGGCAAGTCGCTGAAGGTAATTAGCTTTTGCCCATTCCCAACCGCGCGGGTTTCGGGATCGGTGGCATTGTCGCGCAACCATATTGCGTGAAAGCGGTAGGTGCCGGTTGCGGTTTCCAATTTTAGAAACGTGCCGGACGGGTCGACGCTCACTTTGGTCATATGACTTGCTCCAGTTGCAAAGATTTTCAAGGACAGCATTTCAAAAAACATGCATAAGTTCAAATTAGAAAAATATACTCTGAGCATCGGAATAATTAATGGAAAACAGCAGACTTAAGTTGCCGCCGCTTGAATGGATACGTGCCTTTGAGGCTGCTGCGCGCTGTGGAAGTTTTACCGCGGCGGCGGCTGAAACCGGTCTGACCCAATCGGCCATTAGCCAGCGTATCGGGCATTTGGAAAAGCTCCTTGGGGCTAAATTATTTGAGCGGCGTCCTCGCGCAATTGCTCTGACTGTAGAAGGTGAGGCGTGGTTGCCGCACGTGCGTTCGGCGCTGAGCAGCTTACAGGACAGTTCCGAAGCGTTGTTTGGTGCGCGGCGTGGGAGGGTGACGATTTCGGCGAGCCTGTCCGTTATTGAGTTGTGGCTTGCGCCGCGCCTTCAACGGCTCACCGAAAAGACGGCAGCACAAATATCGTTGCAAACCATGGTTCTAGGGGCGCATAGCGTGCCGCAGGATGAGGTTATCCGCATTCGATATGGCTCAGGTGACTGGCCGCATTTCTATACGCACCGGCTCTATTCCGAGAAAATTACGCCTGTTGTCGCGCCCGAATTCACACGGCGGGAGGACCCGTGGACAAGTTGGCCACGGATCACGGTTTCGGGGCCGCGACCAAGTTGGAATGACTGGGCGGATCAGTTTGGAATCCCCACCACGCCGCTGCCCGTTCTGCGTCTTGATACCTATGCGCCAGCGCAGACGATTGCGCGGGCAGGGGGCGGTGTTCTGCTTGCCTCCTTGGCATTGTGCGAGGCCGATCTTAAGGCGGGAAATCTTGTGCGTGTGTCGGACGATGTGCTTGCCCACCATGAAAGCTATTGGATGCTCGCGAGTAAGGAGGCCGTGACGAAACCCCAATGGGACGACCTTGTTTCTGCGCTGAAGTGAGATGCAGAGGGCTCATTTTTGACGATATATGTGGGCGGGTTTTCGAAAAGCGGTCATAACTCCACAATTTTCATGGATTGTTGTGGGTTTTGGGTGTATTGCTTTGTCAAAATCAACAAGGCCGCTAAATTGAAGAAACAACATTCCCATTCCCATCGCGAACTTGAGTTGCTAAATGCCATACGAAGAATTGGTGGTTTTGCCCGCAATTCGGAACTGGCGACCGTGTTGGATGTCTCAGAGGAAACCGTGCGTCGCACGATCAAAGGTCTTTCAAAATCCGGTACCATCGCCCGTGTTCACGGGGGCGCCTATTTGGTGGGAACCCAGAGCGACCCCAGCTTTTTCAAACGCATTGCCCAGAATTCCGACGAGAAACGCCTGATTGCGCAACGGGCAGCACAACTCGCCGCCGACGGTATGACGCTGTTTTTGGATGTCGGAAGCACAACAGCGTTTGTAGCTGAGGAGTTGCGGGTGCATCATAATCTGACAGTCGTTACAAACTCCATTCGGGTGTCGCAAACGCTGGTGGGGCATAACGACAATCGCGTATTTTTACTGGGTGGAGAGATGCAATCGAACGAGCTTGGCGCCTTTGGCCATGTCACCGAAACGCAGGCGCGGCGCTATAGTTTTGACCGCGCATTTTTGAGTGCGGATGCCCTAAGTTCCACAATAGGCTTTCTGTATTTGGATCCCGCTGAGGCAGATTTGGCGTCGGTCGTGATTGACTGTGCGGATATAACGGTCGCGGCAATGACGCATCATAAATTCGACAAGACTGCCCCGCACCGCAGCTTTCATCCGAGTGAGATTCACACATTGGTTGTCGATCAGGCACCTGAAAAACCTTTGGCCACGAGCCTTGAAAAATGGGACGTCGCCTTGCGTGTGTCCAAAAAGGAAAATGATCATGAATGACGCGCAAAATTTCGAAATGAAGCATGCACAGGGCGTGGCTGATATCGCTGCAGAAGCCGCGCGGGGTTATTTTCGCAACCCTTTGCAGGTTGAGTTTAAAGCGGATGAAAGCCCTGTAACGCAGGCCGACCGAGGCGTCGAATCCAAGGTCCGTGCGTATCTAGGTGAGCATTTTCCCGACGATGGAATTTGGGGCGAAGAGCACGGAACCGATGGCGAAGATCGCGAATGGATGTGGGTTGTAGACCCGATTGACGGAACGCGTTCGTTCCTTTCTGGGAACCCGCTATTTGGATTTCTGGCGGCGCGTATGCATCGCGGGGTGCCTGAAATTGGTGTGATTGGTATGCCCGCTTTGGGCGAAACCCTCATTGGTAAACGCAACGGTGCGGCGACTTTGAATGGGCAGAAAATTCAGACGTCCACCCAAACGTCGCTGGATCATGCGGTATTATATATCAACGAAGCTGATAAAATTTATCAGGCCCATCCTAAGGTTTTCGCAAAGCTTGTGGCGAGCGGACAAACGCGCCGATTTGCCTATGATTGCTACCCGCATGCGTTGGTGGCAATGGGGCATGTGGATGCGGTTGTGGATTATGATCTTCAGCCCTACGACTATTTAGCGGTACTGGCTGTTGTCGAGGCGGCAGGCGGGATTATGACCGATTGGAAGGGGCGCACGTTGACCGACAAATCCGCGTGCCAGCCCGTAATTTGCGCGGCAACTCCCGAGTTACATGCCCAACTTTTGGCGATCGTGAGTATTTCTTAAATGGCAATTATTAGTTTCCTCATAAGCCTCTCTGGCGCAACAATGCTGCTTTTGTTTGCCGTTCGCATGGTGCAAACCGGTATTGAGCGCAGCTTTGGCGCGTCGTTTCAACGGGTCTTGACCCAAAACAAAAGCCTGATGGGCTCAAGCGCGACGGGCGTGGCACTGGCGATTGTTTTGCAAAGCTCGGCGGCTGTCGCGCTGTTGACGGCTGGGTTTGCAGCCAGTGGATTTTTGGCGTTCCCAACGGGCCTTGCCATCGTGCTCGGCGGCGATTTGGGGTCTGCGTTGATCATTCAGATTCTATCCTTCAAGATGGACTGGCTTATCCCAATGCTCCTGGCTTTTGGGGGGTGGTTGTTTGTTAAAACCGACCACAAAAACGGCCGCCAATTGGGGCGTATCCTCATGGGCGTCGCGTTTATTTTGATCTCGCTTCAGTTTTTGCGCGAAGCCGTGACTCCCATTCGGGATAGCGCGTTTTTGCCTGCTATCGCGGACTATCTTTCACGCGATTTTGTCACGGCATTTATCGTCGGGGCGGCCCTCGCGTTTGTGATGCATTCAAGTGTCGCGGCGATTTTGATGTGCGTTACGCTTGTGCAAATCGGCGCTATTCCATTTGACGCCGCGCTTTCGCTCATGTTGGGTGCGAACCTCGGTAGCGCCTTCATTCCGATTTGGTTGACGCGCGGCATGCCGACCGTTGCGCGCAGCATTCCAGCCGCAAATCTCTTGGTGCGAGGCAGTTGGGCTATTCTGGTTTTACTCGGGCTGAATTTGGCCGCCGATCCGACTATGCTGATGTTTACCAGCCCAAGCCAATCGCTGATTTACGCGCATATCGGGTTTAACCTTTCCCTGTTGATTGTTGTGCTTCCGTTCTGCCGCGTCTTGGAACCCGTGCTTCAAATGCTGATGCCAAGTGCGGCTCCTGCGGGCAACAACCTCGGTGAACAGGAAGTTGGTTCGGCGCTTGATCCCTCGACAGCCGAGACGCCAACACTCGCGATTGCAAGCTTACGACGCGAATTGTTGCACATGGTTGGGCTGGTCGAACGTATGTTCAAAAGTGTTCCAGATCTTTATGAAACGGGCGATCGAGATAAGATTCGGGCGGTTCGCACCCAAGATTATCAAGTCAATAAATCGCTCTCGGAAATTCGCTCATTTGTCGCGCATATGCCGCAGGAAAACTACACCAAGGAAGACAAGAAAATTGTGCGCGGACTAATGGATTACGCCATTCGCCTAGAAACCGCAGGCGATGTGATCGCCAAAACAATGACGACGATTGTTGAAGAAAAATACGAGATTCACGCCGAGCTCTCCTCCGAAGGGTGGGCGGAACTTTTGCGGATGCACGAAGCGGTCGTTGCCAATCTGAGGCTTGCTAGTAACGTTTTGGTGTCTGATGATCTTGAGAGTGCCAGACTTTTGGTGATGGAGAAATCCGAGATCAAACGCTCGGAGCGCAAAAGCCGCAAAAACCATTTAACTCGTCTTCAAAGTGGGCGTGGTGACAGTTTTCGTTCTAGTGACGTCCACTTGGAAACATTGCGCGCGCTGCGGGATGTGAACAGTCATATCGCGGCCATTGCCTATCCAGTTCTGTATCGAAACGGCCAATTGCTTGAAACGCGGCTCATTCAGGAAATGGACTTACACGAGGAAGATAGCTGACACGGATGTATTGGATGTGGATTCCCCATGGACGTTCCTGTCAAGATTTGGCAAAACTTGGCATGTGAAATCGAAAAGGCCGTCGTCAATGCTCCCCTCCGAACGCCACGCGATCATTTTGCGCGAAGTTAAAACGCAACCAGCGGTCTCAATTCGAATGCTCACTGAAAAGCTGGGCGTGACGCGCGAAACCGTGCGCAAGGATATCGAACAACTGGCTGGCGAGAATAAACTGAGCAAAGTGCGCGGTGGGGCGACGCAAATCCTGACGCGAGAGCCGGAAGTTTCAACGCGGGTGGCGACGAACCCCCTCGGAAAGGCGAAAATCGCCAAACATATTCTTGGGAAAATCCCCGATGGGGCATCGATCATTGTTGATAATGGGTCAACGACTTTCGCGGTTGCACGTCTGTTGCGGGAGTTCCGCACTGATTTGATTGTGCATACGAACGACCTTAGAATTGCCGAACTTCTGGGGCCTGTTTCACGGGAAATTACGGTTTTAGGCGGGCGTCTTGATGTCGCAGAAAACGCGACGTTTGGGCTTGATGCGATGGAGCAACTGGCACGGTATCGCGCCGAATTTGCGTTGATCAGCACGGGCGGTTTGGTCGCGCGTGCTTTGTTTACAGATTTTTCGCGTGACGCCGCTGACCTGCGGCATTTGATGCTTCAGCAGGCCGAACAACCGTTTATATTGGCCGACAGCAGCAAGTTTGATGTCGTTGGGCATGTGGTTATGCGGCCTTTGCCTGCGCGCACAGTTGTCGTTGTCGATACAGAGCCGCCAGTAGAAATTACCGCTGCTATGAGCGATCAGGGGATTGTTTTCGAAACGGCTTAATGCAAACAAAAGAAAACATTTGCCAAATTTTGCAAAATGACATTTAGTCAGACTCAAAATCTGATACCTGTGCATGGAGTCGCAAAATGGCCAAAATCAATCTTCCAGAAAGAGCGCAATATGTGATCGTAGGCGGCGGGATCGTCGGATGTTCGGTGGCCTATCATTTGGCCAAAATGGGCCACACCGACATTGTTTTGCTTGAGCAAGGCCAGTTGAGTTGCGGCACGACGTGGCACGCGGCAGGCTTGGTGGGGCAATTGCGCAGCCAACCTGCGATGACGAATCTTATCAAATATTCAACCGAACTTTATGCCCAGCTTGAAGCGGAGACGGGCTTGGCGACGGGCTGGAAACAATGTGGTTCGGTGACGGTTGCCCGCACCGATGACCGCATGACGATGTTGCTGCGCACCGCCGCGGCAGCCCGCGCACAGGGTGTTGAGGTTGAAGTTATTTCGCCGAAAGAAGCTCAAGATAAATGGCCCGTTATGCAGGTTGACGATGTTCTCGGAGGGTTATGGATGCCAAGCGATGGCAAGGCGAACCCGACCGATTTGACCCAATCCCTCGCCAAAGGCGCGCGGATGCGGGGCGCTAAAATCATAGAAGGCGTGCAGGTTACCGATGTCTTAACCAAAGACGGTGCGGTGACGGGTGTTGTGACTGATCAGGGAACGATTGAGGCGCAGGTCGTGGTGAATTGTGCGGGGCAATGGGCACGGTCGTTGGGGAAAATGTGTGGTGTGAATGTGCCGCTTCACTCGGCGGAACACATGTATATCGTTACCGAACGCATTGAGGGTGTGAACCCCGATCTGCCAGTTCTGCGCGATCCAGACGGGTATATTTACTTCAAAGAGGAAACTGGCGGGCTGGTTATGGGCGGCTTTGAGCCGCAGGCGAAACCATGGGCGATGGACGGCATCCCCGACAAGTTTTACTTTCAACTGTTGCCTGATGACTGGGAGCAATTCGAAATTCTTCTGGAAAACGCGCTGATCCGTGTGCCACAAATGGAGCACACCGGCGTGCGCAAATTTTATAATGGCCCCGAGAGTTTTACGCCGGACAATAATTACCTGTTGGGTGAGGCGCCCGAATTGAAAAACTTCTTTGTCGGCGCAGGCTTTAATTCGATGGGGATCGCCAGCGCAGGCGGGGCAGGGCGCGCGCTGGCAGAATGGATCGTTGAGGGCGCTGCTACGTCGGATTTACTTGCCGTCGACATCCGTCGCTTTGCAAATTTTAACAATAACCCAACGTGGTTACATGATCGCGTCAAGGAAACTTTGGGGCTGCACTATGCCATGCCGTGGCCCAATCGCGAGTTGGAAACCGCGCGCCCGTTTCGACGGTCGGCGTTGTTTGATCGGCTTGCGGGCAAAGGAGCGGTTTTTGGTTCGAAAATGGGCTGGGAGCGTGCCAATTGGTTTGCGAATGAAGGTCAAAAGCGGGAAGTCGAATATAGCTTTGGCCGTCAAAATTGGCATGAAAACGTGGCGGCGGAACATAAATCGACGCGCGATGGGGTGTCGATCTTTGATCAAAGCTCGTTTGCGAAATTGCTGGTGCAGGGACGGGACGCCTGTGCGCAACTCAATCGAATTTGCGCGGCGAATGTTGATGTTGCGGTGGGGACCACGGTTTATACGGGTCTGCTGAATGAACGGGGTGGCTTTGAAAGCGACCTCACGGTTTTGCGGCGGAATGAACAGGAGTTTTTGTTGATTACAGGCTCGGCACAACCCGTGCACGACGCCGATTGGCTTCGGAAAAACTTTACCACGGATGCGCATGTTTTTCTTACGGATGTGACCTCGGCGTGGTCGGTTCTGGCTGTGATGGGCCCAAAATCCCGCGTAGTCTTGCGCCAGCTTTCAAAAGCAGATTTCTCAAATGCGGCCTTCCCGTTTGGCTCGTCGCAAGAGATCGACCTTGGCTATGCGACGGTGATTGCCAATCGGATGACCTATGTTGGCGAACTAGGTTGGGAGTTGATTGTTCCGGTCGAATTTACGGTCGGCGTTTATGAGGATTTGATGCGGGCTGGCGCTGAATTCGGTCTGCGAGACGCGGGGTATTATGCGCTGGACGGCCTTCGGATTGAGAAGGGATATCGCGCATGGGGGCATGAATTGACGCCCGATATTACACCGCTTCAGGCGGGGCTTGGCTTTGCTGTTGATTTTGCGAAGCCCGACGATTTTATCGGAAAGGCGGCGCTTTTGGCGGCCAAAGCGGACCTCGCGCATCTTAACACCCGCATTGTCCAACTTGTTTTGGAGGATGGCGCGGCGCAGCTTTGGGGTGGGGAGGCCGTGTCGTGTGATGGAGCAGAAATCGGCGAAGTGCGCTCGGCTGCCTATGGGCATACATTTGGTGCATCGGTTGCGTTGTGTTTGATCGAGGCCGAGGAGAAAATCACCGCTGATTTCCTTAAGAATCATAGGTTTCAAATTGATCTGGCTGGGGTGAAATATGTGGCCAAAGCCTATCTGCGAACGCCCTATGATCCAAAGAATGAAAGACCAAAATCTGAGGATTGAAGTCTGTCTCCCAAAAAAACGCGCGGTAACGTTTTGCCGATGCTAGAATATTTGGATTAGTGGTGAAATATTAGGCACACCAGTTGGAGATTTCATTTTTGAATCTGTGAGGTGGCAGCTCGCGGGGAAAAGGTGCGTTTCGTCTTAGACTTGCAACGCCATAAAGGGAGTGCCGGGGCAAGGCTGCATTTTAGACGGGTTTTGATTGCGGATTGTTTCATCAAATTTCGCGTCAGGGCTTTGTAAATAAAAGAAATTCAGCTTGGAGCTCGCGGCGTCCATTGAGCAATAAACTTTGGATGAAAAAACGCGGCCCATACCGCGTGTTGGATGGTAAAATTAACAGTAGGGCGCTAGATTTCCATAGCATAGGTAGAACTAATAGGTCGGTAGGTATTATCGATTTTTTTTGCTGCAAAAACCTGCCAAAGTGATCTCGTATACATGCGGGTGTTACAAAAGCCATCCAACGAAGAGATGCAAAAGCCCAAATGTCCAACATGGAGAAATATATGAAACACATGACAACTAAAATTACGTCCCTTGTCGTAGGCGCGCTGATGGCGACGACCGCAGCGGCCGAAACCGAGTTGACCGTCTATACGGCTGTTGAAGCCGAAGATTTGGCGCGCTACGCGGAAACCTTCAATGCAAGTCACCCTGATATCAAAATCAACTGGGTGCGCGACTCAACTGGGATCATCACGGCGAAGCTTTTGGCGGAACGCGATAACCCACAAGCGGACGTCATTTGGGGGCTAGCGGCAACGTCGCTCCTTTTGCTGAAATCCGAAGGGATGCTCGAAGCCTATGCGCCTGCTGGCGTTGCGGATCTTGATCCCAAATTCGTGGATACGGGAACACCCCCCGCGTGGGTCGGCATGGATGCTTGGGTTGCGGCGGTGTGTTACAACACGATTGAAAGCGAAAAGCTTGGCTTGACGCCGCCCACTTCGTGGGAAGATTTGACCGATCCGATGTATGCAGGTCATATCATTATGCCAAATCCAAACTCCTCGGGTACTGGGTTCCTTGACGTATCAAGCTGGCTGCAGATCTTTGGCGAAGAGGGTGGCTGGGAGTATATGGACGCGCTGCACGAGAATATCGCGCGTTATACGCACTCGGGTTCCGCACCTTGTAAACTTGCCGCATCAGGCGAAATTCCAATCGGCATATCCTTTGCTTTCCGTGGCGCGAAATCCAAAGCCGAAGGCGCTCCGTTGGACATCATCGTTCCATCTGAAGGTGTAGGTTGGGATATGGAAGCGACCGCGATTGTTGCGGGCACCGCCAATCTTGAAGCGGCGCAAACATTGGTTGATTTCACAGTCACCAAAGAAGCCAATGAAATGTACAACACGGGTTATGCCGTTGTGGCCTATCCGGGCGTTGCGAAACCTGTGGAGTATTTCCCTGAAGGTTTGCTTGAAGCAATGATCGACAATGACTTTGAATTTGCAGCCAACAACCGCGCCGCAATCCTCAAAGAATGGCAGAGCCGTTACGACGGTAAATCTGACGCTAAGTAAATTATTTGCGCGGGGGGCGATTTTGCTCCTCGCGCACTATTTACGCGTACCATCGTTTTTTCACAAAACTACTGGCACAGACCAGAAAGCTTTGGCGTGACCCCAAAGCTAAAATGTAAGGACATTTTTTGAGATGCAAGCAAACTCATCGGACGCAGTCTATCTAAATATCGAGAATCTATGGAAAGCGTTTGGCACTTTTCTTGCCCTCAAAGATATCTCTCTTGAAATCAACGAAGGCGAGTTTGTCTGTTTTCTCGGCCCATCGGGGTGTGGGAAAACGACCTTGTTGCGGGCGATTGCGGGGTTGGACTTGCAAACCAAAGGCAAAGTGACACAGGACGGCAAGGATGTTTCGAACCTGCCGCCAGCTGAGCGTGATTTCGGGATTGTCTTTCAGTCTTATGCCCTGTTTCCCAACCTGACGATTGAGAAAAACATTGCTTTTGGCCTTGAGAATACGGGCCGCAGTAAGTCAGAGATTACAGCCCGCGTGCGGGAGTTGCTTGAGCTTGTCGGCCTCTCCGAGCAGGGCAAGAAATATCCAGCGCAGCTCTCGGGGGGACAGCAACAACGCATCGCACTGGCGCGTGCCATCGCCACCAATCCCGGCCTGTTACTTCTGGATGAACCTCTCTCGGCCTTGGATGCAAAAGTGCGCGTGTATTTGCGCCACGAGATAAAAGAGCTCCAACGCAAGCTTGGGGTGACGACCGTGATGGTGACCCACGATCAAGAAGAAGCCCTCAGTATGGCTGACCGGATTGTCGTTATGAATCATGGTATTATTGAGCAGGTCGGCTCACCCACAGAAATTTACCGCACCCCCGCGAACCTGTTTGTCGCGGATTTTATTGGCGAGATGAACCAGATTAAATCGATCGTCACCGAAGGGGGGCGCTTAAGTATCGGCGAGAAAACCTTCGCCTGTTTGGAGCATGAATTCCAAGATGGCGATGCCGTCGTGGCCGCGATCCGTCCTGAAGACGTGATCCCACATAAAGCGGGATACGAGGCCACAGATGCCGACCGCAATTGCATCGAGGTTCGCCTGCAAGAGATGGAGTTCCTCGGATCATTCTGGCGTTGTCGGTTGCAAAATGAACGTTTCGAAGGCTCTGAGTTAATTGCCGACTTCTCGATCAACGCCGTACGGCGCTTGGACTTGGGCGAGGGCAAAAACATGGTCATCGAATTGCCAAATGACCGACTGATGGCCTTTAGCCGTCCGGAGGTCGCAGCATGAGTTTTTTCCAAGCGGCCCCAACTGGGCTGCCTGCAGGTCCCGTGATTAAACCCAAGCTCAGCCGCGACGACATAGTTATGCGCGGCGGTATGCTGGTCATCGCGCTTTATCTGATCGTAACGTTGATTTTGCCCCTTTGGGCGATGTTGTCGAAATCAATTTTGACCTATCATTTTGATCTTTCGCAATACGAGTTTCAGGTCAGTGATGAGGTAGGCACATTCGACGGAATCATCCTCAACGCAGCAGTGCTGAACACTGAAACCAAGGCCTATGCGCCAGATGACCTCAGTGCGGGGAGCGACAGCCGGTTAAGTGTTACCAGCTTTTTCCCTGATTTTAGTTTCCGCAGTCCAGTGCTGTATCAGGTTCGCAATACGGTTGACGGCGGGCGTTTCTTGGTCGGCTCCACCTTGAATGACACAACCGATTGGGTCGAGTTGGACAGCAACACGTTTCGGCGGGTACAATTGCGGCCCATCCAATCGACAGGTCTTGATAACTTTGTGAACTATTTCTCGACCCCCGCTTTGTTCAATTCGATCAAAAACTCGGTGATGATTGCGACGATTTCTACGATCATTACGGTCACGCTGGCGTTCTGGTTCGCCTATGCCCTTAACCGTACGTGTATGCGCTTTAAAGGGGCGTTTCGTCTGGTTGCGATGATGCCCATTCTTGTGCCGTCGCTCCTACCGGGCATCGCGCTCGTGTACTTGTTTGGCAACCAAGGGATGATCAAAGAACTGCTGTTTGGCGCTTCGATATATGGCCCGATTGGGATTGTCATTGGTTCAGTGTTTTTCACCTTTCCGCACGCGTTTATCATTATTTCAACAGCACTCGCGATCTCGGACGCGCGTCTTTACGAGGCCGCGACCTGCCTGCGTTCTACCCCGTGGCGCACCTTCTGGACGGTCACAATTCCGGGTGCGCGGTATGGCCTGATCTCTGCGGCTTTTGTGGTGTTCAATCTCGTGATTACCGACTTTGGCCTGCCCAAAGTCATCGGTGGGCAATTTAATGTGCTTGCGGTCGATATCTATAAACAAGTGATTGGCCAGCAGAACTTCGAGATGGGGGCCGTGGTGTCCGTTGTCCTTGTGATCCCCGCGATTTTGGCCTTCGCGATTGATCGCCTTGTGCAGGGAAAACAGGTGGCGCAATTGTCCTCGCGCTCGGTTCCGTTTCAACCGTCGCCCAACGCGAAAAATGACAGGCTTTTCTTTATCTACGCGTTGTTTGTGGCCATCTTTATTGTCGGAATGCTGCTTGTTTGCCAGTTTGCGGCCCTTGTCAAATTTTGGCCCTATGACCTCAGCCTGAGTTTGAAAAACTATCAGTTCGGCAACATGGACGGTGGAGGGTGGGCGTCGTATTTCAACTCGATCAAGCTGGGTTTTCTTACGGCTATTGTTGGTACGATAATTGTATTCTTTGGCGCCTACCTTGTTGAAAAAACGAATAGATTCTTCGTCGGCCGCGCAATGTTTCAGATGTTCGCCATGTTGCCAATGGCAATTCCGGGCATGGTGCTTGGCCTTGCGTATATCTTCTTTTTCAACAATCCCGCTAACCCGTTCAACGCGATTTACGGCACGATGGCGATCCTAGTGATCTGTTCGGTGACACACTTTTACACCGTGTCTCATCTCACGGCGGTGACGGCGCTTAAGCAGATGGACCGCGAGTTTGAATCCGTGTCGTCTTCCCTCAAACAACCCACGCTCAAGTTGTTTACCCGCGTGACGGTTCCGGTTTGTTTGCCGTCGGTGCTCGACATTTCGATCTACCTTTTTGTCAATGCGATGACCACAGTTTCGGCGGTTGTGTTCCTGTATTCTCCGACCACAACGCTGGCATCGATCGCGGTTTTAAATATGGATGATGCTGGGGATATTGCACCTGCAGCGGCGATGGGAATGATGATTTTCTATACCAACGCGGCGGCGCGGATTATTCACCTGATCGCGTCAAAAGGCATCATGCGGCGCACACAGGCTTGGCGCGCGCGGTAAGCAAAAACGCTTCCGCGCCACATCAATGTGTGGCGCGGGTCTCCTTTTCTTCTTGGGCCACGCGGGCAAAATCCACAAAGGTTCTGATGACTTTAACATCGCGGCGTTGGGCCATATGCAACATCACTTCGCTCATCTGGATGTCGACGCCTTGAAGGTGGATTTTTGTGAAGCGATCATCGTTGCCAAACTCCGCCTCCGACACAAACCCAATCCCTGCGCCAGAAGCCACAACTTCACGCACCGCTTCCCGCCCCTCCGCAACAATCGCCGGTGTCAGGCTTAGCCCCTGTGTCTTAGCAACTTCCTCAAGTTGTTGACGGGTTTTGGAGCCAGTCTCGCGGAAAATGAGCGGGTACTTAGTCAACTCCTTCAGGGTAAGCGCGGTTTTGGACGGGGGTAGGAAATCATGTGCGGCGAAGGCCATAATCTGGCTTGATCCAAGATTCATGATTTCCATATCCCTGCCGGGTGCCATGCTGCCCGCAATGCCAATATCCGCATTATAGCCACGCAATTCCTCAAGGATATCTTCCGTGTTTCCAGTCCGTAAAGTGACGGTGATATTGGGATAGCGATTGCGAAATTTGCCCAGAAAAAACGTAATATGGTGCGCAGAATCCGCGATAATACGCAGCTCTCCATCCACCGTGGCGCTGGTTGCCGACATGTATTCCTCAATCTGCTGTTCGATCTCGAAATATTGTTTGGTATAGCGAAAAAGGCGGTCCCCCTCTGGGGTCAGAGACACCATTTTACGCTCGCGATGGAATAACAGCACGTCATAGTCTTGTTCCAGTTTGCGGACTTGCTCGGAAATCGCGGGTTGGGTGAGGTAAAGCGCTTCTGCGGCTCGTGAAAACCCCCCCGTTAAGGCAACGTAATGAAAGGCTTTTAGCTGGCTGTGGCGCATATTTTTGGCTTTCATTTATTTCATAAGCTGAGCCTATGATTTGATTGTAATTAGCAATTTCACATATAGGTTGGAATTCTGCAATGGTCGTTTTGAAAGTCACTTCGGAGAGATAAAATGGCCGCTCCAGAATTCAAAATACCCCGCCCACATTTGGGCGAGCCTTACCTTCTTACCCCCGGTCCGTTGACCACATCCTACGCCGTCAAACAGGCGATGTTGCGCGACTGGGGAAGCTGGGACGATGATTTCCGCGGTATGACGCGCGAGTTGCGGGCGCGTTTGCTTGATCTTTTGGGTGCGGGCAAAGAAGCCTTCGATTGTGTCCCAATTCAAGGCAGCGGCACGTTTTCCGTTGAGGCCATGTTGGGGTCGTTTATCCCTCGCAACGGCAAGGTTTTGGTGCTTGCCAATGGCGCCTACGGCAAACGCACGGCGCAGACGCTGGAATACCTTGGCCGCGCTCATGTGGTTCTGGACAAGGGCGATTACCTGCCGCCACGCGGCGCAGAGGTCGCGAAAATCTTGGCCGACGATCCGGCCATCACCCACGTTGTCGCTATCCATTGCGAAACCAGCTCGGGCATTTTGAATCCGGTTGAGGAGATTTCCGAAGTTACTTATGCGGCGGGCCGCAAGCTGTTGATTGACTCCATGTCGGCCTTTGGCGCGATTGAATTGAAAGTTGCGGATATTCGCTACGAAGCGCTGGTGTCTTCGGCGAATAAATGCATTGAAGGCGTGCCCGGATTTGGCTTTATCATCGCGCGCATAACCGAGCTTGAGGCCGCCAAGGGCAACAGTCATTCCTTGAGTTTGGACGTCCATGCCCAATGGGCGCATATGAATAAAACCGAGCAATGGCGCTTTACGCCGCCCACTCATGTGGTCGCCGCATTCCTTGTGGCATTGCGCGCCCATGAGGCCGAAGGCGGTGTCGCAGGGCGGGGCGCGCGCTATACGCGAAACCGCGATGTGATGGTCGCCGGCATGCGCGACCTTGGGTTTGAAGCCTTGCTCAAAGATCGCTGGCTTTCCCCCATCATTGTCACATTCTTTTGTCCTTCGGATGATAACTTTGCCTTTGATCGCTTTTACGAACTGATGAAGGACAAAGGGTTTATCATCTACCCTGGAAAATTGACCGTCGTCGACAGTTTTCGCGTCGGTTGTATCGGCCAAATGGACGAACATGTTATGCGGCAAGTTGTTGCCGCTGCCAAAGAAGCGCTTGCCGAAATGGGCGTTGCAAATGCAGCACCTCCCGCGCGCGCCCTAGAAGAACGCGCTATCTTAGCCGCTTGATTTCAAAAGGAAATACCACATGACCATTCAATCTCCCATCGTCGCCAATGGCCGCGCATATCCCGTTCCTAAAACCTGCGCCATCGCCATTTGTCTGGACGGTTGCGAGCCGGAATATCTGGAGGTCGCTATCGCCGACGGCTTGATGCCAACCCTCAAACGGATGCGCGAAACAGGCACTGACAGGTTGGCGCATTCGGTGATCCCGTCGTTCACCAACCCCAATAACCTGTCCATCGCAACGGGACGCCCGCCTGTTGTGCATGGCATTTGCGGCAACTATTTGTACGAGCCGGAAACCGGCGAAGAAGTCATGATGAACGACGTGCGTTTCCTGCGCGCGCCCACCATTTTCAAGACGTTTTATGATGCCGGTGCCCGTGTTGCGATAGTCACCGCCAAGGATAAATTGCGCGCGCTTTTGGGGGCGGGTTTGACGTTTGAAGATGATCGCGCCAAGTGCTTTTCAGCCGAGAAATCCGATACCTCCACACAGGCCGAGCATGGTCAGGAAGCCGCGAGCAAATGGCTCGGAATGGCGCAACCTAATGTCTATTCCGCCGAGTTGTCTGAGTTTGTTTTTGCAGCAGGGGTCAAGCTTCTGCGTGAGTGGAAACCCGATGTGATGTACCTGACGACGACCGATTTCGTGCAACATAAATACGCCCCACATCAGCCCGAAGCCAAAGCCTTCTATGAAATGTTCGACAAATATCTGACCGAACTTGATGCCATGGGCGCGGCGATTGTGGTTACGGCCGATCATGGAATGAAGCCAAAACACCTCGCCGATGGATCGCCTGCGGTGGTCTATGTTCAGGACTTGTTGGATGAGTGGCTTGGCGAAGCGGCGGCGCGTTTGATCCTGCCAATCACCGACCCCTATGTTGTGCACCACGGCGCGCTAGGCTCGTTTGCAACGGCATATTTGCCAGAGGGCGCCGATCAGGCCGATATCATGGCCAAGCTACGTGCGACGGAGGGTATCACGGATGTTCTGACCAACGCTGAAGCGGTTGCGCGGTTTGAACTGCCAAGTGATCGTATTGGCGACATTATTTTGGTTTCGGGCGAGAATATTTGCATCGGAACCTCGGAGCACCGCCATGATCTGGCCGCGCTCAAGGAGCCACTGCGCAGTCACGGTGGGTTAACCGAACAAGAGGTTCCCTTCATTTGCAACCGTGTCTTGCCGCTGCCTGAACGTCCCGTTTTGCGCAATTTTGATGCGTTCTTTTACGCCACTACAGCGGCGGCCCTTTAAAAAATGGCCGTTCTCAAATCTGAAATCCGCAACGAAGGCATGCGCATCGGGGGCGAAATTGTCTTTACCGACGATGTGATCCCCGTTCACTATCCTTTCACAAACGAGGTGGTTGGCTCTGTTCCTGCGGGCACGGCCGAACATGCAAAACGTGCGTTCGAGATTGCGGCAAACTACACCCCTAAATTGAGCCGCTATGAGCGCAGCCAGATTTTGCGGCGGACGGGGGAGCTGATTGGAGAGCGGCGCGATTATCTTGCGAAATGGTTGACGCTTGAGTTGGGGATTTGCCACCAACATGCGATTTATGAAACCAAACGCGCGCAGGATGTGTATCTATTTGCCGCGCAACAGGCGCTGGTGGATGACGGCGAGATTTTCTCCTGTGATCTGACGCAAAACGGCAAACCGCGCAAGATTTTTACCAAGCGCGAACCCGTGCGGGCGATTTCGGCGATCACCCCGTTCAACCACCCGCTCAACATGGTCAGCCATAAAATAGCGCCCTCGATTGCTACCAACAATTGCATGGTCCTTAAGCCCACTGAGCTGACGCCCCTCACCGCGATTGCGCTGGCGGATATCCTCTATGAGGCCGGATTACCGCACGAAATGCTCCAGATTGTTACGGGGTGGCCCAAGGATATCGGCGAAGAAATGATGGTGAACGAGAACATCGATATCGTCACATTTACGGGCGGCGTGCCCGTGGGTAAACTGATTGCAGCCAAAGCGGGCTATAAACGTCTGGCGTTGGAATTGGGTGGCAATGACCCGTTTATCGTTTGCAATGACCTGTCTGATGAAGACCTCGAAAAAGCCGCGTCGATTGCCGTCGCGGGAGCGATTGGCAACTCTGGCCAACGCTGTACCGCGATCAAACGCATTCTGGTTCAAGAGTCTGTGGCGGATAAATTCGTGCCGATGGTTCTGGCCAAGGCCAAAGCGGTGAAGTTTGGCGATCCCCAAGATCCCGAAACGGAACTGGGCTGCGTGATCCATGCAGAGGCGGCAGAACTCTTTGAAAAACGTGTGTTCATGGCGGAGAAGGAAGGTGCGAAGATACTTTACCATCCCGGCCGTCAAGGCGCACTTCTTCCGCCCATTGTGATTGACCACGTGCGCCATGACAGCGAGTTGGTGATGGAGGAAACCTTTGGCCCCATCGTGCCCATCGTCCGTGTTCCCGACGATGACACCGAGGTCATGCGGATTTCAAACTCCACGAATTTCGGCCTGAGTTCCGGTGTCTGTACCAATGATTTAAACCGCGCGATTGCCTATATCAACGGTCTTGATGTCGGCACCTGTAACATTTGGGAGCAACCCGGTTATCGTATCGAAATGTCCCCCTTTGGCGGCATCAAAGACAGCGGTAATGCGGTTAAGGAGGGCGTGATCGAGGCGATGAAATTCTTTACTAACGTCAAAACCTACTCCCTGCCGTGGCCTGAATAACGTCAAATCATCTGTCTCGTTTTTCCCAATTGAGGTCCCATGTCCAAAAAGATTGTCCACACTGAAGGCGAGTCAAACACATCAGACGCCCGCCAAGCTTGGTTGAAAAAATCGATCGGTCCGCGGTCCGAGCCATTGCTTGAGAGGGATTCAAATGCTTTTCTGCATCAAAGTCTGTCGAGCCCCTGTGTGAGCACAATCGCCAAGGCCGAAGGGATTTGGATCGAGGACATGGACGGGCGGCGCTATATGGATTTCCACGGAAATTCGGTGCATCACATCGGATATGGCCACCCGAAATTGGTGGCGGCAATCAAAAAGCAGCTGGATGATCTGCCCTTTGCACCGCGTCGTTTTACCAATGATCCCGCCGTCGAATTGGCCGAAAAAATTGCCGAAATCGCACCGGGGGATTTGTGTAAAACACTGTTTACCACGGGCGGGTCGGACGCAAATGAAGTCGCGTTAAAGATCGCGCGTGCGGCAACGGGGCGGTTCAAAACCGTGTCGTTTTGGGATGCATTTCACGGCGCGGGGTTGGGCGCGGCGAGTGTCGGCGGCGAAGCAACCTTCCGCAGCCACATCGCCGGACCGCTTTTGTCGGGCACCGAACACGTCGCGCCATTTGCCTGTTATCGCTGCCCGTATAATCACGCGGGGCCGGATGTTTGCGGCTTGGCCTGCGCGCAGATGGTCGAATATGTTTTGGAACGGGAAGGCGACGTCGCCGCCGTAATCGCCGAGCCAATGCGGGCCGTGCCTTATGTGCCGCCGCCCGGATTTTGGAAGGTCGTCCGCGAGGCCTGTCATCGTCATGGCGCCTTGCTGATTTTCGATGAAATCCCAACGGGCTTGGGCAAAACGGGCAAAATGTTTGCCTTTGAGCACGACGATGTCATCCCCGATATTGTCACGATGGGCAAAGCTTTGGGCGGGGGAATTCTTCCGATTGCGGCCTGTGTTGCACGACGTGAATTGGATGTTTGCGGCGATTTTGCCATCGGCCATTATACCCACGAGAAAAACCCCGTGACTGCGCGCGCCGCCCTCACGACCATTCAAATCATCGAGGAAGAGGGACTTGTTGCGCGTGCGGCCGAACTTGGCGATTACGCGATGGCGCAGTTGCAAGACCGCCTTGTTGATGTGCCAATCGTTGGGGATATCCGCGGACGCGGTTTGATGTTTGGCGTAGAGATTGTCGAAGATCGTGCTGAGAAAACCCAAGGCAATGCGCGCGCCGAACGGATATATTATGCCTGCCTTGAAGCGGGGTTGAGCTTTAAAATCAGTCAAGGTTGCGTCCTTACCCTTTCGCCGCCCCTCACCATCGCAAAGGCCGATCTTGATCGCGCATTGGATATTGTGGTGACGGCGATCAAGGACGCGGCTTGATGGCGGACACCCATTTCGACGTCGCGATTGTCGGTGGCGGCATCAATGGCGCGAGTGCGGCACAGCATTTGAGCGCGACGGGATACCGCGTTTTGGTTGTGGAGAAAGACGACTTTTCCAGTGGCGCCACCAGTCGTTCCAGTCGCTTGTTGCATTGTGGGCTGCGCCATTTGGCGAATGGTGATCGGCTGCGCGATCTGTTGCGTCATCCCCTGCGGTTGATGCGCGCGCTCGTAACCGTGCGCGAAGACATGTTGGCGCGAGACGAGTTGGTCGCCACCCTTCCTGAGCAGGTTAAAGCGATGAAGTTTTGCTTGCCAATTTACAAGGATGATCCCTATCCCGCGTGGCTTCTTGATCTCGCCTTTGCGGCTCTGAGGCTGGCAAGTCCGCGGGGTGTGCCGCTTGAATATCGCCGGTATCGCCCTTCCGAAATGCAGAAAATCCCGATTTATCCATGGCTGCGTAGGCCAGAAAAGCTGCGCGGGCTTGTGGTGTTTCGGGAGTATATTTTCGACTGGCCCGAACGAATTGCGCTGGATGCCTTATTGGATGCGCGGCGGATGGGGGCCGACATTCGCAACTATACCCAAGTGACGGCGCTGCACCGCGAGGGCAACCAATGGCAATTGAATTTGCGAAAGTCCGACGCAACACAGGCCAAGGTGACCGCGCAAACAGTGCTTAATTTCTCGGGTGCTTGGGTTGATGCTGTGCATCAGTCTACGGGCGATCCTGTGGGTGAAATCTGTCAGGGGATCAAGGGCATTCACATCGCGATTCAACTGCCAGAGGCTTTTGCCGATCATGGCGTTTTTACCTACAACAGCCTTGGCGAACCGCTCTATTGCCTGCCGTGGCGCGGCATTCATTACGTGGGCCTGACGCGTACGCCGTTCACGGGCGATGCCAGCGATATTTCGGCCTCGGATCAGGAAATCGACTGGATACTTGCCGAAACTAACCGCGTGATGCCCGACCTGAATTTGGGGCGTTCGGATGTCTTGTATAGTTGGGCGGGGGTTAATCCGCTAACGCATGATCCACAGGAAGCTTTGGGCAGTCGCGAGATTAAAATCCATGACATGGCGTCCCACGGAATGGAGGGTATGTTTGCCTTGACGGGAGGCGCGATCATGACGCATCGACGCGTGGCGCGGCGGGTTGTTCAGAAGATTAGGGCCAAAATTCAGCCGTCCGTCTCGCCGCAAGACATGCAATTTGGCGCGGGTCTGGGAAGGGTTGACGCCGAATGTGCGCAAAGCTTGACTGACGTTCTGTCGCGCCGGATGGGCCTTGCGTGGGACGCCGATCAGGGGCGCGACTCCGCCCGTGGGATCGCCGAAAAACTGGCTCCCAATCTGGGGTGGGACGCCCAAAGGATCGAAGCAGAACTGATGGACTATGAGGGCTACTTACAAACGGCGCGGCGCAAGCCAACGCAGGATTAATTTTCGAAAACAACGCCTTGGGATTGGGCGCGCAATCGGGGGTCTGTAGATTTCACCAACACATCGCGCCCTTCAAGCACCTCAAAACACCGCTCTAGGGTTTCCGCTTCTAACCGCTCCATCGCCCCCTCCGTATAGAACGTGAGATGCGGCGAGAGGATGACATTCGGGCGATTGAAAAGGGCGCTCATCGGGTGCCGCTCGCGCGCGAGCGGCTCTTGGGAATAAACATCAAGGCCAGCCCCCGCGATCCATTTCTCCTCGATGGCCCGCACCAACGCTTGTTCATCAACAATTGCGCCACGCGAGACATTCACCAGAAACGCAGTGCTTTTCATAGCCCGCAATTCGGCCTCACCGACCAAGTGGAGCGTATCATCATTCAGGACGCTGTGAATGGTGACAAAATCGCTCTGCGCCAACATTGCCTGTAATTCGTCGATCTTTTCTACACCGATTTCTTGCATGTCCTGCGCCGAAGTATGGGGGCTATAGGCGATGACACGGGCGTTAAAGCCTTGCCCTGCCATGCGCGCCATGCTGCGCCCGATTTTCCCGAGTCCGATAATTCCCACGGTTTTGCCGGCAATATCTGAGCCCATCCACGTCGGTTCCGGCCACGCCCAGCCTTCGCTGTTCATGTGCTGGTTCAAATGGGGGAGCCGCTTGGCGAGGGCGATCAACATAGCAAAAGCGCCTTCGGCCACCGTTTCTTCTGCGTATTCGGGAATGTTTACCACCGTCACGCCGTGCTCAATCGCGGCAGGAATATCTATTGCGTCAATTCCGACGCCGTATTTCACGATGCCTTTAAGCATGGGCGCATTTTCCAAAATGTGGCGCGTGATCGGCGTATAGCACATGAGGAGAAGGTCGGCGTCTTTTAGGGCTGCAATGAGATTCTGAGGGGTCGTCGCATCAGGAAGAAGCACCAATTCGTGGCCCGCCGCAATCAAGGCTTGATCCAAATAGGGTGTTTGTAATTCGCTGTCGGTTCTTACAATTCTCATGGTCAACCTTTCAAAATCGAAGCTGGTATAATTCACCCATTTAACAATTGCTCAAATACAAAAATGTGATCGGTCCATATGCTTGTCCTATATGTGCCCGTGGAATGGCGCGTAAAAATGCCAACGCTGGACCGAACTTCGAGACCCTTGAGGAAGATATGGAACCTTAACGTTCGTTCTGGTGCTGAGGTTGCTATCCGACGCGAGATTTAGGGATGCAAAGTACTAATTGTTTGTATAACAATGTTAATAATTAAAATTCAATTTTCCAAGGGTGGTGCGCTGTGGTATTTCAGACTTGCGTGACCGGGGTTCGCAAAAGCAAATTCCTTGTGTGCCTTTTCATGACGTGCCTGGTAGGGGCGCAGGCGTTGGCGCAGACGGCCAGTGAGATCACACCCGACACATTTCAGCCCCCGCTGCAGCGGTTAACGGGCGCAATTGTTTTTTCAGGGCAGTCGGGAACCGAGGCTCCTGCGGGATCAGAAAAGATTGAGATCACCCTGTCTGGGGTGGATTTGCAGGATGGTTTGCGCCAGATGGCAAAGGAAAACGCGGCGTTCGAAGCGCGGTTGACGCGTGGCCGCATTCCCGTATCTGAACTGTTCGAGGCGACCGCCGATCTTGAGGCGGCCTATGCCAACGCCGGATATGTTTTGGCGCGCGTCGTGTTACCACAGCAAACCTTGAACAACGGGGGCAGGCTGAAGGTCACGGTTGTTAACGGCTTTATCGAAGCGATTGATTCAACAAATGTTGCACCCAATATCCGTGCGCGCCTTGAGTTGTTGACGGCCCCATTGGTGGATCAGCCCGGCCTTACGCGTGCGGAACTTGAAAGTCAGCTGCTGTTGGCGGGCGATATGCCCGGGGTGGCTTTGCAGTCGGCACTGGCCGCAGGGGAGCTAGAGGGCGGCGCGATCATTGCGTTGGATCCTGAGTTTAGGCCGTTCACTGGTTTTATCGGATTTGGGAACCCCTATGGCGAAGATTTAGGGGGCAATAGCCTGAATATGGGCTTTGAGATCAATAGCCCGTTTAAGTTCGGTGAGACTTTTTATGCCCGTTTGTCGGGCGCACCGGGGGCGATGGAAACGTCTGATCCGCGCAATCGTATTTTTGCCATCGGGGCTGTGGTGCCGCTGGGATATTCCGGATTAACGATAAACGTTGAGGCGACCCAGAGCGAGACAAACCCAGACGTCGCCTTTTTCCCAACGCAATCCACCTTTGAGCGCAATGCGGTGCGCCTCGCTTATCCCTTTATACGGTCGCTTGATTTGAATGTGTCAGGGCTGTTTGCGTTGGATATGCAGACAGATCAGCAATCATTGAGAAGTGGGCCGCAGATTTACGAAGATCGGCTCTCAATTTTGCGCCTTGGCGGTACCGTCTCGAAGATTCACGACAGTGGCGCGACGAGCTTTCTGGGTTTGACCGTGTCGCAGGGCATTGACGCCTTTGGAGCACGGGTCGAGGGCGATGCCGGATATGCGCCGTCACGCGCGGGTGCCAATGCAATCTTTACCAAGTTGAATGGCGCATTTTCGTATTTGAGCAACTTGTCTGAATCTGTGATGGTGGCTGTCTATGGGCGGTTCCAAACGTCGTTTGGCGATCCGCTACCAACATCAGAACAGTTTAGTTTGGTAGGTCCGACCGAATTGTCGGCGTTTGATTCCGGCGAGCTTCGGGGCGACAGTGGTTGGGTTCTGCATGCAGAAGTCTCGACCCTGCGCCAAGTCAGCCTAGGAGAGACGCCGCTTTTGGCGAGCCCCTATCTTTTTGCCGGTTTCGGACAAGCCTTTACCGAGAGGCCGACCTTCTATGAACAAAGCCGCGTCAATGCGTTTGTTTATGGTGTTGGCACCGATCTATTTACAGTAAATGAATCCAACTTCCGATCCGACAGTTTGCGGATAGAGTTTGGGAGAGGGAGCCGAGACGATGGGAAACCAGATGATTACAGATTCAGCATTACTGCCAATTCCCGCTTCTAAATTCGCCGCTCGTTTGCGCGGGGTTTTGCGCACCAGCGTGGCGGTATGTATTTGCCTGCCCAGTGTCGTATTCGCGCAAGCCTTGCCCCAGAACGGCACGGTGGTGAGCGGCAATGCAAACATCAGTACGGCTGGCGCGGGGATGACCGTGCGCCAAGGGACGAACTCGGCCATCGTAAATTGGCAGAGCTTCTCGATTGGCACGGGCGCGGATGTTGATTTCATTCAGCCCAACGCCAATAGTGTGACTTTGAACCGTGTGACGGGCAGTACCACAAGTGACATTCACGGCAATCTGACGGCCAATGGCTCGGTCTATCTGATCAATCCCAATGGCATTTTTATTGGCCCAAATGGCGCGGTAAATGCGCAGGGTTTTGTGGCCTCGACGTTGGATATGACGAACGAAGATTTCAACAACGGCAGATTGCGGTTTAGTGGCGACGGCAATTCGGCCGCAGTCACCAACCAAGGGCGCGTCACCATTGGGCGGGGAGGCTATGCCGCGCTGTTGGGCGGGCACGTGCGCAACGACGGGATTGTGACCGTGCCGATGGGGCGGGTTGCCTTTGGTTCGGGCGAGCGGATTACGCTGGATTTTTCGGGTGACCAGTTTTTGCAGGTGGCTCTCCCGACGGGCGAAGACGCAGACGTGTTGATTGACAACGCAGGCGCGGTGCAGGCCAACGGCGGCTCAATCGAGATGCGGGCGGCGACGGCGCGCAACGCGGTGCGCAATGCGATCAACCTTTCAGGCGTGGCCGAAGCGCGGTCAGTTTCCGTGCACAACGGCAGCATTGTGCTGGGCGGCGGCAGTGGCGGCGGAGTGAACGTTTCCGGCACGGTCAACACGCGCAGCGCCAGCAACGCCAACGCGGGCACCACGGGCGGCGACATTACGATCACCGGACAAGACATCATGCTAGACGGCGCGCAGATGGATGCCAGCGGCAATGGCGGCGGCGGTTTGGTGCGGATTGGCGGCGATTTCGCGGGCGAGGGTGCCTTGCTGCGCGCCGATACGCTGTCGGCGGATGCAGAGACACGGATTATTGCCGACGGGCTTTTGAACGGCGACGGCGGGCGGATTGCCCTTTGGTCTGACGTCAATACGGGTTTTGCTGGGGATTTGTCAGTGCGGGGCGGCGATATCGGTGGGGACGGCGGCTTTATCGAAGTTTCCAGTCGTCAGACGCTAGCCTATAGCGGGTTCGCGGATCGCCGTGCGCCAAACGGCATATGGGGAATGCTGCTTTTAGATCCAGGCGATGTGACCATAAATTCAGGTACTGGCGGGGATTATGGTGGCGCAATCGGTGTTGGAAATAGCCTAGCGTTTGGCAATCTCACTATCGAGACGAATTCGCGCAGTGGCCCTCCGGGTGCTGGGACGATCACCATCAACGGCGATATTTCTTGGACCACGAGTACCTCCCTATATTTGACGGCTGACGTTGATATCGTGCTAAACGGCGCGATTAACGGACCAAATGGCGGGTTGCATATCTACGCGATAGGCGATGTCATCGCCAATTCCGCCACCAGCAGCATCGACGTGGAATCCCTTTACGTGGACGGAGGGAATTGGATTGAGGTCGGAGCGGCATTGACCCCGATCGACGTGACTTCCTTCTATCTGGATAGCTATGCTGCCACCTTCGTGCGCGCCACGGGTGGAACGGGTATTGAGAGCGATCCCTATATGATCGCCGATATCTATGGCTTGCAGGGGATAGCATCAGGCAATACTTCAGCGGCGCATTTTGCTCTTCAAGGGGATATTGACGCCCGCAGTACGGAGTTTTGGCGCACGACCTATGGCTCAGGATTTTCCCCAATCAACACAGTGGACGGATCCTTGAATGGGAACGGCCATACGGTCAGTAACCTTTTTATCTTGCCTTCGTTTGATGAATCTGGCCCGAGTTCCGCAGCCTTCGCGTATGGTGTTGGAACCACGGGTTCCATTTCGAACTTGTTCCTGACCGGCGTTGAAGTAGTTGGTTCCAATGCGGCGATTTTGGCGCTCTACAATGACGGCCTAATCAGCAACGTGCATGTTGACGGGACAATTCAAACCGTTGGCAGCGCCGCCGGTGGTTTGGCGGCCTATAACAATGGTATCATTGAGGACAGCAGCGCCGATGTTTCTATCCTCGTGGAGGACTCGTTTTTTGGAAATGGAAGCCCCCGCAGTTTCGGCGGATTGGCTGGGGAAAGTGCTGGCGTGATCCAGAATTCGACGGCGGTTGGTGATATTACTCTGCCTATGAGCCTCGACAATCTCGCCGTCGGTGGTGCTGTCGGCGCGCAGTTTGGTGGGGATTTGATCAATACAAACGTCGATGTCGATATCTCGGCAACGGGGACGTTGTTTGCCAACGCGTATTTTGGTGGCCTTGTGGGGTATGTGGATGACGATCTTGGGGAAGGGGCTGTCGATGCAGAGCCATTAGGCGATGCGGCCCTCGGCTCTCCGAATGCGACCCTCACCAACAACACCTCTCGGGGTGATTTAACCTTTAACATTCAGACCGACCATACCAATCTTGACTCGCTATATGTTGGGGGCCAAGTCGGCTACTTGTCGGGCACCTCTACGTTAACACGAGGCCTCTCGTATGGCGATATTTCAGTCACATCCATCGGCACAACCAGCCTGAATGCAGGCGGTGCCATTGGGCGCGCCGATTTCAACGCCACCATCGGCCAAACGCGTTCTCTTGGCGGCAGTATGACCGTTGACTATGACGGTACGGGCGAGATTGGCGGATTTGTTGGGGCGAACGACGGGACGATCACGCAATCCGACACTGCAACCGCCCTCCGCAGTTACGGTTTTAATGACACGAGCATCGGTGGTTTTGCAGGGGCGAACCAAGGCATAATCATGCGGACCGCCGCCAATAACGAAATCTATGTTGATTTCAGCGGTGGTGACAAAGTGATTGGTGGCCACACGGGAAGCAATCTGGGTGGCTCAATCGACATGTCCTATACGACCGGAGATCTCATCGTTTCGGGCACATCGGCTGGCTATCAGTCCTATCTTTACGACGTTGGCTTGTTCGCAGGTCAACAATACGGCAGCGTCTCGGAAAGCTTCGCTGCACGCGATCTCTCCCTTGCCGACTCGCCCATGTTGAACTCTGGTTTCTCGGGTGACTTCAATGATTTATTGGGCTTCGTTGATGTGTTTTTTGATAGTGACCTGGCTGGATTTGCGGCGTCTGCTGATGGTGCGACCGGATATACGACGGCGCAATTGCAAGACACAGAGTTTTTCGTCTCCACCCTCGGGGGCCTGAGTGCTGGGTTTTCTATAACCGACTGGGCACCGGGGGCGGCGGGTTTCTATCCTGTTTTGTATAATCTTGTGCCAGTGATCTATGCTGAACCTGATCCCGTAACGGTTGTCTTTGGGCAAACGGCAAGTGCTACGACGACGGGCACCGTATATGGCGGAGTTGGGTCCTATGTTTTTGGGCCGGACGGCGATAGTGTAAATTTGGATACGCTATTTACCACACTGGTATTCGGCGGAACCTCGGTTGGGCCGCAAGTGTTTACGTTGGCCACAACGGCGCTGACCAGTGCTCTGGACGTGATCTATCAAGTCATTGCGCGTGAAGGGGATGCAACGATTACAGCCGCACCGCCACCGCCGCCGCCGCCACCACCGCCACCGCCGCCGCCGCCACCGCCGCCGCCGCCGCCACCGCCGCCGCCACCGCCGCCGCCACCGCCGCCGCCGCCACCGCCGCCGCCGGATCCAGATCCGAAACCGGAGCCGGTCGCTCCACCACCAGTGGTGCCTGAGTTTTTGCTGCCAAATCCGACGGACATCATTGTGGGCGGTGAAGGCCCCCAAAGTGTATTGACGATCCAAACGGTCACCACGCAGTCGGCGGCGACCGCATTGTCAGTGACGCAAGCAAGCGCGGATGGGCTGGTTTCAGCGACGAGTGCTTGTGACGAAAGTGGTGACGTTAATCAGTATCTGGCCTGTGTGTCCGATGCGCTGAATGATTTTGCGGATGAGCTGGATGCGATTGCCACGGATTTGCCACCGGGAATGGAAAACGTTGCGCAGATTGTGCAAACCGCACGGGCGGATATCGACCGTGCACGCACCCGCGCCACCAGCCGTTTGGCCAATGCCACAACAGACGCCGAGCGTCGGGCCATTCGCCGTGATGCGTTGAGTGAATCCACTGCGGCCCTCGCCACTGCTGCAAGCGAAATTCGCAAAGTGATCTCTTTGGTGCGGGTTGAAGACCCCGAGTTGGCGAGCATTCAGCGAGAAACGATTGTGACGGCCTCCGCTGCTGTGGACAATGTTGGAATTCAACTTTCGCGCGCTGTTGGACTTTAAGGGGAAGTTATGCTGAGAAATATTATTGCGTCTGTCCTATTGTGGGGGCTGACGGTTTCCGCCGTTTGGTCTGAGGGGCGTGTGGCCTTTGTTGTGGGCAACTCTGCCTATGAAAACGTTGGGGCACTGGACAATCCGATCAATGATGCTTTGGATATTTCCGTTGCCTTGGAGGGCCTTGGCTTTGACGTGATCTTGGGCAGCAACCAGGGCTTTGAGGCGATGTCCGACGCGATTTCACGGTTTTCGCAGGCGGCGCTGACGGCGGATGCTGTGCTGTTTTACTATGCGGGGCACGGGTTTCAGGTCAACGGCGAGAACTATCTGGTGCCGGTTGATGCGGTGATTGCACAGGCCAGTGATGTGGCAACAGCAACGATCCCTTTGTCCGATGTTATGAACGCAATGGAGCAATCAAAGGGTTTGAAACTTGTGTTTCTGGATGCCTGTCGCGACAACCCTTTTGCGGGCGGAGCAGCGGTCCCTGAGGCCGGAAGCGGTTTGGCACGGGTTGGCTCGTCGGCGGATTTCATGATTGGTTATGCAACCCAGCCCGACAATGTGGCCTATGACGGGACGGGGCGGAACAGTTTCTTTTCCGAGGCGATGCTGAACCATCTTTATACCCCAGGTCAGTCGATTTCCGAACTGATGATCGCGGTGCGCCGTGATGTTTTGGCGGCGACGGGCGGGCGACAAATTCCTTGGGACAACTCGTCCCTGACACGGCAGTTTCGCTTTGATAACAGCCCCGTAACCGCCTCCGAGGAAACGTTGTTGTGGCAGGTTGCCGCGAGCGAGAGCGACGCAAACTTGATGCAGCTATATGCCGAGCGCTATCCACAGGGCGCGCATGTGGATGATGTGAATGCGTTTATTCAGAGCGGCGCGCAAACCCGCACATTGACGGACCGCGATGACGTGGCCGAGGCCGCGCGACTGTGGTCGTTGGCGCGGCGCAGTCGGATGCGCCCCTTGTTGGAATATTATCTGGAGCAATACCCGACTGGCGCCGACGCCGAACAGGTCGCACGTCTTTTGGCGCTGATCCCCGAGGCCGATGACACCACACCGGGTGGGATTTGCGAGCGCTTGGCAACCCATCCTCGTGATGCGACGGCAAATCAGTCAGGCGTCAGTTTCGAGCAGTTGCAGCGCAATGCTTTCTCGGCGATTCAAGCCTGTTCTGCGGCTGCGGTTCGCTCGCCAGAGTTGCCCCATTACACCGCCCTTTTGGCGCGGGCGACGGCAGCCTCGGGAGAGATGGATCGGGCGGTGCAGTTGTATCAAAGTGCGGCAGAGCGCGGCGATTTACGCGCGATGGTCAGCCTTGCGCAATTAACGGAGTCAGGCAACGGCTTGCCACAGGACCAGACCCAAGCGCTGGCATTATATGAACGGGCCGCAGAGGGGGGAAGCGCTGATGCGATGATCAACCTCGCTATAACTCTGTTTGAGGGCGTGTTGCTCCCTGCCGACCCAGATCGCGGTGTGGCTTTGCTGCGGCGAGCGGCGGAGGGGGGCTCGGCCAAGGCCGTGTTCAACCTTGGTGTTTTGGCCCAGAGCGACCAGATCGATACGCCGGCGGATGCGCTGGACTACTTCCGCCGCGCCGCGCGCGATGGCGAAGTCGAAGGCTATCGTGCCGCTGCGATCTTGCTGGATGAAGGCCGAGGCATTGATCGCGACCCTGAAGCAGCGGCGGATTTGCTACTGCGCGGCTTGGCCGAAGATCGGGGCGCTTTGCTGCAACAATTGACGACCGCGTCGGATGAGTGGTCCCGTGATACAATTTCTGCGGTTCAGTCGCGCCTGTTAGAAGCGGGATATTACACAAGCACTATTGATGGCCTGCCCGGACCGAACTTCACGTCTGCGCTGACGCGTTGGCGCAATGGTGGTTTTAACGCGGATGTTTTGAAGAGTTGAGCTGAACTGGGCTAGAAAAGCCGCCTTTCGTTGCGGGTATATGCGGCGCAAAGGGATTGTTTTGATTGAACACTTTCCTCGTTCAAAGGGCTTGTGGTGTTGATTGTGCGTTGATTTTTACTTGAATCGACCTTGCTCAATTACGCGGCCTTAGAAGGCTTGGAAATATATACTTGGTTGCATTCCGTCAGTATTGCGATAGTTTGTAGCCTGAAAGCGACTAGAGATGTCGCAAATAGACCTTCCACTTTTTTTGACAAAAAAAGGAATGCAGCCTGACTGCTGGGATGGCGTTTGCGAGGTTGCTGGGCTTTCTGCGAGTGCGCCAACACGTGGCTGACACTCGGTAAAACAAGAAATAAGAAGGAATTACCCATATGAAACGTATTATTATCGGCGCGGCATTCGCGGCACTCGCAGCCCCAACGGCGGCTTTGGCACAAGACCAGTGCGGCGAAGTTACGATCACTCAGATGAACTGGGATTCAGCTGCTATTGTTACGGCTGTCTCGAAATTCCTGATGGAACAGGGCTATGGGTGTGATGTAACGGCGGTGCCGTCGGACACGACGCCGGCGATGACGTCCCTTTCCGAAAACAACGAACCAGATATCGTAACCGAGTTGTGGGTTAACTCCGCAGGTGATGCTTACAAAAAGCTAAAAGCTGACGGCAAAATCGAAGAGTTGACCAGCGTCCTTGACCCCGGTGGTGTCGAAGGTTGGTGGCTTCCAACGTATCTTGTTGAAGCGCACCCAGAGCTTGCAACAATCCAAGGCGTGATGGACAATCCAGAACTGGTTGGTGGCATGTTTAACAACTGTCCTGATGGTTGGGGCTGTCGCATCGTCAATGACAACCTGATCCGCGCATTCAACCTTGAAGATAGCGGTATCGAAGTCTTTAATCACGGTTCCGGCGAAACGCTGGCGACTTCGATGGCTGCGGCTTATCAGAGCGAAGAACCTTGGTTTGGCTACTATTGGGGTCCAACGACGCCAATGGGTAAGTTTGCAATGACCAGCGTTGATCTTGGTGAATACGACGAAGCGGTACACGCGGCGAACCAAAACGCTGATGCGGCTGATCCTAAGGCATCGTCCTTCCCATCTGCACCCGTGCTGACGATTGTGACCAAAGACTTCATGGGTACGCACCCTGATATTGCGGACCTGATGAGCAAAGTGACCTTCAAGACGGACACAATGAGCCAACTTCTCGCTTGGAAAGAAGAGAACAACGCCTCTAACGAAGAAGCGGCTGTTTACTTCCTCAAGGGCAATCCTGAGGTTTGGGGAAGCTGGATCAATGAAGCGGCGACAGAAAAACTGTCTGCTCTTTTGAAATAAGCGAACTGCCTGTCTGATTGCTCGTTCAAGGGCATGACGGTATTTTAGGCGATCCATTTAACAGGGCCAGTTCACATGATCTGGCCCTGTCGTCGTTTAGACGAACAATAGAATAGGGCCGAAACGATGGCCTGAATGAGGGATGTATGGCGACTTACGATTTTGTTTTCGACGGACTTGGCTTACGCAACTGGTGTGGTAGCAGCGGAGATGACGGCGGAGGAATGACGTCGATGGCGCAACTTCTGGCGGAGACATCAGACGAAGATGTAGTCGCCTCGGCTTGGGAAACGCCTTTTCCCTCCATGGATGCCCTGCATGAAGCCTGTCCCGCCTTTCCACAATCACGTGAGCTGACTAGCGGACTAGAAGAAGGCTTCCTGTCGATCAAAGACAGTCTGAAAGTCGTCGTCGACCCGCTGACTCAACCCCTGAGCTGGGCGCTTAACGAAGCGCTCTGGGTAATGCAGGTGGTGCCATGGTTCGTCATGATCCCGCTGTTGATGCTCATTGCTTATGCCGTTAGTCGGCAGTGGAAACTGGTTGGGCTGGTTGCGATTTGCTTCGGGTTCCTCGGTTTTGTTGATTATTATAGCTACACAATGCAGACGCTGGCGATCATATTTGTCTGTGCGATAACCTGTGTGTTACTTGGCGTGCCCATAGGGATAGCCATGTCGCGGAGCGACCGCGTACAGCGCACAATGATCCCGATTTTGGACATGCTCCAGACCCTGCCGCCGTTCGTTTATCTGATCCCGTTGATTTTCCTCTTCTCGGTGACGGAACCAAAACTCTACGGTATCGCCATTATTCTCTATGCGATCGTACCGGTGATCCGCCTCACGGATCTGGGCATCCGTCTTGTTGATCCCGACGTGACCGAAGCCGCAGATGCCTTTGGCATGACCAAACGGCAAAAACTGTTCAACGTGGAAATCCCGCTGGCGCTGCCAAATATCATGGCAGGCGTCAACCAAACCATCATGATGAGCCTCGCAATGGTCGTCATTGCATCGCTGGTTTCAGCCCCCGGTCTGGGTGTGCTGGTTCTGCGCGGCATTCGCTCGCTTGAACTTGGCGTAGGTCTGCTCTCTGGTCTGGGGATTGTGCTTCTTGCAATCATTCTTGATCGCGTGACCAAGGCGGCGCTTGCTCGCATCAATGTAAGTCAATCTAGATAAGAGGTGACGGATATGAACGAACCAGAAATCAAGATCTCGATCCGTAATCTCTATAAGATTTTCGGAGACGACCCAGAGCCAGCCCTGCAACACATCATTGACGGGATGGGCAAATCTGAACTGTTGGAAGAGCACAACCATGTTCTTGGCCTGAACGACATCAACATCGATGTGCCCGCCGGAAAAACGACGGTCATCATGGGCTTGTCGGGCTCAGGGAAGTCGACGCTTATTCGCCACCTCAACCGTTTGATTGAACCCACGTCTGGCGAAGTCTGGGTCGATGGCGATAACATTCTGGAATACAACGAGAAGCAGATGCGGCACTTGCGGCAGCATAAAATGTCGATGGTCTTCCAAAAATTTGCGCTACTGCCGCATCGGACCGTGTTGCAAAACGCGGGCCTTGCGCCGTCCATCGAAGGGCAGAGCGAACGCAAATATGCGGATGAGGCCCGCAAGTGGCTTGATCGCGTCGGGCTGCAAGGGCAGGGCGAGCAGTATCCCCACCAACTGTCAGGCGGGATGCAGCAACGGGTGGGAATCGCGCGCGCGTTGACCAGTAACTCCGACATTATGTTGATGGACGAAGCGTTTTCGGCTCTTGATCCCTTGATCCGGACCGACATGCAAAACCTGTTGAACGAGTTGCAGGCCGAGTTGCAGAAAACAATTGTTTTCATCACGCATGATCTGGACGAGGCGTTGAAGCTTGCGGACCATCTGGTCATCCTCAAGGACGGTTTTGTTGTCCAACAGGGGGAGCCGCAAAACATTTTGCTCAACCCTGCAGACCCGTACATCGAAGATTTCGTGAGTGATATCAATCGCGCGCGGGTTTTGCGGGTGCGATCTGTCATGCTTAAGACACCAGATGCACCGGGGGAGCGGGCAGGTGACATCGATCATGATGACACGCTGGAATCTGTGATTGCCCTGTCGGAGGGCGACACAGCACTTAGCTATCGTGTGATGAAGGACGGCAAGCCAGTTGGCTTACTGGACATGCGCAAACTGGTGCGTGCCCTCGTGCCATCAGAGCAATCTGACGATCCGGAAAGCGCCCGCCGCAGTGGCTGATTGACCTAGATTGAAACCGGAAGCCATTTTGGTTTCCGGTTGATCTCGTTCCCTATCGTTGACTTTAAATCTCTCAGCGGGATCGGAACGCGGCCCCCCGTAGATTTGTGGATGCCCTTTTTTTCAGTTCAAAGCCAAGGTCATAGATTTTTTCACTTTTGGTCTCGATTTTTGCGTTGGCGTCGATAACGATTTGCGCCGCAACTTTGCCAATTTCAACGCGCGGTGTGTGTACAGAAGTTACCGCTGGATTCATTTGAGATGTCGTTCCTAAATCATTAAATCCGCAGATTCCCATATCTTGAGGGATGCGGATATTGCGTCTTTCGCACTCAAACGCGATTCCGACCGCGACATCATCGTTGTTACAGAAAACGGCGTCGCAATCGGGAACCGTTGATAGAATGTCACCCAAGAGGTGCCGCCCGATTTCCACGCTCGATTTGATTTGCGTCGTTATCTGGAGGGCAGGGTCATACAGGCCTGATTTCTCCATCATAGACCGATATCCCGCCATTCGCATTTGTGTGCGAGGGTCCATGCGCGTTCCGACAAAGGCGATCCGGCGAAACCCTTCTTGAATCATATAATAAGTGGCTTCTGCTGCGGCTTGGAAGTTGGAAAACCCAACGATACTGTCGATTGGATCGTCGGCAATATCCATCACTTGCACCACGGGACAGTCGGTGGCCTTGAGGAGTTTGCGGGTCATTTCTGTTTGGTCGACCCCGGCGACGATCATACCCGCAGGTTTCATCGTAAGAAATCTGCGCACCATCTCTTCTTCTTTGAGGGCGCTGTAGCGTGTGTTGCCAATTTGGATCGAATATTTGGTGCCTTCAATGGCGTCATAGGCGCCCGCCAAGACTTGTGAGAACACATTATTGGAGAACGAAGGGACGAGCATTCCAATCACAGTGGAACGTTTTGAGGCCAGCGTAGAAGCCGCGCTGTCTGGCACGTATCCAAGCTCCTCTACCGCCGCTTGCACTTTGATGCGTGTCGATTCGGAAACCCGTTCTGGATCGCGCAAAGTCCTTGAAACAGTGATTGCGCTAACGTCTGCAATACGTGCGACATCGATCAAGGTTGGTTTCTTCATCCTCAATTCTCCTTGTTTGTAATGACGTATAAGCTTTTCCAGCTAGAAAAGATATTTCTTTTGACAAATGATTGCGCAATCATTTAAACATGTCTTGGTCATGGGGGGAGATAGACTTGAATGCAGCGTTTGTAATTATGGGTGTTTGCGGTGTTGGCAAAACGTCAATCGGCCAAGCGCTTTCAGTGAGCTTGCCTGCGACGTATATCGAGGCCGACACCTATCACCCACGTGAAAATATCACAGCGATGTCCGCGGGAATTCCACTGTCCGATGCCATGCGCATCCCTTGGCTTGAGAGCATAGGGGATGCGACGGAATCTGCCCGCGCAAAGGGCAACGTTGTCGTCGCTTGTTCGGCGCTCAAGCGGTCGTATCGCGACCTGCTTCAAAGTCGCATTGGCTGCGTCAAGTTTGTCTATCTGCACGGTGACCGAGATTTGATCGCTGACCGCTTAAAGCAACGAAGCGATCACTTTATGCCCACGACGCTGCTTGACAGTCAAATCGAAACGCTTGAACCTCCGACACCAGAGGAACACGCTCTTTTTGTCGATATTACGGGCAGCAAAGATCAAGTGCAGACCGATGTGGAAAATGCCGTGCGCGCGTATTTTGCCACCTCTAACGAAACGATCCGATAAATCATTGAAATCAGGGAGTAACTCAATGTCACTAAACGTAAAATCACTCGCGATTGCCGCGACACTTGCAATGACCGCCTCAGGCGCTTTCGCACAAGACTTTGCATTGCGCTTTCAATCGTCCGATCCCGCTGGCAACCCTAACTTTGGTTTGCAAAGCGAATGGGCCGCCAGCGTTGGCGTCCTCACAGGTGGACGGGTTACTGTTGAAATGTTGCCAGTAAACTCAATCGTCCAACACACAGAAACCCAAGATGCGGTTGCCGCAGGGATCATCGACGGTCACATCACCGATACGTCCTACTTCACGGGCAAAGATGCGGCGTTTGGCTTAATTGCGAACCCCGTTGGCGCATGGTCTTCACCGTATGAAATGTTTGCGTTTATGCAATACGGTGGCGGCAATGAACTGATGGCCGAATTGGTCGAGCCTTATGGTTTGCACTTTATCGGGGCCACAACCCCTGGCCTTGAAGCGTTTATCTCAAAAGTACCCTTGGATGGTGTTGACGATCTCAAAGGCTTGAAAATGCGGGCGCCAGAAGGCCTCGTTCAGCAAGTGTTTGCAGCAGCAGGCGCGGCTCCGGTCAATTTGCCCGGTTCGGAAGTGTTTACCTCGCTTGATAAAGGCGTGATCGACGCGGCTGACTATACCGTGTTCTCGACCAATCAAGAGCAGGGTATGCATGATGTTGCCAAGCATCCCGTTTACCCCGGTTTCCACTCCATGCCACTCGTCGAAGTGTCGATGAACAAAGCGACATGGGACAGTATGCCTGCGGATATCCACGCCATCCTAGAAATGTCGGTGCGTGATTTCGCCAACAATATGGTGAGCCAACTGGCCGCACGCGATACGATTGCTGTTGCCGAAGCGAACGCAAACCCAGAAATCACAGTGCACAACTGGTCCGCAGCAGAGCGCGCCAAATTCCGCACGATTGCACAGGGTGAGTGGAGCAAAGTGGCGACACGTTCGGACAATGCACAACGCGTTTTTGATGTGCTCACTGCATATCTTGCAGCGCAAGGCATGATTTCCGAGTAATCTAAACCACAAGCGGCCCCGTCATTTCGGCGGGGCCGTTTTTTCAAGGGATGTGAACCCAATGGACCAAGATCAAATCAAAAAACTGCATTTAGAGGAAGGCGCTGACCCGGACTCAGGGGCATTGGGGCAAGTCATTAATTCTGTGGGCATCATCTTTGCCATCGGAATTTTAATCTCCGCAGCCATTCTGATCCTCGAAATTTTTCTGCGCTATGTGCTGAATGCTCCCACCATTTGGGCCCACGAGACCGTGATTTTTCTGAACGCCAGCGCGTTTGTCTTCGGTGGCCTCTATGTGGTGTCGCGCAACAGCCATATCCGTGTTGTTTTGATCTATGATTACCTGTCCAAACCCGTTCGGCGCCATTTTGACATCGCGATTTCCCTCACAAGTTTTCTGGCGTCGGTGATATTCGCATGGGCCGCGTGGCAAGGCGTGAAACGCGCAATTTGGACACCCGCTGGCGATTTTCGCTTGGAGACGTCCGGCTCCGCGTGGAACCCCCCAACGCCGGGTCTGTTGAAAGTCTTTCTACTTATTATCCTGTGCCTCATGGCTATTCAATTTCTAGTGTTGGCCGTTTCCTACTACAAAAAGAAAGATAGCTAACATGGAATGGCTTTCCCTCCTCACAGACTTCAAGGCTATGGGTATTGAATGGGCGACATTCGCCATGTTCGCCGCGCTGTTGCTTTTGCTCATTACCGGCATGCCGCTGGCGTTCGTTACCCTTTTGGTCGCTTTGATATTCGCTCTGGGTTGGTTCGGACCTATGGCCGTTCCATTGATTACCAGCCGGATTTTCAGCTTTGTGAATTCGTTTGTATTCGTGTCCGTACCAATGTTTGTTTTGATGGCCGCCATCCTTGATCGGTCGGGCATCGCGCGCGATTTGTTTGATGCTATGCGGCTGGTTGGCGGACGATTGCGCGGCGGCATCGCCATTCAAACCTTGCTTGTTGCGGTCATTCTCGCAGCGATGTCTGGCATTATCGGTGGAGAAGTTGTGCTTCTCGGCCTTATCGCTTTGCCGCAAATGTTGCGCCTTGGGTATGACCGCAAACTCGCTATCGGCGTGTGTTGCGCAGGGGGCGCGTTGGGCACGATGATCCCACCGTCCATCGTTTTGATCGTCTACGGGCTTACCGCAAACGTGTCGATTGGCGATCTCTTCACGGCTTCCTTCCTCCCCGGATTGATGTTGGCAGGTCTCTATGTCGTTTACATCCTCATTCGCGCCTACCTAAACCCGTCACTGGCTCCAATTCCAGAACAGGGCGAAATCCCAAGAGCAGAAAAACTGCGTCTTCTCAAAGGTTTGTTCCTGCCGGGGTTGGTTGTGTTTTTTGTGCTTGGGTCGATCTATGGCGGCATTGCCAGCGTGACCGAAGCCTCCGCTGTGGGTGTGTTTGGCGTTACCTTGTCCACCATAATCCGAGGCGAGTTTTCAACGAGTTTGCTGCTCGGCGCGGCGCGGCAAACCCTTGCAACCGTTGGGATGATCGTTTGGATCGGGATCGGGGCCACGGCCTTGGTTGGCGTGTTCAATTTGATGGGCGGTATCAATTTTGTTTCGTCGCTCATCACCGGTATTTCTGACGAGCCTATTTTGATTATCCTGTTTATGATGGCCATCCTCTTTGTGCTTGGGATGTTCCTTGATTGGGTCGGAATCGCCCTTTTAACGATGCCAATCTTTGTGCCGATTGTCGTGTCGCTCGGCTATGACCCTGTTTGGTTTGGCGTTGTGTTTGCCATGAATATGCAGGTGAGTTTTCTATCGCCACCATTTGGTCCCGCCGCGTTTTATCTCAAAAGCGTTGCGCCCAAAGACATCTCGCTGGGGGAAATCTTTCAATCGCTTCTTCCGTTCATCGGGTTGCAAATTATCGCGCTCGGCCTGCTCCTCGCGTTTCCAGGTATCACGGGTCGTTAGGAAGGTGCCATTTCTAGGCTGGGCACGCCTCCGCCTAGATCTGTGGTCTCAGTCCATTCGCTTTTTGCGATCGAGGACAATGATAGTGCCGTAATCACGGTGGATTGCCCCGTTTAGGGTGGGTTCGCGCAATGCAGTTTCACCGGCATTGCGCGAACCCACCATTTCACCAAGTTCCAACTGGGCGATCGGAATTGAATTTCCCCCCCTCTGAGCCCATGCCGAAAAGGGGCTCGTGCCCGATTAATCGCAGCAAAACCAGCGCGTGATTAAGCATGTTCACCCTCCACCGCATCGTTATTTTCCGCGACGGACCTGAGCGCGCTGGCCAAGTCGAACCCTGTACCACGACGCACCCAATGGGGGCGGTTGATCCGCGCAAACTTTGGGGGTGGTTGTAAAACTATTTGGACAAAACGGGCGGTGATGTGGCAGCGATTCCACACAACGGGAACCTGTCGAGTGGCATGTTGTTCGCACTTCAGGTCGGTTTTGCCGATGGCGCTCCGCTGGACGCAGGCTATGCCGCGCAACGCCAGAAATGGGAATGCCTTTACGAAGCCATCCCTATGAAGGGCGAGGGCGAAGCACATTCTTTTCTCTCTCCTGACGATGAATCTGCCGAATTTGAAACATGGAAATATTGCAACCTTGACGCGAGCTAAGCGAAAATTGCCGATATGTTGGCTGGGATTTCGAAGACGATGACGCCCTGCGTCGAGACTTCGCGGTCGTTGGCGATAGCAAAGGGGGGGCGATGGGGAGCGACCTTGTTGTCGCGACCGAAGAAGGACGTTCGCCCGAGTTTCTGGTCTATGCATTATGCGACCCCAAGCAAAACCAATTCAGCTGGCGCGGCTGAGTTGGGGATAGTATGGGCAGACTCAGATTTTGCTCCTGCTCTCAAGGCGTTCTATTACGCTCGCGTTGTCGAAATTCTGACCCCGTACTGGACGGCGGATGATCGCGTGAAGTACGACCCAGATCTCTCCGTGACGGTCCCCTTCAAAACACAAGATCGGGCCATTACCTCGCCGATTTGGTGCACCCTAAAGGGCTAAATGATCTATCGAAACGTTTGGTCTGTGGGGCCAACTCTGAGTGTGGGAAGGCGCATCGATCCAGATTTTCGGACGGCTGGATTTGAAACTCCGGCCGCCTCCTTGAAAAAGTCATCAACAGATAAAGGGAGAAAAATAAATGATATGGTCCTTAGTGCGGCACGAATGGGCGCCACAACGGCGGGTGCTGCCGAACTTGAGACACCCGAAAGCTATGCGCGTGCCGTGGTTGATGAATCGTTCAAAAGCACTGTTCAGGATGTTAGCTCCTGCACATACCGCCTATGCCGAGAAAGACCCTGATGGTGCCAATCTGGGACACATCCGAGTATCAAAGGGTGGGTGGATGCGCTTGGTGGCACACGCCGCGTATTATCGACGTATTGATTTGAAAATATACCTAATATTTTGGCGCGCCCATGCTCTCGGGGGGAGGCGGACACTGATTTTCCCCATGAATCCCCATCGTTTTACGCCGCGCGCGTCCTTGAAATTCCGAGGCTGTGTGCAATGTTTCACCGTTGATGCCAGAGGTTGCTGCGACGATCCAAAAGAAAGGCTCTCAGATGAATCCTCTACGCCAATTCATCGGGCCCATGAGCGATGCGACACCCTTGTTTGCGGTCGAAGGCGGGCTAGGAAACTATTTTCTGAGGTTACGCGAATCCTTTTCGGGCATTCTCATTTGAGACACGTCGTCGGGTTTGGGCGATACCACGATCACCCTCGTGGTCAGCCGGCATTCTGGCAACCTCCATAGTAGCGCCGCCTTTTTGATCTATACCCCGACAGGAAGCGATGCAAACTGCGCTCAATGCGCGTAACCATATCTGGTTGCTCCAGCTCGTTTTATCGGCCAAGTGGTTGGGAATATTCAGGTTCCGTCCGTGTTTTGTTCAACACCTGCAACACAGCGGCGGTCGACCAAACGCGCCAGCGTTAAACCTTCAGGGGGCCGTACATGATGGCGTGTTCAAAACAGCGCTAGCCTTTGCACAAACCAAAAAGCCGCCACGCCGCCAATTCCATAGCCAATGGTGATTAGGGCGACGCCCTGTGGTTGCAATGCTTTTCTGGCGATTTTTGGGGCCAAGCGGAGCAACAAGTATCCGAGCGAAAGCACAACTGTAATGAACATGAGTTGGCCGATTTCCACACCTATGTTGAAAGAAAATAGCGCCAGTGGGATGTCGCCCTCGGGCAGGCCGATTTCGACCAAAGCGCCAGCAAAACCGAGGCCGTGCAGCAAACCAAAAGCAAACGCCACGGCCCAAGGGTAGCGCACAGTTAGCGTTTGGTGGTCCTTGGATTGTTGCACCAATTCCGAGGCGAGGAACATAATCGACAACGCGATGACCGCTTCTATGGGAGGCGCAGGGAGCGTGACCCAGCCAAGCGTTGCCGCCACGAGGGATATACTATGGGCGACAGTAAAGGCCGTTATCGCTGCCACCAAGGGACGCCAATTTCGGATGAGCAACAACAGGGCAAGCACAAACACGAGGTGATCAATCCCGCCAAGGATATGCTCAACCCCCAGCGCCACATAGCTTGAGAAAACGCCAAAGGTACTTGGTGTAGCGGGGATCACAAAGGACGGTGTACGTGCCGTCAGGCGCATCGTTTGCCCAGTTCCGCTATCGAGGGTATAGCGCACGAGCACGTCGGTATTGGTGTTTTCCAACCCTTCAATCGTGATCTCGTTGCCCGTCAATCCGCCCACGCATTCCGTCGTCCAGCGCGAGATATACGCGTAGCCATCGAATTGGGTGCTCGGGGGGCGTTGGTACGCACAGTTTTCCGGCAACACGGCTTCGATGGGCATAGGTCGCCCCGAAACGGCGGGTTTGCGCCATGTGACGCGCCAGTTTTCGGCCTCTAAAGGTTCGAGTTCCAGATATCCGGGTTCAAGCGCATGTGCGTGAGTCGACGGAACGGGCGCTCCAAAGAAGGCCAGCATGAGGCCAACAAGAATAAGCCGGATCATTGCGTCAACAACGCGCTATAATCACCAACTTGCACGTCATACCTTGCGCGCAGGTTGTGGATGTTTTGCGCTTTTTCGGCTTCTGCGTTTTGGGTTTGCCAGTCCTGTGTAACCCGCTCTTTAATGGATTCAAGGGGCACGGTTTCAGCGGGTTTGAAGTTTTCGACGCGCACAAGATGAACACCGAAGGACGACACGATTGGCCCCTGCCACTGCTCCAACAGTGTCACGTTGATTGCGTCATAGAACCCGATGCCAAAGCTGCGATCCACATTGGCGCGCGTGGAGCCTTTGAGCGTTGAGGGGAGCAAGGTTGGAACGCCTAATTCTTCGGTCGGTTGGCCATTGCGAACCGCGTCTTGTGTCGCCGAAATCTGGGCGTCAGTGGCGTTCGGGCCGAGGTAGATTTGTTCAAAAGTAACAATGGGATCTAGGGTGTAATTTGCAGTATTTGCGTCATAATAGGCTTTGAGCACGGCCTCGTCAGGGGGCGCACCCACTGTATTGACGCCCGTTATGAAATCCATCTTTTGCCGAAGGCGCTGGCGGATTACAGCATCGTCATGATCAAGCCCCAAGGCCAATGCCTCGCGCACCAAGACTTCTTCTTGAACAAAGCCGTCGACCATTCCGGCCATCTCGTCTTGTGTGGGGAGCCGCATCCAAGTGGCGCGAAATTGTTCCGCGATGCGCACCAGATCCGCGTTATCCACGACAAGCAAGTTTTCCTGCTGTTTGACTGGCCGCTCGTTGAGCGCTGCAAAGGTTGCAAAAACGAGTCCACCAACAAAAATGAAATGCAGTAATGGCTCTCTTAATAGCTTTGAAATTGTGTCTTTCATCATGTTTTCAACGGGTGCCTTTAGAAAAAGGAGGGGTAAAATTCGGTGCAGGGTATGGCTGAATTTGCAGGGGCACAACACGAAAAAGGCTTGCGAAGGTTAATTCGATCCGAGCGATCAAGGCGGAAGTATCAAGGCAAATCTTCGCGAAGAAGGTGAGGTTGATACCCGCTAGAAAACGTGGGTTAGGACTGTTTGTGCATGGGTTTTGTTTCCAAAGCGCCGTCGCTAACGACGGCGTCAATCAGGATGCGCGTGGTAAGTTCGAGATGCTCTCGCATCGCAATACTCGCGGCGGTTTTGTCGCGACCGATCGCGGCATCGGCAATCGCCTTGTGCTCGGCGGTCACATCGCGCTTGCGACTGTCTAGGGGAACGGACACGCTGCGATATCGTTCGGATTGCGCAAAAAGCGTCTCGCGAATGCGCAGCAACCACGGGCTGTCACAGGCCGATACCAGAGCTGCATGGAACCGACTATGCGCCGCGGCCCAGTCTTCGTTGACACGGTCGGGATCGTTCGGATCTTGGAGGCTGATCCGGGACAGTTCAAACTGCGTTGAAACAATGCCGGTTTCCCATTTCAAATCGCCATTCTCGATAGCATTTTCGAGGCAACAGCATTCGATAAGAATGCGCGTTTTGGTAAGGTCTTCCAACTCCGATTGTGTGATCGAGGCAACGCGATACCCCTTGTTGGGTTCAGCCACCACAAGCCCTTCAGAAGTAAGACGGGATAATGCCTCGCGCACAGCACCAAGGCTGAAGCCAAGGGCACTCACGAGGTCAGATATTTTTATTTTTTCGCCAGGTCGCAGGCGACAGGCCAGAATATCCGAACGGACCTTTTCATAGGCCTGCGCTGTTAGGTTCTGAGTCTTGGCCGCCATAGGTTGATCCCCTTTTGCCGATACCTATTTCATGAACATCTACTATATCGCAATAGTATACTGTTGCCCATTCAACAGTCACAACTGCGAGATACGGTAAATAATATATTTTTAATTGACTGATACATTATTTCAATTTATGGTTTCCCTGTCTTATCAGAGGAACTGACATGAAATTTGCCGCATTCGAATTTGCTGGGCAGCGCGGGCTCGCCATAGAGGTTGAGGGCGCGTTTCGTGGCCTTATGGCACAGGACGAAGGGTTTCCCGGCGATCTGTTGACATTGATCCGCGCCGGAGCGCCGGCCCTCAAAGCCGCGGCAAAGGCGCTTGGGAATGGTCCCGTTATCGACATGGCGGCGGTCACGTATCTTCCCCCTGTGGCAGACCCCGAGAAAATTGTGTGTGTTGGGCTGAACTATCGCGATCACTCGGCGGAAAGCGGCTTTGAACAGCCAACTTTTCCAACCCTGTTTGGCCGTTTCAACTCGTCTCTTATGGGGCACGGTGCCTCAATCATCCGTCCACAAGTGTCGAACCAACTCGATTATGAAGGTGAATTGGTCGCGATCATCGGGGCCGAAGCGTCCAAAGTGTCCGAGGCCGATGCGCTGAATTATGTCGCGGGATACTCAATCTTCAACGATGCCTCAATCCGCGACTATCAAGTCAAGTCGCCGCAATGGACCGCAGGCAAGAATTTCGACAACACAGGCGCCTTCGGACCCTATTTTGTCACGGCGGACGCGTTACCCAAGGGCTGTCTCGGGTTAGCACTGACAACCCGCCTCAATGGCCAAGTGGTGCAGCAGGCCGAGATTGATGATATGGTGTTCTCTGTTGCGCAAACCATTTCGATTTGTTCGCAGTTCATGACCTTGAAGCCCGGTGATGTTATCGTCACGGGAACACCTTCAGGGGTTGGTCTTGCGCGCAAGCCGCCGCTTTGGATGGTTGACGGCGATGTCTGCGAAGTCGAGATTACGGGCCTCGGTAAGTTATCCAACCCTGTGCACGACGAAATTTTACAGCCACTCACCAAATCCGCCTGAGTTAAGGGAGAAAACCATGACTGCAATCACTGGCAAAGTCGGCATCACCAAGCGCCCCGGCGAATTGGGTATTCATTCGATGGACACCTTTCACATGGTAGTGCCTGATCTTCGGGTGGCACAGGATTTTTACACCAGCTTCGGCCTAGATGTGCGCGAAGAGGGGGAGGGGTTGGGGCTTTATACCTTCGGGTCGACCCAACGCTGGGCGTCCCTTGGGGAGGCTGGTCGCAAGAAGCTCAACCATCTTAGTTTTGCGATATTTGAAGAAGACTTCGAGCCGATGAAACGACGAATTGAGGCGGACGGAGTGCCGATCATGGATGCGCCGCTCGGTTTTGACAGCAATGGCATTTGGTTTCGCGATCCCTTCGGTGTTTTGATTGAGGTCAAGATTGCTGAAAAAACAAGCCCAACACAAAAGGCGGACTTTAGTGTTCCTTCGTCGGCGGCGGGTGTGATGGGCTCAATGCAGCGCTGCAATGCGCCCAAGGTCCAGCCACATCGGCTGGCGCATCTGCTTATTTTTACTCCCGATGTTCCGGCCTGCATCCGCTTTTACAGCCGTACATTGGGGTTGCGTTTGAGCGACCAGTCTGGCGATGGTATTTGTTTTATGCATGGGATTCACGGCTCGGATCACCATCTGGTCGCCTTTGCAAAATCTGACGCTCCCGGTTTGCATCATTGCAGTTGGGACGTGGGCGGCATCAATGAAATCGGCTTGGGTGCGGCGCAAATGGCAGACAAGGGATTTGACAAAGGTTGGGGCCTTGGACGGCACGTGCTTGGGTCGAATTACTTCCATTATGTCAAAGATCCATGGGGCAGCTATTCGGAATATTCCGCCGACATCGACTATATTCCTGTCGATCACGATTGGGAGGCGGGCGACCATCCGCCAGAGGACTCGATTTACCTGTGGGGGCCAGAAATTCCCAAAGATTTCATCACGAATTATGAGTCCTAGCCAGAGTAAAACCCACCCAAGAAGAAACGTTATCGTTTTCAGGCGGCACAACCTATTATTCGGAGGGCAAGAGAGGTAGAAGCGGTTTACCGTCAGGCGCATTTTAGGAGATCGGCCCGTGAAGTTAACCCAGATCAGGGACCTAATTGCGACCGCTGACACCGGCAGTTTGCGCGCGGCGGCGCGTCATCTAGGCGTGACTCAGCCCGCGATAACGCGCAGCATCCGCGAATTGGAGCGGGAGTTGGGCGTTCCCTTGTTTGAACGGCACCAGTTTGGCATGTTGCCCACAACGATGGGGCTGGCCATGCTCAAACGGGCCCGCACCGTTGAAGAAGAACTGCGGCGCGCGACGGAAGAAATCAGTCAAATGCAGGGCGAAATGGTCGGAGAAGTCCGCGTGGCGATGTCGGCGGTTTCTACTTTCGCCATGATGCCGCAAGCGGTGATGAGTTTTCGCCGCACCCACCCTCGCGCTGTCATGAAGTTCGTTGAGAGCTTTTATGCGCCAATAGAGGGTCAATTGCTCAACGGTGAAATCGACTTTTTCGTTGGTCCCTTTATGGATACCGGACGGGGGAGCCGCGTGACGTCGGAAGTGTTGTTCCAGAATATGCGCGTTGTTATCGCGCGCAAAGGCCATCCGCTTGCGCAGGCGACATCGATTCGTCAGCTTGGGGAGGCCGAATGGGTCAAACAGGCCTTGCACGACCGTAAAAGTGAGGGCGACTTTGAGCGACCATTTGTTCAGCTTGGGTTGCCGATGCCACGGATCATTATGCATACCACATCTTCTACGGCGACCCTGCTGGCGGTGGCCAATAGCGATTTGCTGACCTCAGTTCCAATGCAGGTGTTGAATGCGCCCGTTGATCGCGCGTTGTTTGACGTGCTGCCAATCACCGATGTTCTGGAAGCGGCACCGATCTGCCTTGTGCGGCGTGTCGATCTTTCGCTCACACCGCTGGCGGAATGTATGTTCGACATGTTCCGCCGCGCGGGTCTACAACACAGCCGCAAATCCGATGGCGCAGCTGTATTGTAATCCCTTTTCCTATGCTTTGAGCGAACTGCGACGTCCGATGAGTTGTTCGAAAACGTCGACCGTTGGCACCACTTCTCCGCGCCATGCAACATGTTGATCGGGACGAATTAAGACCAAAGGCGCGCCATAGAGCTTGGCCAGTCGCCCGTCTTTTGGAGCAAATACGGTCAGTGGCATGCCCACGTCTTCGGCCGTTTTGCGCGCCTTTGCGATCTCTTGCGCGTCAACTTTATCGGTAATCAACAGCGTGAACCCCTGACCAAAATGATCATAAAGCGACGAGTCGTCCGCGAGCCAACAATGCGGCGCGATGCAACCCGGCGTGGCCGAGGGCGTATAGTCAATCGACCGCTTCCAGTCTTTTTGCGTGCCGTCATCTATAATCGCGGGTGAATTGCAGTAACAATAGCCCAACACCACTCCACGGGCATAGAATTCGCCGTGCTTGTGCTTGCGCACCATTTCCGCCGCTTCTTGGCGTGCGGCGACACCTTCTGGTGTGTCTTCTTCGATGTGCGGTAGGATCAGCTGGTTTGCGAGGATCGTGTGGTTGGCCTCGGCGGCATCCAGCACAAATTGCGCGGTCTGGCGGCGCTCAACCTCAAAGCTGTCGAGTAGGGCCGTGCCGCCCCACCCCTGAAGCACCGCGGCGAGTTTCCAGCCGATATCAACGGCATCCCCAATCCCCAGCAGCATCCCGAACCCGCCAAACGGTGGATGCAAATGGCCCGCATCGCCGATTAAGAAGGTGCGATCCGTGCGAAACCGGTCGGCCAGCAACTTGCTCGCGACCCACTCGTCAGAGCTGAGCACCTCAATTTCGGTGTCAATTCCGGTCGCCGCGCGGATCATATCCGCAGCGGCCTCCAGACTTGGGGCGTTGGCCGCATCAATGCCGGTCGGCATGAAATACCAGAGATCACCCGTGTCCATCGGCCCGATCAGGCTTGGAAAATCGGGGTTGATTTGCCAGTACATGATGCCGTCGCCGTGTGGGTGTTTCGCGGCCAATTCGGGCGCACGGAAAATGACGTTTAGATTGCGTGAGAGGCCGTAGGTGCCTTCCATCTTGGCGCCAATGGCGTCGCGAACGGCGCTTCCGGCCCCGTCTGCTCCCACAAGATATTCCGCCGACAACTCCCAGTCGCGAGAGGTGGCACTGTCATAAAGCTGTACCGATACGCCGCCATCAAGGGCTGTGTAGCCTGTGAATGTCTGGCCATAGCAGATTTCAACACCCGGCAATGACAAGGCGTGATCAATCAGCACTTTCTCAAGCTTGTATTGCGGAATCCATTGGCCGTGCTCGGAAAATTCCTCGTTACGCTCAGCCTTGCAATCGAGCGCGTGTTCAAAACGGTGCAACAGATGTCCGCCCAGTCGGGTCACGAAATTAACGTGCGAAGGGTACTCAACGCCAAAGGGCGAGGCGGCAGCCAGCTTATCGGCGATCCCCCAGCGGCGCATGTGTTCGCGAGTCCGTGAGTGGGTCGTTTTGGCACGTGGCGCATAGCCTGCGCGGACGCTGCGTTCGAGAATGACGCAAGGCACGCCGCGATAGCCAAGCTCAATGGCAAGGGCGAGGCCCGCAGGCCCGCTGCCGATGATTGCCACTTTTGTGGCGCTAGGTAGGTCTGACATCTGTGAAAGTGCCTCCGATGGCCAAGGCGCAAAGGGCCCTTGGCGTCAATTTTCGTGCGGCAGAGTTGCCTCTGCCGCGGCGTTTGGGGATCAGCTGGGCAAGCGGATGTCGCCGGGTGTGTCAGGTAGGAAATCACCAGCACGAGACATCTTCAGCAGATCGGATTGGGCAACCCCGTCCTTCAGAGCCTTGATCAGTTTGGGCGGGTCAACTTCGACACCGATAGGCTCGCGTGCAAATTCGGGCGATGTCTGCATCCAATGCGCGGAGTGAATCCAGTTGCCAAAGTTGTCGCTTTGCAACTCAACGCTATTGCCGTCGGGATCGACATAATAGAACGACATCGTAAGCCCGTGGTCGAGGCTGATGTGCGGGAGAATGCCGACCTCGGCCAGACGTTCATAATTGTCGAGTAACCCTTGGAGCGTGCCAAATTCAAAGGCCGTGTGATGGATACCGTCATGGACGATCTTATCGGGATCGGCTTTGATCCCAGGGGTGGCGAGAAAGGCAATCCGGTGATTTGCCGTGTCATTCGTCGTCCAGGCGGCACCTTCAAAAACGAAATTGGGTGCGCAGCCTACCACGGCTTCGTACCAGTCCATCATTTCCTGCATGCGTGTTGTTTTGAATGTTACGTGGTGCAGTATTGGTTTCTGCGCGATTGGTTTTGGTTTCTTCAATGGTTTCTCCTCCCAGTATAGACGAGCGCAACCCGTTAGGACGCAAACTCGATCGGTCAGTGAAACTCTGTCACGGCCTCTCCACATGGGGCAGATGGAAAACCACCTTTGCTGATACCAGAAAATTATCGCTCCCCTTGATTTCGCGTATTTTCGTTGATGATACCAGAAACCTATCGTCGAAAAGAAATGTGGATCGCGCCAAGGTCGCCAATGGTTTCTAAAACGATACAGAACCAAAGGGGGGATCATGCCAGCAGGACGTACAGCGGAACTAGAAGCCATAGAAATGCTGCGGTGTGCCGCGCTTATGGCGGGTGATTATAACGGTCTCGCGAATTTATTGACGGATGATCTTGTTCATATTCACCTCACAGGGCAGGTGGATACAAAAGAAGGATATCTGAGCGGATTTCGCGATAAGTATAGGTTTCGCAATATCGAACGCGGCCCGCTTCGAATTCGGTTCTTTGGCAATACAGCCGTGATGACGGGGCGGCTCACCCAGATAATCGACGTGCGCGATACAGAGCAGGTGCTTGATGTAACGGCCATGACGACACAGGTCTGGAACCACGACGGAACGCGCTGGCAGCTCAATACTTGTCATAATGCGCCATTGGCATGAAATCCGTGCTATCACGGGCCCATATGCCAAAGTTTGGCGCGTTTTCTGCGACAGTAAACGTCGCCGTATTCACATGGAACATGCTGAATAGACGGGATAATGTTCAATGCGCAGCCACGCCATTTCGTTGTTTTGATTACTTGATACCGTTTTGGCATCACTTGACGCCCGATCATATCTTCGGTGGGGACAGACCCCATGGTACTGCTTAAAAGAGGGAGAACTGTGCGTCGATTTGTTGCCCAAACGGGGCGCAGGCGTACAGTATAAGGGAGGATAGAATGAGCATTAAAACTGTAACTGCCGTTGCATTGATCGCAGGGGCTACTGCTGCGATTGTACCACAGATCGCAAGCGCACAGGACCATGTCCTAAAAGTATCCGCGCCAATTCCGCCAACCGAGAGAGATCCGGTTTACGCGTGGATGGTCGCCTTTGAAAAAGGTGTCGAAGCAAGTTCGAACGGACAGATAGACGTGCAATTGTTCCCCGCCAACCAGCTCGGCCAGCTTCCAGCTGCGGTTGAGGGTGTTTCGATGGGCACGATTGAAGTTTCCTTTTCGATCATCGGCTTTTTCAACGCGCTCGACCCGCGCTTTCAGGTGCTAGATGCAGGCGGATTGTTCAACTCTCCCGAAAATGCAATGCGCGCCTACCAACAGCCAGAAACGCGCCAGATGCTGTCTGAATTCGGCGCGGCCGCCGGTGTGAAACCACTGGTGATCGTGATTGACGGGCAGGGGGTTGTTGTCTCAAAAGAGCCTCTCGAAACTGTTGCAGATTTTGAAGGCGTGAAGGTCCGCACGGGCGGGGCCGCTCCGCTCTTGGTCGATCCGCTCATCGCAATGGGCGCGGCACCAGTCGCCATGCCATTGGGGGAAGTTGTTCCCGGTTTGCAAACGGGCACCATCGACGCGGCCACCAATTCCATGGGTGTGGTCAACGCCTTTAAAATGGCCGATGTCGCCAAGAACGTCACCTATTTGCCAGGCAACTACACCACAGTTGGCGCGGTTGTTAACACGGGCTTCCTAGATAAAATTGGACCGGATTTGGCCAAAATCGTGATGGATGAGGCGATGAAAGCGGAATCTGTCATTTTTGATCACTTGGCAAGTGCTCCAGCGCAAGAAGCCGCTTGGGAAGCTGCTGGAGGGCAAGTCATTCGGATGAACGACGCGGAGCAAGAACTCTTTCTTTCGATTTCCAATCCAATCGTGGAAGGTCTTGTCGCACAGAACCCGCAAATGCAGGCGGATTTTGAGGTCCTGAAAGAAGCAGCCGCTGCTTCGCAGTAATCCGCATAAAGGTACCGGGGAGCAGAATTGCCCCCGGTCGTATTTCTCAAGGGGAAGACTATGCATTTTCTCGACAAGGTCGCTAACGGCCTGCTGAAACTGCTGGGGATCATGCTCATTGCGATGGTTTGTCTGAGCGTTTACAATGTGATCAGCCGATATGTGTTCAACAGCGCGTTGCTCTGGGCCGACGAAATTGCCGTGTTTGCGATGATCACCCTTGGTTGGCTTGGCGCGGTCGTCTGTGGCTGGCGCAATTCCGAAATCCGCATGGATATCCTGAGCAACTTAATGCCGCAATCCGCACAGAGGATCCTTCAGATATTCCAGCAGGCGGTTATTGCGGTTTTGTGTGGTTGGGTGGCGTTTCAATCCGTGCCCTATATCACGCGGACCCACGCCATCGGCATGCGCAGCGACGCCTCGGGTTTTCCGGTCTGGCTTATCCATATCGTGATCCCCGTAAGTCTTGTGTTGATCGCGTTGATCGCGGCGCTCCGCTGTTTGCGTCTGATCGCGGGTAAGGACGTGGTTTTCGCGCCTGTGACACCAACGAAAAGGACCGTCGGATGATTTTCGCTCTGGGCCTCGTGCCCGTCGTCTTGTTGCTTTTTGGCTTTCCCATCTTCATCGTCTTGTTGGCGGGATCGGTGCTGGCGCTCACGGGCTACATGCAAATGCCGCTGACGGCCATTCAGCAAAATTTGATGGGATCCCTGAATTCTCCGGGCTTGTTGGCTGTTCCCTATTTCATCTTTGCGGGCGAATTGATGTCGCGCGGCACCGTGTCCAAACGGCTGGTAGATTTTGTGCGCTCTCTTGTGGGCAATCTGCCCGGATCGTTGGGCGTTACCACGGTTGGGACCGCCACTGTTTTTGGCGCGATCTCTGGTTCGAGTGCGGCTTCGGTCGTCGCCGTCGGCAAGGTCATGCATCCTACGATGACCGCCGACAATTACCCCCAAAGGTTTTCGGCAGGGATGATCACCTCGGTCAGTGCCATTGGTATTATCATTCCGCCGTCCATCCCGATGATTATCTATGGCGCTGCCGCTGAAGCGTCGATCCCGCGTCTCTATGCGGCTGGCGTTGTGCCGGGGTTAATCCTCGCGGCGATGCTGTCGATCTTTATCATGTTGCGCGCCCGTGCGGGTGGTTTTGGTACCACTGAGGCGCCCTCGCTTAAGCGAATTCTCTATACGATGGGCCGCGCGTCTTGGGCGCTGGGCGCACCAGTGATCGTTTTGGGCGGCATCTATGGCGGGGTCTTTTCCCCGACCGAAGCCGCCGCTGTGGCCTGTGCTTATGCGCTGATCGTTACGCGGTTCATCTATCGTGAACTCAGTTGGTCCGAGATCTTGGATGCGGCGACCTCGACTGTTTTCTTCACCGCACAAGTGTTGGTCATCATCGCCGCTGCGGGGCTTTTCTCGTGGATACTTACGGTCAATCAGGTGCCGCAAACGCTGGTGACTTGGATTGCCGAGATGGAGATTTCGCCTTGGCAGTTCCTAATAGCGGTCAACATTCTGTTGCTGGTTGTGGGTTGCTTCATGGACCCTCTGTCGGCGATCCTATTGCTGACACCGCTGCTCATTCCGATCGTTGACTCGCTGGGGATCGACAAGGTTCACTTTGGGATCGTCATGACGCTGAACCTCGCTATTGGCCTGTTCACGCCGCCCTTTGGCATCAATATCTTTGTCGCTCAATCCGCGTTAAAAATGCAGACCCTTGATATCTATCGTGGTGTGCTGCCCTTCTTTGCGGTCTTCCTTGCGGCACTTTTGCTCATCACTTTCGTCCCTGCGATTTCGCTTTGGGGCATGGAACTGTTCCTGTTCTGAAAGGACGAAACATGTCGCGACTGTTTGATCGCACGATAATTATTACTGGTTCTGCACAGGGAATTGGCGCGGTCTATGCCAAGGCCATCGCCGCACAAGGCGCGCGTGTGGCACTATGTGATGTGGCCGCACCCGACGCTTGTGTTGCCGAAATCCGTGCGGCGGGGCATGAAGCGATGGGCGCCATTTGCGACATTACCGATGCAGCGGCAGTGGCGGATTTCGTCGCCGAAGTGACCGCGCAGTTTGGTGAGGTCACGGGTTTGGTCAATAACGCGGCGATGTTTGCGTCGCTGCGGCCCAAACCGTTTGAACAAATCACCTCCGAGGAGTTTGACCGCGTGCTTCAGGTCAACGTGCGCGGCACGTTTGAATGTATCCGTGCAGTGATGCCGGGGATGCGGGCGGCGGGCTATGGCAAGATCGTCAACATCGCCTCAGGAACGCTTTTCAAAGGCACACCGGGATTGCTGCATTACACCGCCTCCAAAGGGGCCGTGATCGCGCTGACCCGCGTGGTTGCGCGCGAAGCTGGGGCAGCGGGTATTCGCGTTAATTGCCTGACCCCGGGTTTCACGTTGAGCGAGGGCATCATGGATGCCGCCGAAACCGAAGCGATCAACCAAATGACAGTGGCGTCGCGCTGCCTGCCGCGCGACCAGATGCCAGATGACTTGAACGGCGCGGTGATTTTTCTGCTGTCACAAGACAGCGATTTCATGACGGGTCAAACCATTGTCGTCGACGGTGGGTCGGTGATGAACTGACACGCCCGCTAACCTCAAAAATACTGTGCCAAATGGCACGCCCACCACTTTCAACGAATTAGGAACCGATATGCCAATTGCAGTATTTACGAAGAATTCGCGGCCACGGCTCGGCAAAGTTTTTGGCGATGCCTTGATTGACCTTTCCGTCGCCGCCCCTGACCTGCCTGATAGCATTATCGCGTTTTTGAAAGCTGGCGCGCCCGCGCGCGCGTCCTATGACAAAGTGACCCGTGACTCAGGCGAACTCATCCCGCTTACCGACGTGACGCTGCAAGCCCCTGTGCCGCAACCCGAGAAATTCCTCGCCATTGGCATGAACTATGCCGATCACGGCGAGGAGGCAAAAAAGCTTGGTGTTGAGGTTCCGCCGTACCAGTTATGGTTCAATAAACAGGTGAGCTGTATCAATGGGCCGTTTGATGATGTGGTGTCGCCGAAAGTGACGGAAAAGCTTGATTACGAGGTGGAGCTTGCCGTGGTGATCGGCAAAACCTGTCGCTATGTTTCTGAGGAGGACGCCGCTTCGGTTGTTGGCGGCTACATGGTATCCAACGACGTGTCGGCTCGTGATTGGCAATTGCGCACAGGCACCATGACGCTCGGAAAATCCTTTGATACGCACGGACCCATTGGCCCATGGTTGACCTTGCCGGACGAAATCGGTGATCCGCATGACTTGCGCCTGCGCACGTTCATTAACGGCGAAGTGCGCCAAGACGGCAATACCCGCGACCTGATCTACAGCATCTGGCAGCAGATTTCCTATCTGTCGCAAGTCATGACCCTCAAGCCGGGCGACATTCTGGCAACAGGCACACCCAGTGGTGTTGGCGTGGCGATGAATCCGCCGCAATTCCTGCGCGTGGGGGACGTGATGCGGGTGGAGGTTGAGGGGCTTGGCCATCTGGAAAACCGCGTGATCAAAGATCGCGGATAACAAAATTAGGGAGGAGTACACAATGAACCAGAAGGCAAACACCACCAGTTTCAAAGAACAAATCGACGCGCAGGTTTTGAGTGGCAAAGTGGCACGCGGCAGCGATACCAGTTTGCCAGTGATCCTCGCGATCCATGGCGGCACGTATAATTGCGACTATTTCGATATTCCGGGATACTCGTTGATCGACCGTGCCGTAGCACAGGGGTTCGATATCGTGGCGCTCGACAGGCCAGGGTATCGCGAGTCAACTGCCTTGCCGGATACGCCTGATATGATTGACGCCAATGCCCAAGCACTGAATGCGGCTTTGCCAGCGTTGATCGCCAAGCTTGGTTTGGCGGGACGTCCGATTTTTGTGATCGGGCATTCCATTGGCGGGGCGATTGCTCTGACGCTGGCGTCGATCCGCGCGGGTTGGTCGTTGTCAGGGATTGCGGTGTCTGGAGTGGGGGCCGAAACGCCGCCCGAGGATGCGGATAATTACGCCAACTTACCGCAGCAATATTTTGTCGAATTGCCAACGCCAATGAAGGACGCGGTAATGTTTGGCCCCGAGGGCAGCTATGCGGCGGACATGCCCCAAGCCAGCCATATGGCCAATACGGCCGTGCCCCGCGCGGAATTGATCGACATCACGGGCGAGTGGCAAAATCGGGTTGCGGGCATTGCGGCGCGCATCGACGTGCCTGTGCATTACCGACAAGCCGCCCATGAGAAGCTTTGGTTGACATCAAAGGAACGCGTCGCGGCATTCGCGGACCTGTTCACAGCCAGTCCGCGCGTCGATGCAGCCCTCATTGAGAACGTCGGGCATTGCATTGATTTCCACAACGTGGGTGCCGCGTTCCAGAAAGCGCAGCTTGATTTTGCTGCAGGCACGCAAACGGCCTAACGAGGCTTTCGTCAAGAATACCACCGAAATAATCGGCGGTGCCTTTCGTCCTTTGGGCGAGGGACCCAAACTTGCAACCCGGACGCTGCATAAGGCACGCCGGTAAGGACCATTAGGGAGGAGACCCAAATGAAAACGTTACTACTTACGACAGCCTTCACCTGTGCCGCCATCGGTGCGCAGGCGCAGGTGTTGACCATCTCGACCACCAATCCCGGCGGGCTAACCCATTCCATCGGCTCGGCCATTGCCAAGACCATTACGGACACCACAGATATCAACGCGGTTGTGGTTCCTGCGGGTGGATCACCAATGCCCGCCGTTGCAGGGGGCGAGGCCGATTGCGGAATCAACGTCGCGTTTGATGTGTCTTACTACACGAACGGCACCGCCTTCTACGAAAGCGAAGGCAAGCATAAAAATTTGCGCATGGTGGCGGCGGTTTTGCCTTCGCAGGTGACGCTTTATGTCCGCACAGACGCCGAAGCACATGACATCGCAGACCTAAAGGGCCAGCGGTATCCCGGCAGACTCAACGCGCAACTTGCGATTGGGGCGGTCTATGACACCTACCTGAAACTGGCAGGATTGAGCCGCGATGATGTTGAAAGCATCCCCGCGCAAAGCATCGTTCAGGCGGCAAATGACTTTGCTTCGGGTCGCAACGACACTTTCTTGTTCTCGGTCGGTTCGGCCAAAGTGTTGGAAGTTGACAGTTCGGTTGGTGGCCTGAAGGCGCTGCAAATCGACGCGTCGGATGCGAACAAGGCGATCCTTGCGGAAAACCTGCCTGGTGCCACGTTTGTTGCCCTGCAACCTGGTGCGGCGCCCCAGATCGTCGAGGAAACCAACGTCATCGCCTATGATTTGGTGCTGTTTTGTGCTGAGTCCGTGCCGGATGAAACCGTCGCTGCTCTGACCCAAGTTGTGCATGACAACAAGTCTGCGCTGGCGGAAAGCTTCAAGGCGATGAACCGCTTTGAACCGGCCAACATGGCGCCAGAAGTCCCCGGTGTCGACTATCATCCCGGTGCCGTGAGCTATTACGAAACCGCGGATCTCTGGCCACCAAAAGGCTAAGCCAAACTGGGTGGCCGCAACCGCTCGTGGCCACCCAGACCAATTTTCCAGAAAGTAGATGCGATGTCTGACCAGAACGAAATACAATCGGGAGCCGGCCTTTCCAATCGTTGGCTTGTTGGTCTGCTGGCGGCTTTGTTGCCGTTGGGCACTGTGGCTTGGGCGTTGGACCTGCCGCGTCGAGCGGGGCTTTTGGTGTATCCCGAAACCTTTGGCGGAGTCATGTTGGCCGTCGCAATTGCGCTGGTTTATCTGGCGGTGCCTGCAGGCGAAGGACGGCGACGCAGCCACGCGCCTTGGTACGATGTGATCCTTGCCGCCATCGGGTTCGTCGTCTGTATTTTTCTTGCCATTCAGTTCCCGCAGCTTTCGATTGCTTCGGTCAAAACGCCCCCAGGGCTGCTCACAGCGGCGCTGGTGATCCCGCTCTTGCTCGAAGGGGCGCGCCGGACGGCAGGCTTGCCCATTGTGCTGGTTGCTGTCGGGTTTCTGGCACTGGGCTTGATGGCGCATTTGCTGCCCAGCCCGCTGACGGGGCGCAATGTGTCCGTACAAAGCCTCGGCTGGTATCTCGCGTGGAACAACAGCGCGATCCTAGGCACACCGACCATGGTTGTGGTGACGGTTGTGGTGGCCTTTGTGTTCTTCGGGCAGGCCTTGTTCATGTCTGGTGGCGCTGGGTTTTTCACCGATATTTCCTTGGCACTCATGGGGCGCTACCGTGGCGGTCAGGCAAAAATTGCCATCATCGCCTCGGCGTTATTTGGCACAATTTCGGGCAGTACCGTGGCCAATATCGTTTCTACGGGCGTGGTCACAATCCCGATGATGAAGCGCGCAGGCTATCGCGCGCATGTGGCGGGGGCGGTGGAATCCGTTGCCTCGACGGGCGGACAGTTGATGCCACCCGTGATGGGCGTCGCCGCCTTTTTGATCGCTGAATTCCTCCAAATGCCTTATGGCGCGATTGCCTTGGCGGCGCTGATCCCCTCGGTTATTTATTTCGCAGCCCTCTTTATCCAAGTTGATCTGGAGGCCGCGCGCCACGGCATTACCCGCGTGGCCGAGTCCGATATTCCCCGTGCCCGTGCTGTGCTCAAGGCGGGGTGGTACATTCCCATTCCGTTCGCAATCCTGATCACCTGCATCTTCTGGCTCAATGTGCCGCTGGATCTGGCCGCGCTTTATGCCACGGTCGCCGTCATCGTGAGCGGTGTTTTGTTTGGCTATAACGGCCAGCGGATCGACCTGCGCAAACTGTGGGATATCCTGACCAAAACGGGCATCGGCCTGTTGGATATCCTGATGATCGCCCCGCTCGCAGGGATCGTGATCGGCGTTTTGAATATCTCGGGGTTGAGCTTCACATTGGCGCTGAGTTTGGTGGCAATGGCAGGGGGCAGCGTACTCGCATTGCTGTTCCTGACCGGAGCGGTCAGCATCGTTTTGGGCATGGGGATGCCCACGGTGGGCGTCTATATCTTGCTGGCCACGCTGGTTGCGCCTGCACTCATGCAGGTGGGAATTGATCCGCTCGCGGCGCATCTGTTCATTTTCTATTATGGCATGTTGTCGATGATCACGCCGCCTGTGGCGATTGGGGCCTTTGCTGCGGCCTCCATCAGTGGAGCCAACCCAATGCGCACGGGGTTTACCTCCATGCGGTTTGGCTGGGCGGCCTTCGTCATTCCGTTCCTTTTTGTCTATTCTCCCAGCCTCCTGATGCAGGGCGGCTTGGTTGAAACCGTGCTGGATGTGGCCACAGCACTTGCGGCTGTCTGGCTGATCGCGGCGGGTTTCACAGGCTTCAGCTTGCGCCTGATTTCGGGCCCACAACGCATTGTTTACGGGCTGGCGGGGCTTTGTCTGCTCCTGCCTGTCGGGATGCTGGACTGGAGTCATATTGCCAACCTCGTGGGCGTCATCTCGGGTGTTGGCCTGCTGGCGTTTGACCTTATCCGGCGCAAAAATACGCTTATAGTACAAGAGAGCCTCTCATGATTATCGACATTTACACCCACATTTTTCCACAACCTTATTTCGACGCTTTGATCCGTGAAACGGCGGGTCTGGGCAGTCTTGGCGAGCGTATGAAAGGGGTGCCGTCGGTTATCGATTTGGATGTGCGGTTCCGCCAAATGGATGAGGTCGGAGCCTACCGGCAAGTGATCAGCCTACCTGCACCCACGCTTGAGGAGGTCGCCGAACCCGCCCTTGCACAGCGCCTCGCACGGCTGGCGAATGACGGCTTGGCCGATTTGGTGGCGCGCCATAACGACCGCTTTCCCGCCTTCGTCGCCAGTGTGGCGCTCAATGATATCGACGGGGCGGTCGCCGAGGCACAGCGCGCGGTTACCGAATTGGGCGCCAAAGGCATCCAGATTCACACTAATATGTGCGGTCGCCCGCTGGACGATCCTGAGTTTTTGCCGATCTTTGATGTTGCTGCGGAATTGGGGGTGCCGATCTGGCTGCATCCGACCCGCAGCGCCGCGATGAGTGATTATGCCGCCGAAAAGAAATCACGTTTCGAGATGTGGTGGTGCTTTGGCTGGCCCTATGAAACCTCCATCGCGATGGCGCGGTTGGTGTTTTCTGGCCTGTTTGATCGCCATCCTGATCTGCGCATCATCACTCACCATCTGGGCGGGATGATCCCCTATTTCGACGGGCGGATCGGCTATGGGATGAAAATGCTGGGCAGTCGCACGCCTGATGAGGATTACAGCCAAGTCCTGCCCGCGCTAAAGCGTCCGCATTTGGAGTACTTCCGCGAGTTCTATGGTGACACGGCCTTGATGGGCGGCACCTCGGGGCTCCATGCTGGGCTCAAGTTTTTTGGGGCGGATCAAGTGGTTTTTGCCACCGACACCCCCTTTGCCCCCATCAAGGCCACCATTGACGCAATCGACGCGCTTGATCTCTCGGATGTAGATCGCCGCAAGATATTCAGCGGCAACGCCGGACGCCTTCTGGGCCTTGATTTTTCGTGATTTGGCAAACGGCTATTTTGCAATAGAACTTTACCACAGGAGACAATAATGAAACCTTCAATGACACCAAAATGGGCGCGAATTTTTTCCCAGATTTGCCGCAGAACTGCAGGCGCTGGCGCTTTATCGGTCCTACCCGGCCTTGCCTGTGCCGCCGTAATTATCCAAAATGTCACGGTTGTAGATACCCAAACTGGTGACGAGACGCCCAATATGTCCATCGTCATCGAAGGCAACCTGATCGCAGCCGTAAGCCCCTCCGACAAAACCACAGGAGCAGCCTCCGATGTCATTATCGACGGCAGCGGATTGTTTGCAGTGCCCGGATATAACGACATGCACAGCCATGCCCTGACCTCTGGCGACAGTGCGACCAACCTGCGCGTGATGCTGGCCAACGGCGTTACGGGTTATCGGCAAATGAGCAGTGCCGCTGAACTTCTGGCAGGTTTCGGCGACAAGCGCGGCGTGGCTGAAGGGCCTGATTTGCTGGCGTTGTCGGGCGCGATCCTTACGGGGGGCAACGTGCGCACGCCCGAACAGGCGGTAGAAGAGATCGCGGCTCAGAAAGCGGCTGGCGCGGATTTCATCAAAATCCTTGTCGAAAATCCACAGGTTTTTGTGGCCGCATTGGATGCCGCCGAGGCGCTAGATATTCCCATCGCGGGGCATTTTCCACCTAGTGTTTCAGCCGAGACTGCAGCCGCGCATGGCATGGACACAATGGAGCATCTCGGCCCGCGCGAGTCGCTTTTGTTGAGCGCCTCGAGTCAAGAAGACGAATTGCGTACCCTGATCGCCAATGCGCCTCCGCCCCCACCACCATCCGCCCCCCCCACACCGGCGTTTTATGAACGGCTGATCGCCAATCCGATCCCCTCGACTTCTCCACAACAATTCGCGAGCATGTTCGCGATGGCCGATAGCTATGACACCGACAAGGCCGCGACGCTCGCCCGTATGTTGAAGGAGCACAACGTCTGGCAAGTGCCGACCCTGATCCGATTGCGCACGATGAACCATGGCGACGACCCCCACTATAGCGAAGATCCAAACCTTGTTTTTGTCACCGACGAGCAGCGCGCGTTGTGGCAAAATATCGCTGCGGATTTTGCTGCCAGCCTGCCTGAAGGGGCGAAGGTTGAGTTGGACCGTATGTATGATGCCCAGATGAAACTGACGCTTCAGATGGCGCAAGAGGGTGTGCCAATGTTGGCGGGCTCGGATTACGGCGGTCAATGGCTGGTGCCGGGTTTTAGCCTGCATCAGGAATTCGCCGAGTTGGCCAAGGCGGGATTGACACCGCTGCAAATCCTGCAAATGACCACGTTGAATGCTGGACAGTTTCTAGACCGTGATATGGGCCAAATCGCGGCGGGAATGGCGGCGGATCTCGTCTTGCTCAGCGCGGACCCACTGGCCGATGTGGCGAACCTGAACCAGATCGAAGGTGTCGTGGAGTCAGGAACCTATCTTGATCGCGCCGCACTTGACGCGCTGCTGGTCCACTAAAAAAAGCGCGCCATCCGAGGGGTCGGTTGGCGCGCGATCTATTAAAAGGGGCCTTTTAGCTCGCAGTCATTTTACCCACTAGTTTTTCCATCCGCGCCCCGAAATCGGCGATAAACCCGGAGAGCGTTTCGTCGTCCATCTGGCCATCATCTCCGATCATGGTGGGCGATTTGAAGGTGATGTAGACCTCCCCCGGCATGACAATCGCGCCCTGAATGGCGAGGATTTGGCGTAGGTGTTGTTGTCCGACGGCGGTGCCGATCCCACCGGGAGACGCGCCCGTCATTGCGATCACTTTGTCGCGCCAGATGTTTTCTGCGGGTGGTTTTGACCCCCAATCAACGGCGTTTTTCAAAACACCGGGGATTGAGCGGTTGTATTCTGGCGTAACGATGCAAACCCCGTCGCACTCACGGATGGCCTTGGTAAAAGCATTCACCTCTGCTGGTCTTTTGCCTTCCAGATCGCCGTTGTACCATGGCATTTCCTCCATGCTCACAGGGATGAAATGCAAATTGGCGGGGGCCGATAACTTGATAGCGCGGGCCAGTTTCTGGTTGATAGAACCAGTGCGCGTACTGCCCACTAGCAGGGCGATAGTATAATCTGTCATGGTAATCCTTTGTCAAAGAGATGCTCAAGTTTGCTAAATGCGATGAAGCGTCCCTTGATCACCAACTTTCGATTATGACCGGAGCAAACGTTTCTCGCAAGCAGGGGGCGTGCCCGCTGTCGTGACGCAATCCGATCCTCAAAGTATGCTAGTTTGCGGATCGACCTGGGTCAATTAAATAATACATTATTTTATAATTAATCTATTGTTATATAGGCTGACCCTGCTATTGTTTTGCCTATACCGCAGGATTGGCGGGAGGCGAAATAAAGGAAGGTAGGACTTTGACACACGATTCCACCCAACAAATTCTTTCCCAATTAACGACGCGATTTCCGGGCGTTCCTGTCGGCCCTGAAGCCATCCCGCGTCACCATTTTTTCCACGCGCCGAATTCAATATGCTCACAAAAAGTGCGCGCTGTTTTGGCGTATCATCAAGTTTCCCATAGTTCCCATCTGCTCGATATCTTCGCGGGCGAGACGTATGATCCTGCCTATGTTCGCGTGCGCATGCAGGGCTGTGCGCGCCTTGGGGTGCCATTGGCGGCCCAACATTTAGGGACGACTTCGGTCGAGGCAAGCGGCTGTGACGGGTGTGTGGTGCCTACATTGGTTGATGCGCAGGACAAAACTGTTTTCGTGGATTCCTTGCGCATTTGTCAAATGCTGGACGCCTCGGAGGGGGGCGGGGCCTTGGTTCCCGCTGCCTTGCGCGCTGCCATTATGGCCGAGCTCGCAGTGGTGGACGATCTGCCAAACTACCAAAATCTTGCCGTTCGGGTGGTGCCCGCATCGGCGCCCGGAAATGCGTTTGCAGCCAGCAAGGTTGCCCGCTGCGATACGCTTCTGGCGGAATTTGGCGACGATCCTGTATTGCGCGCGGCCTATGAGGCCAAGCGCGCAAAGGAGCAATTCGCAGCGGATATGCTGTTCGATGAAGTCGCCCTTACCCGCGCGCGTCAGGCTGTTGTCGACGCCTTGGATGGGCTCGAAGATCGGCTTGCCGACAGCAATGGTCCTTGGTTGTTTGGCGCGACAATTACCATGGCCGATCTCTTTTGGGGCGCGGAGTTGATCCGTACTGAGGATGTCGGGCAGGGGCAATTATGGCAGCTTAATCGGTTGCCATATGTGGCGGCGTACTATGCGCGCCTTTGTGCGTTGCCAGCCCTGTGTTCGGCCATAGTCGACTTTCCCGGAGCCCGTTTGGCCCCGCCGAAATCCGCGGTTTCCGCATGAGTTTTGGCAGGGCTTCAGAGGTCCAGCGTGCGGGACAATCCGGCCTTTACGCGTCGCAACGGCACCGAACTTTCGATCGAGGCCACGCCGGACACTTTGGTAAACGAACCTGTCAAGAAACGCTCGAAATCCGCCGGACTGCGGGTGGCAATGCGCAAAAGGTAGTCGCGATTTCCGGTCATAAGCCAGCAATCAACCACCTCGGGAAAGCTGCGCACGGCGGCCTCAAAGCTGGCCAATGCATCGTCAACTTGTCGGGCCAGTTTGACCGAGACAAAGACCGAAAATTCATACCCCAAGGCCGCTTCATCAATCAGGGCTGCATAGCCGGTAATGATCCGGTCTTCTTCCAAAATACGCAACCGGCGGGCCACCGGAGAGGGGCTGAGGTTGACCTGTTCGGCAAGGTCGTTGATCGACGCGCGCCCGTTGGTTTGCAACGCGCGCAGGATGCCAATGTCGTAGGAATCCAGTTTGGCGATTGTCATGGCGATTCTCCAGTTGTTTGATGAATATCACCACAAATCGAGAAGATTGGCGACGGATATAGTGAAAAAATCCGTAAGTTTAGTTGTAATGTCGCGCAAGTTGCTCCGAAACACACTCTCTGAGGTCCTCCCATGAAACCTACTGACGCCGCTCATTTAAAAACCCTGGAAGACCGCCTGTTGTGGCTGTCTCACTGGATGATCCACCATGCCAACCACATCCGTCCAAAAGAGGACGGGATCAAGGTAGGTGGGCATCAGGCCAGTTCGGCGTCGATGGTGTCAATCATGACCGCGCTTTACTTTTCGGCGCTCAAACCCGCGGATCGTGTGGCAGTTAAGCCCCATGCCTCGCCTATCTTTCATGCCATGCAATATCTGATGGGCAATCAGACCCTCGACAAGATGCAGAACTTTCGCGGTTTCGGCGGGGTGCAATCCTACCCCAGCCGCACCAAAGATGTGGATGACGTGGATTATTCGACGGGCTCGGTTGGGCTGGGCGTGGCGATCACGGCTTTTGGGTCGATCGTTCAGGATTACATCTCGGCAAAAAGCTGGGGCAAGGGCCTGACGCTTGGGCGGCATGTGGCGCTTGTGGGCGATGCCGAACTTGACGAGGGAAATGTTTACGAGGCCTTGCAGGAGGGCTGGAAAAACGATCTGCGCAATTGTTGGTGGATCATTGATTACAACCGCCAGTCCCTTGACGGGGTGGTGCGCGAAGGGCTTTTTGAGCGGATCGAGAAAATATTCGAGGCGTTTGGCTGGAATGTCATTCGGGTGAAATATGGCGCGTTACAGCGCGCGGCCTTCCTTGAGGCGGGCGGCGAGGCGTTGCGCGCGTGGATCGATGCCTGTCCGAACCAGCAATATTCGGCCCTGACCTATCAGGGTGGCGCAGTGTGGCGCAAACGTTTGATGGACGATTTGGGCGACCAAGGGGCAGTGACTGCCTTGATCGAGAAACGTTCTGATGACGACCTGGCCGCATTGATGGAGAACCTCGGCGGCAATTGTGTTTCAACCATGGCGGATGTTTTTGCCAGCGTCACCGATGATAGCCCGACCTGTTTTCTGGCCTATACGATCAAAGGGTGGGGCACGCCGATTGCGGGCCACAAGGACAACCACGGCGGCTTGATGACCAAGAACCAGATGGCCGACTGGCAAAAGCGCATGGGCGTGCCTGATGGCGAAGAGTGGGACAAGTTCGGCACCGTCGCGGATACCGCAGGGTTGCAAAACTTCCTCGACAAAACTCCGTTTTTCGCCGAGGGGCGTAGAAGGTATTCCGACGATGTTCTGCCTGTGCCTGCTATCGCCTTGTCATCGGATCGCGAGATTTCGACGCAAATGGCCTTTGGCAAAATCCTTGATGATCTGTCCAAAGGCGACAGTGATCTGGCCGAACGGATTGTCACCATGTCGCCCGATGTGACGGGCACCACAAACCTTGGCCCTTGGGTAAACCGCCGCAAACTATTTGCCCGCAAAGCGCAGGCCGACGCCTTTATTGAGCATCGCATTCCGTCCACGGCGAAATGGGAATTCACACCCGACGGCCAGCATATCGAGCTTGGCATTGCCGAAATGAACCTATTCCTGTTGCTCGGGGCGGCGGGCTTGTCCCATTCCTTGTTTGGCAAGCGTTTGATCCCGATTGGCACGCTCTATGATCCCTTTGTAGTGCGCGGACTCGATGCGTTGAATTACGCCTGTTATCAGGATGCACGTTTTATGGTTGTGGGCACGCCCTCCGGTGTGACGCTGGCCCCCGAAGGTGGCGCGCATCAATCCATCGGCACTCCGCTAATCGGCATGAGTCAGGACGGGCTGGCGGCGTTTGAACCCGCCTTTGCCGACGAGTTGGCCACGATCATGGAATGGGCTTTTGGCTATCTTCAGCGCGACGGGGCGGGTGATCCGGATGAGCGCACTTGGTTGCGGGATGAAACCGGTGGCTCGGTCTACTTGCGGCTCTCGACCAATCCAGTGGAGCAACCGGGAAAACGGCCCGATGAAGACTGGCGACAAGGCGCAATTGACGGCGCTTATTGGTTGCGCAAACCGGGGCCAAATTGCGAAGTGGTGATTGCCTATCAAGGGGCCATTGCACCCGAAGCCATCCGCGCCGCAGGGGCCATCGCCGAACACAGGCGCGATATCGGCGTTCTGGCGGTCACGTCCGCTGACCGTTTGAACGCAGGCTGGACAGCGGCACAACGGGCGCGCGCGCACGGCCAGTTTGAGGCGACGAGCCATGTGGAGCGGTTGATGCAAACCCTGCCGCGCCATTGCAAATTGGTAACCGTTATTGACGGCCACCCAGCAACCCTGTCGTGGCTTGGCTCCGTCCACGGGCACCAGACTATACCGCTCGGGGTGGAACACTTTGGCCAAACGGGCACCATCAATGACCTCTATCGCCACTTCGGCATCGACGCCGACAGTATCATCGGCAAAATCAACGGCTTAACGCCGGGCCGCAGCATGGCGGTCTCAAGGAATGAGCCTCAATGACCCAGACAATAATTTTCAGCTACCCCGGCGCGTGTTCGCGCGTCACAATGACGGCACTCGAAGAAATCGGCGCGCCCTATGAGGTGCGCTGGATCGACATCATGTCTCAGGCGCAATATGCGTCGGAATATCTGGCGAAAAACCGCAAGTCCAAGGTCCCCGCGCTAGTGGTCGAGGGCACAACCCTCACCGAAAATGCGGCGATCCTGAACTATTTGCATACAGCCCATCCGCAGGCAAAACTGTTGCCCCAGACGGGCAATGCGATTGAGGATACCCAAGGGCTCAGCGATCTGGTGTGGTGCGGCGGCATGTTGCATCCGATGGTGCGTCAAATACGGGCACCGCAAAAATGGACCAAAGGCAGCGAAGCCGAAACCGCAGGCATCCGAGCAGACGGGATGGAGAAATTGGCCAAGGAATGTGCCTATATCGAACAGCGGCTCGCACAGGCGCCGTGGTGGTATGGGGCCGATTGGTCGATTGTTGATACCTATCTTTATTGGGTGGTCTCGACGGCGGCTAAGTCGGTTTTTTCTACAGCGGATTATCCGGCCATCACCGCCCACTCGCAACAGGTCCGCGCGCGGCCTTCGTTTCAACGCATGTTGGCGCGTGAAGTCGCGGCACTCTCATCCGACGGCATTGCCCTTGACCCCACAAGCCTCTGACACAGAAGGAAAACTTGAATGTCGAATTCCAACAATTGGCGTAAAACGCATTTCATTAACGGCGCGTGGGCGCCAGCCGATGAGCGCACCTTTGATGACTATAACCCGTTTAACGGCGAAGTGATCGCGCGCATTGCTGCGGGGGGTCGTGCCGAAGCCGACGCAGCGGTTGCAGCGGCGCATGCGGCCTTTCCAGAATGGGCCGCCATGACACCAGGCGCGCGGCAGGCGCTGTTCTTAAAAGCGGCGGAAATCACCGAACGGCGTCACGATGATGCTGTGCATCTGATGGCGGTTGAGGCGGGGACGGCCCGCGCATTTGCGTCTTTTCAGGTACGGCTCTCGGCCAGTCTAATGCGACAGGCGGCCTCGTGGGGTTACCTTCCGTATGGCGATCTGCTCAAGAGTGACCTTCCGGGCCGCATGGCCATGGTCGCGCGCAAACCCTTGGGGGTTGTGGCGGGCTTTACCCCGTGGAATGGCGCGTTCTATCTGGGATGGCGCACGTTCCTTTTGCCCATGGCGTTTGGCAATACCGTGGTGATTAAGCCCTCCGAGGAAGCGCCTTTGTCGGCGGGCTTGCTGCATGCCGAGATCCTCGAAGAAGCGGGCTTCCCCGCAGGGACGTTCAACGTTGTCACCCATGCACCGGGGCAGGCGGCGGCGGTTGCCGATGCTTTTTTCGAAAGTCGGGCGGTGCGGTGTATCAACTTCACAGGATCAGACAAAATCGCGCGTATTTTGGGCGAACAGGCAGGGCGATCTCTGAAACGCATGGTGCTGGAATTGGGCGGGTTCAACCCGATGATCGTGCTCGCGGATGCCGATCTAGACGAAGCCGCCAAGGCGGTAAACTTCGGCGCATTCTTCCATCAGGGGCAGGTGTGCATGAACACGCGCAAGGTTTACGTTGCGCGCGAAATTCACGATGAATTCCTTGAGCGCCTCACCGCACGGACGCAAACCTTGAAGTCAGGTGATCCGCTCACAGAAGGCGTGGTCGTCGGCCCACTGATCAACGACCGCGCCGTGGAACAGGCCCAAGGGCGCTTGCAAGACGCCCTCGACAAAGGGGCGCGGCTGGTGTTGGGCGGCACGGTCAAAGGCCGCATTTTTGAGCCGACGATCCTTGCTGACGTGCCAAAAGATGTGGTGGCGACGCAGGGCTGTGACGAAACCTTCGGCCCGTTGCTAATCATCGAAGCGTTTGACGATCCAGAACAGGCGCTGGTCGATGCGCAGGACACGCCTTACGGTCTTAGTGCTGCTATCATGACCGGAAACGCGGCCCGAGGTTTGGAAATGGCGCAACGGTTTGACACCGGTATTGTCCATGTCAACGGCGCAACAATGGCGGGCGAAGCGTCGCTCCCCAATGGCGGAGTCAAGGATTCTGGCTGGGGCCGGTCGGGTCACTATGCCGTCGAGGATTTCACCGAAATTCGTTTAACAACGGTCAGCAGCAAACCGGGGCACTTTCCTTTTTAACCAGTTTTCCCGTGGTGAATTTTGTATTTTCCACGGGGAAATGGAAGGCCGCCATCCGTAAGAGAGCTCTCGCTGATTTGGTGCTTTTTCGTTTGTTCGATCTCACGGTCCAATTAAACATACTGCGCCTGAACCTGTCAGGGAAAGGCGCAGTCCAGATGATTGCGCGTCATTTGGCGTCGAAATTTTCCGCAAGCTATGGGGCGGGTGCCTTAACTGGCGATCCTGTCCCGCATACGATAATACGCCATGCCCACTGCGATCATGAGGCTCCCCATGCTGCGACCAACAGGCAAACTCCAATGGCGCACATTTTCAAAAACGTTGAATTCTGAGGCCTCTCCAGCGATTTTTCGTGCGGTGAGGTCGGCGAGGACATGCGTGAGGGCAATCCCATGGCCCGAGTATCCCTGCACATAGAAAACGTCTTTTGAGAGGCGACCCACTTGCGGAATGCGGTTCAAGATGATCCCATCAAGCCCCGCCCAACTGTAATCAATACCGACACCTTTGAGGCGCGGGAATGTGCGCTCCAATGCGGGGCGAAGTTCCGCCGCGATGTCGCCGCTGTCGCGTCCCGAATAATTGGTGCCGCCGCCAAACATGACGCGGTTGTCCGCTGTCAGACGGTAGTAATCCAAAATGAAACGCCCGTCATAGACCGCGATATCCTGTGGATTGATCGCCCGCGCGACGTCGGCGTCCAGTGGTTCGGTTACCATATTTGCTAAAGAGGCGGGGAACAGTTTTCCGCGAAGTTTTTCCTGCTCCAGCAGATGATAGGCATTACCAGCAAGGACAATTTTATCTGCTGTGATGACGCCGTTTTCGGTCACAAGTTTTGGCCGTGCACCGTATTCAATGGCTGTAACCTTAGTGTTCTCGAAAATCTGCGCGCCCAGCGATTGGGCCGCCAGCGCTTCACCCACACATAGGTCCAGCGAATGCACGTGCATGTTGCGACGGTTGAGCAACCCGCCGATATAGAGATCGGATTCTAGATACTCGCCCATTTTGTCCGCGGGGACCATTTCAAGGTGATCCTGCATGCCGCGCGCGCATCCTTGCTCAAAGGTCGCCGTCAACTCGCGCAGATGGCTTTTGTTCAAGGCCGTTTGCATTTGCCCGAACTTTAAATCGCACTTAATCCCGTATTTTTCCACACGGTTTTTGATAATATCGTGGCCCCGCCACCGTAAATCCCAAACGAAATTAGGGGCTTGATCGCCCAAGGTGCGTTTGAATTCACGCTCCATTGCGGTGTCGCCAGATAGGCTTCCGGTAATTTGCCCGCCGTTACGCCCCGTCGCGCCCCAACCGATTTGGTTGGCTTCGCAGACAGCAACGCGCAGGCCACGCTCCGCAAGCTCAACGGCCGTTGCAATCCCCGTAAACCCCCCGCCAACGATGGCGACATCAACGTCGATGTCACCATCCAACGCTGGAAACCCGTCCTTATGACGGGCCGAAGCGGCATAGTAGCTTTTAGCATGCTCCAATTTATTTACTGCACTTCACCAAAACACATATACTTTAGCTCAAGGTAATCTTCTGTGCCGTATTTCGAGCCTTCGCGCCCGAGACCAGATTGCTTAACCCCGCCAAATGGGGCGACTTCAGTAGAGATCAGACCTGTGTTGATGCCCACAATCCCTGTTTCCAAAGCCTCGGCCACGCGCCAAATCCGATTAACGTCCTGTGCATAGAAATACCCAGCGAGGCCGAATTCAGTATCATTCGCCATGCCAATCACTTCTTCTTCGGTTTCAAAACGGAAAAGTGGCGCCAAGGGGCCAAAGGTTTCTTCGCGCGCGACGGCCATGTCGGGCGTCACGTCCGTGAGAATTGTGGGCTCAAAGTAGGTTCCGCCCAAGGCATGCCGCTTGCCGCCCATGGCAATTTTTGCGCCTTTTCCCGTGGCATTGGCGATGTGCTCTTCGACCTTGAGCACAGCCGCGTCACTGACCAGTGGGCCTGTTGTGATGCCTGCCTCCATGCCATTGCCGATAGTCAGCGCCGACATCGCCGTTTGAAGCTTGGCCGCGAAGGCCTCATAGACACCCGATTGAACGTAAATGCGGTTGGCGCAAACGCAGGTTTGACCGTTGTTGCGGAACTTCGAGATCATGGCGCCCGTGACGGCCGCATCCAAATCGGCGTCGTCAAAAACAATAAACGGCGCGTTGCCGCCCAGCTCCAAGCTCATTTTTTTGATGGTGTCCGCACATTGCTGCATTAGGATTTTCCCAACGCGCGTGGACCCCGTGAAGGTGATTTTCGCCACTTTGGGGTTTTCGCAGAGTTCCTGTCCCGTTTCGGCGGCATTGCTCGACGGAATGATATTCAAAACCCCTGCTGGAATGCCCGCACGTTCGGCCAAAACGGCCATGGCCGTCGCCGACAAAGGCGTGAGTTCCGCAGGCCGCGCAACGAAGGTACAGCCAACCGCCAAAGCGGGAGCGACCTTGCGAGCGATCATTGCGTTGGGGAAATTCCACGGCGTAATGGAGCCAACAACGCCAATGGGCTGCTTGATCACAAGGATACGTTTGTCGCGTTGGTGGCCCGGAATAACATCGCCATAGATGCGCTTGGCTTCTTCGGCGAACCACTCAATAAAGGACGCGCCGTAGAGGATTTCGCCTTTGGCTTCGGCCAATGGTTTGCCCATTTCCGCCGTTAGAATGGCCGCCAAGTCATCGGCGTTCGCAACCAAGAGGTCGTACCATTTGCGCATAACCCCCGCACGTTCCTTGCCCGTCCATTTGGCCCATTCCTTTTGGGCCTTATGGGCGTGGTCGATCGCGTCGCGGACCATCTCGACGGGCACATCGGCGACTTGTACAATTTCTTCGCCGGTTGCCGGATTGAGAACGGCAAAGGTTTTCTCGGTCTCAATCCACTTGCCATTGATATAGGCGCGCGGTTCCAAAAGGCTGGGATCGTTTAAAGCGAGGGTCATTATGCATCTACCTTTGCTGCGGAGATTGAATCTTCAAGGATATCAAGCGCTTCAGCAAAGATATCGTCGGGAATAGTGATCGGCGCAAGGAAGCGAAGGACGTTGCCATACACGCCACAGGTGAGCAACACGAGGTTGCGTTTGAGCGCTTCCATCCGCACGCGGTTAGTGAAATCCGCATCCGGCTTGGAGCCATCAACGGTGTTAAATTCTGTGGCCACCATAAAACCTTGGCCACGAACATCAACCATTTGTGGCGTCGTTTGCCTGATTTGTTCTAGGCGCTGTTTTAGGCGCGAGCCAAGCTCGTTGGCGCGGGCGCAAAGGTCTTCTTCCTCAATCACATCCAAAACGGCGTGCGCCGCCGCAATTCCAAGGGGATTGCCGCCGTATGTTCCGCCCAAACCACCCGGATTTGCGGCGTCCATAATCTCGGCTTTTCCCGTTACCGCAGCAAGGGGCAGGCCGCCCGCAAGCCCTTTGGCCATCGTCGTAATATCGGCGGACACGTCATGGCCATCCATCGCAAACATCTGCCCCGTACGCGCAAATCCTGTCTGAACTTCATCCGCGATCATGACGATCCCGTGCTCATCACACAGGCGGCGCACTTCGCGCATGAGGGCCGCAGGGGCGGCGTAAAATCCACCTTCGCCTTGGACGGGTTCGATAATGATCGCCGCAACGCGGGTGGGATCAAGGTCTGCTTTGAAAAGCTTGGTCAAGGCGGACATCGACTCGTCGGTTGAGACACCATGTAGTTCAATCGGAAACGGGATGTGATAGACATCGGGCATCATGGCGCCGAAGCCCTTTTTGTAGGGCTCAACCTTGCCCGTTAGCGACATGCCCATAAACGTGCGTCCGTGAAAACCCCCGCCAAAGGCGACAACCGCAGGGCGGCCGGTATACGCGCGTGCGATTTTGATCGAATTTTCAACAGCTTCCGCGCCCGTGGTCACAAACACGGTGCGTTTTTCAAAGTCACCAGGAACGATTTCATTCAGCCTCTCACCCAAGCTGATATAGTTTTCATAGGGCAAAACTTGATGGCACGTATGGGTGAAACGGGTCATTTGGTGTTGGACGGCGGCCATGACTTTTGGGTGGCAATGCCCCGTGTTAACCACGGCAATCCCCGCTGCGAAATCAATGTAACGGGTGCCTTCAACGTCCCAAACTTCGGAGTTTAACGCACGGTCAACATAGATTTGCGTCATCATGCCTACGCCACGGGCGATTGCCCCCGTGCGGCGTTCTGCGATTGCTGCGTTTGTCATTTCGGTCTCCATTATCTTTATGGCGATAAGCTCTTAAGGGCGGTCAGCTTTGAAAAACTTCTCGATGTGATCGGCGAAGGATGCGGAGGTTAGGTCTTCTCCCGCTCGGTTTGCGGCATCTTCGCGGACATCCACGGGCAATACCTTGCCACGGGTTGCCAATAGGTCGGTCAAGAAGGGGCCAGTGAACTCTGGATGCGGCTGAATTGTCAGTGCCTTGTTGCCATAGATAAGGATCGCATTCTCGCAGAATTCCGAACTGCCAACAACCTTTGCCTCCGCTGGTTTTTCGACGATTTGGTCTTGATGCCAGGCGATGATATTTTGTTCGCCAAACATGTCAGACGTATATTTTTGTGGGCCGACGGACCAGCCTTCCTTGAATTTTTCGACCTTCCCACCCAAAGCTTGTGCCAGAATTTGATGGCCGAAACAGATGCCCACAATCGGAATGCCCGACGCATAGGTTTCCCGCAGGAAATCTTCGAGCGGCGCAATCCAGTCATGGTCTTCATACACGCCAAACCGCGATCCGGTAATCAACCAGCCTTCCGCGTCATTCGGGCTGGTGGGGAAAATCCCGTCGAGGACGGGGAAGTTTTCAAACTCAAAGCCTTTGCCCTCAAGGAGCTTCACGAAAAACTCGTTATAGTCGCCATGTTCGTCTTGGGTTTCGTCGGGTGCGTGGCCGGTTTGAAGGATGCCGATTTTCATGGATTAAATCCTTCCAACGGGTGCGGTTTTTGCCCCCATCTGTTCGGCAAGCACACAAAGCCAATCATGCGCCACGTGCGCTGCTGCAATGGCGGTAATCTCCGCGTGATCGAACGGAGGCGAAACCTCGACGATGTCCATCCCAATGAGGTTTAAGGGCTTGAGGCCGCGCACGAATTCCAACGCCTGCCACGACGCCAGCCCCCCCGGAACAGGCGTCCCTGTGCCCGGTGCAAATGCAGGGTCCAAGCCATCGATGTCAAAGCTCAGATACACCGGCGCATCGCCTGCACGCTCGACCGCAATCTTGATCGCGGCGTCAATTCCGTTGCGATGAATCCACGGACTGGTGAGCAATTCAAACCCGTAATCACTGGAATTATAGGTCCGCAAGCCCACTTGGGTTGAGCCGCTCACATCGATGATCCCCTCGTTCGCCGCACGCGCAAACATTGTGCCGTGGTTCATCTCAGTGCCGTTGTCTTCCCATGTGTCGCAATGCGCATCAAATTGAATGAGGGCGATGGGGCCGTGTTTTTCTGCATGGGCTTTAAGGAGGGGGTAGGCGATGGAATGATCGCCGCCAATCGTGAGGAGGCGTGTGCCTGTGGCGATGATCTCGCGGGCTTGCGCTTCGATCGCTGGTTTGATCGTTTCGGGGTGATGTGGATCAAGAAATACATCGCCGAAATCGACAACCGATAGGGTTTCGAACGGGTCAAAGCCCCACGGAAACGCTTGCAGTTCCGCGAGTTGGACGGAGGCCGCGCGCACGGCTTGCGGGCCGAGGCGACATCCGGGGCGAAAGGTGACGGCGTTGTCAAAAGGTACGCCCATAACGGCCACATCGACCGCCGTCAAATCGCGGGAATATTTGCGCCGCAGAAAGCTTAACGCGCCCCCGTAGGTCATTTCTTGCCATCTGCCTTTGGGGTCAGCTTTTCTAAATGCTTGATCGCCAGTATTTGTCATTTCAGTCTCACAATCCAAACCGGTCTTTAAAACCATAATACCACGAGCCAATCACGGAGTAGGGCACGCGGAACATGCGCCCACCGGGGAAGGGAATCCACGGGACATTGGCAAAAACGTCCAAACGGGTGCGGTCACCGTCAATCGCTTCGGCCAAGATGCGACCGAAGGTATGCGATCCGGTAATACCGTGCCCAGAATAGCCATGCGCGAAATAGGTGTTGTCGTTTAGGCGGCCCATTTGCGGGACGCGGCTAAAGGATAGGGCGAAGTTGCCGCTCCATGCGTATTCGACCTTTTTGTCGCGCAACTCAGGGAAGACTTTATCCATGTTTTTGCGCAGTTTTGCCTCGATATTCTTGGGGTCAGCGCCGCCGTAAACGGTGCCGCCGCCAAACAAAAGACGGTTATCAGCAGACAGGCGATAGTAGTCCAGAATATAGCGAATATCTTCAATGCAAGTGTCCGTTGGAAGAAGGCGTTTCGCCAGATCATCGTCCAATTGTTCCGTCGCCATAACTTGGGTGGAAACCGGCATGACGCGACTGGTAAGCCCCGGCACGACGTGGCCAAGATAGGCGTTGCCACAGAGGACCAGCGTTTTGCAGGTGATCGTGCCAGTGTCGGTCGTGACCACAGGCTCCTTTGCGTCGCTGTTTACGCTGCGCACCATCGACATCTCAAAGATTGTACCGCCATTTTTCTCAAAGGCGTCCGCTTCTCCGAGGGCCAGATTGAGCGGATGCATATGCCCGCCCGCGTGGTCAATCATCCCGCCTGCATAGACGTCAGACCCGACGTAGTTCTGGATTTTGTCGGGGCCGATCATCTCTTGGGTTTCGATGCCATAGCCGCGCCACAAGGCTAGGCGCTCCTCTAGCTCCTTCATGTGGGCCGAGGTATAGGCGGTAAAAACATTGGTCGGTTTAAGGTCGCATTCAATGCCATAAGTGGCCACGCGCTCGCGGATGATGTCGCCGCCTTCCATGACTAAACCCGCAACAAAATTCGCGGTGTCTTTACCATAGCGACGGTCGATGGTTTGCAGTGAAGCGTTCAGGCCATTAACGACTTGTCCGCCATTGCGACCAGACGCGCCCCAGCCAATGCGTGCGCCTTCAACGATGGCGACTTGATAGCCTTTTTCCGCCAAATGCAGTGCGGTCGAGAGGCCGGAGTATCCTGCGCCTACAACACAAACGTCGAATTTTTGATCGCCAACCAAGGGCGCACGCAACGTCCGCGTGTTCGCGGAAGCGGCGTAATAGCTTGTGGTGTGTGCGCCATCACCCGCGTAGTTTTTTTGTGTAACGGCCATTAGACGACCTCCAAATATGTTTGATATTCTAACTTAGTTACTGTTTCGAGGAACCGCTCCAATTCCTGCCGTTTTGATTGCACGATAAGCTGGATGAGCGAAGGATCGAAAATTTCTGCGACGATTGGCCCCTGTTCAAAGGCGTCGATTGCCGCCGCCCAATCCAATGGGAGTTGCGGCATTCCGGCTTCATACACGTTGCCTGTCAAAGGCTCGGGGGCGCGGGTTTTGCCTTCGATCCCCGCGAGGGCGGCGCCCAAAATTGCGGCGAGAACAAGGTAGGGGTTTGCGTCGGCGCCCGCAACACGATGCTCAATGCGGCGCGCTTTGTTGTTTCCGCCGGGGATGCGAATGGCCGCCGTGCGGTTTTCATAGCCCCAAGCAACGGTCGTGGGGGCATGTGAATTGGGGCGCAGTCGACGGTAGCTGTTGAAATGTGGCGCAAAGAGTAGCGCACTTTCCTGCATTGCATCCGTAAGGCCGCCAATCGCTGCGCGCATGATATCCGAACCCTCCTCGGAGCCATCATCAAATACATTCTCGTCTTTTTCGTTCAGCAGGGAGAAGTGAACGTGAAGCCCGCTTCCCGCGCCATCGCCATAGGGTTTGGCCATAAAGGTCGCTGTGTGGCCATGGCTTTTTGCAAAGCCTTTGACGATGCGTTTGAACATCATAGCGTCATCAGCCGCGCGCAAGGGATCGTCGGTGTGCAATAGGTTGATCTCAAATTGCCCTGCGCCGGTTTCGGAAATCGCCGCATCAACGGGGATGCCACTCTCTGCACAAGCAGCATAAACGTCATCCAAAAACGGCGACAATCTCTCAAGTTCTTGCACCGAAAGCACGTTCTCGGTGTCGAATTTCTCGGACGATGGAATGCCGCCTTGTTCGTGCAGATCGGTGAGGTAAAATTCAAGCTCGGTCGCCACAACAGGGCGCAAACCAAGAGCCGCAAATCGCGCGACGACTGCCGCAAGCGCATGCCGTGAATCGGTGGGATGCGGCGCACCATTCTCATCATACATGCAAACTGGAACAAACCCAGAGGACGCGCCCATCCAAGGCGATGGCAGGATTTCGTCGCGGATTGGCAAGCAAATCCCGTCAGCGTCGCCTGACTCAAATACTAGTTCGCTGCCTTCAATATCACGGCCCCAAACATCGACCGTTGCCGCCGACATGGGCATACGAAGGGAGCCGTCAAAGACTTTATCTACTTGATCAATGGGCAATCTTTTCCCACGGAAGGCGCCGTTGATATCGCAAAGGGCCACCATAACCGAATTGTACTTGGGTTCAGACTTCGTGCTCATCGACATTACTTCCTTAAAATACGAGACCACAAAATAATGTGATACCCTTTGTCTAGTTGTGATAGCGTTATTGACAAGAGTCAAGCGTCCGACTAAGGATTTAGCATGAGCCAAGGGGAAAAACGCGCAATGAGTTTTAACATCCCAGAGATCGAAAATTCTGGTGAGCGGACAAGCCAAGAGTATGTCTATGCGCGTCTTCGGAATGCAATCATGGTGGGTGCAATTCCGACAGGGGAGTCCCTGACAATGCGTGGCTTGGCAGAGCAACTTGATCTCAGCCCTACCCCCATTCGCGAGGCCCTCCGCCGCTTGAGTTCTGAGTCCGCTATCGTGTCACAAGACAACCGTCGAATGCTCATTCCCTATATGACACAAGGCCGGTTTGAAGACCTGATCGCCACGCGGATCACGCTAGAATGCCACGCCGCCTTGCGCGCTTTGCCCTATGTCTCCGATATTTTGATAGAGGAGATGCGGGCGATAGATATGCAGATGGACGAGGCGTTGGTGCGGCTGGATTATGATGCTCTCACGGCGTTAAATCACGTTTTTCACAACCGTCTTTATCGTGCGAACCCAGACCATATTTCGATGCCCCTTGTCGAGAGTATCTGGCTTCAATTGGGGCCCTTTCAGCGGGAGGTGATATCCGAACTTGGCGCGTTTTACGAAATTGACCGACACAAAGAAATCCTAACAGCCCTAGACAATCGAGATGCCGACGGGCTGTCTTCTGCCATTCAAAAAGACATCGAAGACGGCGTTGCGGCCGCTGGTCGTGACGCCATTGCTTTACGTGATGACGTTGTTATCTGAAACGTCTCCAACCAACCGAGGTTCCTATGACACAGCAAACAACAGCCCATTGGCACGCCGCGGCCAAGTCCATGAAAATTCGGGCACATGGGATCATTGGCGGCAAATCCACACAGGCCCAAAGTGGCAAAACCTTTGCCTCCGTCAGCCCAATTGATGGCGCTCATCTGGCCGAGGTCCCGCTTATGGATTCGGCGGATGTCGACATGGCTGTTGCGAGCGCACGGACCGCATTTGAAGACGGGCGCTGGTCGCATCAACCGCCTGCGGCGCGTAAGGCGGTCCTGATGCGTTTTGCGGAGTTGATCCGTGAAAGCCGCGACGAACTCGCGTTGCTGGAAACGTTGGATATGGGTAAACCAATCGCCGACAGCCTCTCCATCGACGTGCGTGCCGTTGCCAATTGCTACAGCTATTACGGCGAAGCGCTCGACAAGGTTTACGACGAAGTTGCACCCACGGGGAAGGATTTCTTCGCCATGGTCACCAAGGAGCCGCTGGGCGTCGTGGCTGCAGTTGTACCGTGGAATTTCCCGATGCTCATGGCCTCGTGGAAGGTCGCGCCAGCCCTTGCTATGGGGAATTCAGTGATCCTCAAACCTGCCGAACAATCCTCGCTCACAGCGATCCGTTTGGCCGAACTTGCGCTCGAAGCGGGCGTCCCAGAAGGCGTTTTCAACGTGGTGACCGGACTTGGCCCTGACGTGGGTCGCGCACTGGGTATGCACATGGATATCGACGGGTTGTTCTTTACAGGCTCCACCCAAGTCGGTAAATATTTCATGGAATATGCGGCAAAATCCAACCTCAAGAAAATAGGTTTGGAATTGGGCGGCAAAAGCCCGAACATCATCCTTTCAAGCTACCGCGACACGGCCCATGCCGCACGGGTTTCGGCAAATTCCGCGTGGTTCAATCAGGGCGAAATGTGTACCTGTCCGAGCCGTTTGATCGTGGAAGACTCCATCCATGACGAGGTTATCGAGGTGCTCAAAGACGTGGCCAAAACCTATGCGCCCGGTGACCCCCTTGATCCCGCAACTTCGATGGGTGCCCTTGTTGATGCGCGCCACACACAACGCGTTTTAGGCTTTGTTGACATCGCGCGTGAAGAGGGGGCTGACGTAGTCATTGGTGGCCGAAAAACACGTGAAAAAACGGGTGGAAGCTACGTAGAACCCACGATTTTTGACAATGTGACAAACGACATGCGGGTCGCGCAGGAAGAGATCTTTGGCCCGATGATTTCCGTCATTTCGGTGAAAGATCAAGACGAGGCCATCAAGGTTGCAAACGACAGCCCCTATGGTTTGGCCTCGGCGGTCTGGACGGATGATCTCTCGACGGCGCATAAGATGTCCTCAAAAATCCGCGCAGGAATGGTCTATGTCAATTGCTACGATGCCGACGATATGACCACGCCTTTTGGGGGCTATAAACAGTCCGGTATCGGGCGGGATAAATCGCTGCATGCGCTTGATAAATACGTCGAACTCAAAGCGACTTGGATCAAGCTTTAAGCTTCCCACCAAAGTAAATCCTGCAAGCTCAGATTGGCTTGCAGGATTAGATTAAAGTTTATCGCGCAACGAATACCACAGCATAGCGAGGATCAGCATCGGGTGCTGCATTCTTGGGCCACCGGGGAAATGGGGCGTTGGAATTTGCGCCATTACATCAAACCGCTCGGATTGGCCTGCGATGGCTTCTGCTGCGATTTGGCCCGATAGGGTTCCAAGCGCAACGCCTGATCCAGAGAAGCCCGACATTGATAAAATGTTGCCCGCATAGCGTTCATAATGCGGCAAACGGTTCATGGTGATGCCCAATGTCCCCCCCCAAGCGTGGTCGATTTGCATGTCTGCGAGCTGGGGGAAGATTTCGCCCAACGGTTTGCGGACCTGTTTTGCTATGTCTTTGGGAAAGCGGTAACCGTAACTCTCGGTGCCGCCAAACAGCAGGCGGTTGTCGTCGCTGAACCTAAAATAATTCACCACGAATTTTGAATCTGCGACCGCGACATTGCCTTTAATGATTTGCTCTTGTTGCTCCGGACTCATCGGTGCGGTCGCAACTACGTAGTTATTGATCGGCATAACGCGGCGCGCAACATCGGAATGTAAATCGCCAATATAGCCGTTACAGGCCAAAACAAGTTGGTCGGCGGTTATGCAGGATTGATCCGTGTGGATTTTGACTTTTGCCCCTGTTTCAATTTTTGTAACCCGACTGTTTTCATGCAGCTTTGCCCCTTGCGCCACCGCCATCCGTGCCAGTCCCAACACAAATTCAAGCGGATCAATGTGACCAGATCGCGTATCGAGGGAGCCGCCAAAATAGACAGGCGAATTCACCGTTGCGCGCATTTCTTCTTGGTCTAGAAAACGGACGTGAGGATAGTCGTATTGCGTGTTCAACTTGTCGACATATTCGCGACTGTGGCGCACGAAACGCTCGCGGTGATCGGCATGTATTATGCCTGGATGGAAGTCAGCATGCACCAAATCCGAGCTGGCGAGTTCCCTGACCAACTCAACCGCCCGCGTGCCGATGGCCCAAAGCTCCTTGGCGCGCTCAAGACCGAATTTGGCTTCGAGTTCGTCTTGGTCAAGCCTCTGGCCCTGCCCAACTTGCCCGCCATTGCGCCCAGAGGCGCCAAATCCAACACGCTGTGCTTCGACAAGGCGCACGTCATAGCCGCGCTTTGCCAAATGCAGGGCCGTTGACAGGCCGGTAAACCCGCCGCCAATGACGCAGACATCGCATGAAACATCGCCTGCAATGGCGTCAAATCCGCCCAAATGTTTCGCCGCGGACGCATAATAGGACGGCGGGTAGGTGCCCGCCGTGTCATTCACAGTAAGGAGATCCCTCACACGTTTAACAACAGATGCTGCCGCTCCCATGGTGAAATTTCACGCTGGTACTCCTCGTTTTCCGCAAGCTTAATATCCAAATAAAGCTGACAGAACTCAGGGCCCAGAATTTCCCAAACTTCCTTGGCATCCGCGAAAATATCGAGCGCTGCGTTCAGGCTTGGAGGGAGGCGGTCGTCCGTTTCCCAGACCTCGTTTCTGGCTTCCGCACGCGGCTCAATCTTGTTTTTCATGCCCAGCAACCCACAGGCCAGAGACGTCGCAATCGCCAGATACGGATTGCAATCCATTCCGATTACGCGGTTTTCCAATCGGCGTCCTTCTGGAGGGGAGTGCGGAACGCGCAAACCGGTTGTTCGGTTGTCAGCGGCCCATTCCAAATTGGCGGGCGCGCTTTGTCCCTCAACGGTAATGCGACGGTAGGAGTTGATATAGGGGGCGAGCAACGGCACAGATTGCATCAGATATTTTTGCGACCCTCCGATGAAGTGATAAAACTTTTCGGTGGCAGAGCCATCCTCATTCGAGAAGATATTTTTGCCGGTTTCTTTGTCGACAATCGATTGGTGTAGGTGCATCGCGCTTCCAGGTTCGTCACGCATCGGTTTCGCCATAAAGGTTGCGAAAATGCCGTTCAGTAGCGCCGCTTCACGGATGGTGCGCTTGAAATAGAACACTTGGTCGGCGAGCAACAACGGGTCGCCATGTTGCAGATTAATCTCGATCTGGCCCGCGCCGCCCTCCTGAATGACGGTGTCGATTTGCAATCCCTGCGCCTCTGCGAAATCATAGATCGTATCAATAACGGGCCCATATTCGTCCACTGCGGACATCGAGAAAACTTGCCGTCCGGCACTTTTGCGCCCCGTGCGGCCAATCGGTGGCTCGATGGGCTCATTTGGATCGACGTTTGGCTTGGCCAGATAAAACTCGATTTCTGGGGCGACAACAGGTTTCAATCCTAGTTCATCATAGAGCTTTAGAACCCGTCGCAGTACATTGCGCGGCGCAACTTCTAAATCCGCACCCTCGCGGGTTTTCATATCACAGATAATCTGCAACGTCGGTTCACCCGCCCAAGGGGCCGCGGATGCGGTGTTCATATCTGGAACGAGGATAATGTCTTTCTCAAGCCACTGGTTCTCGATTTCCATATCCACAAACTCACCGGAAATCGTCTGATAAAAGAGCGAAATCGGCAGGTAGAATATCTCGTCTGGTTTAAACTTATATGCGGGCATCGCCTTGCCGCGCGATGTCCCAACGAGGTCTGGAATGATGCATTCCACCTCGTCAATGGAGCGACCATCAAGGTATTCCAAAAAAGCAGTTGGAAGACTGTCAGCCCACGATTCGGTTTTCTTGATTTTCCTAATTTTAGACACTTGTAGCTTCCTTTGCGATCTTTTGATCAAAAATTCAATTCGATGATGTGGTCGCGAGATTTAAACTTTGTTCTAAGTCCCCAGCCATGGCAATCGCCGCAGCTTCCTCATCCCGCTGTGCGAGAGCCTCTAGAAGCTCTGAATGTTTGTCCGGTAGGTTTTCAGTTCCATAGCGACTGCAATTGACGCGCAGACTTGGCCCAACTTGCACCCAAAGAGAGAGGGCCGCGCTAAAAAGGACGGGCGCTTGCGCCAAGGCATATATCTTGAAATGGAATCGATTGTTTCGTTCGAGGTATGTTTCGATATCGCCCGTCTCAATGGCGGTGTCGATTTCCGCGTCAATCGATGATAATTCCGTAATATCTTGTTTAGTAATGTTTTTTATCGCCCGACGTGTAAGCTCTGGTTCGACTTTTAAGCGCAAAAAATAGACGTCCTGAAAATTTTTAATATTCATTTCTGGCACGACAATCCGCCGATTTCCAAGCGTAACGAGTGCATTTTCCGCCGCAAGCCGCCGTATTGCCTCGCGCACCGGGGTCATACCCGCACCAAGACTTTCGGTTAATCCCATGATGGTTAGAGGCTGTCCTGGCGAAAAACGACCAAGCAATATCATGTCGCGCAGACGCTCATAAACCGCTTGGTGTTCTGGAATTTTTTTGGCTTCTATTGTCATCTAATTTACATACCGCTTTTTATGGGCTGACATCTTTTTCACGAATTTTGTTGCTTTTGTCAAACTTTTGATCAAATTATTATCTACACATTCGGAGGTGACGATGAAATTAATTCCAATTACTGTTGCAATCAGCCTTGCGGCGACATTTGCAAATGCACAAGAGGTTCGGGTCTATAACTGGTCCGATTATATCGACGAAGAACTTTTGGAAAAGTTCGAGAAGGAAACTGGCTACAAGCTAATATACGATGTTTTCGACAGCAACGAAGTTCTCGAAACTAAAATGCTGACAGGGGACTCTGGCTACGACGTTGTTGTCCCAACGGCGGACTTCCTACAGCGTCAAATCGTGGCGCAAGCTTTCCAGAAGTTGGACAAGTCGCAACTCTCGAACATTGACAATATGTGGGATGTCATTGAGGCGCGCACGGCGCAATATGATCCCGACAATGCGTATTCCATCAACTATATGTGGGGCACGACGGGTCTTGGGATCAATCTAGGCAAAGTTCGGGAAGTGCTGGGCGAGGACGCCCCGCTCTCAAGCTTGGACCTCGTGCTGAAGCCAGAAAATATGGAAAAGCTGGCCGAATGTGGCGTGTATTTTCTCGACGCTCCAACGGAAATCATCCCGATGACGTTGAAGTTCTTGGGCGAAGATCCTGATACGACTGACCCAGAGATTATTGCTAAGGCCGAAGGGGCGCTGCTTGCTGTGCGTCCTTATATCAAGAAGTTCCACAGCTCCGAGTATATTAACGCCCTTGCGAATGGCGAAATTTGCGTGGCCGTTGGTTGGTCTGGGGATATCCTTCAAGCACGGGATCGCGCGATCGAAGCTGACAATGGAGTTGAGATTGTTTTCAACGCCTTCAAGGAAGGCTCCTTGATGTGGTTTGACCAAATGGCCATCCCTGTTGATGCTCCAAATCCAGAAGGTGCGCACGCGTTTTTGAACTTCATTATGGACGCCGAGAATATGGCGGCTGCGTCGAATTACGTCTATTACGCCAATGGCAACAAGGCGAGCCAAGAGTTCTTGCTTGAGGATGTGATTGGCGACACGGCGATCTATCCAGACGAGGATACCGTTAAAAACCTTTACACAAAATCGCCCTACGAGGCGAAGCTACAACGGGTTGTGACGCGCTTGTGGACCAAAGTTAAGTCCGGCACCTAAGCTTAGGTAATTTATAATACTCCGCCCGAGCCACATGGCTTGGGCGTTTCTTTCTGGAAAGATGACATGAACCAAAACGCCATTTTTGCCCCTTGGGAAGATGCTAAAGCAAAGCCGCTGATCTCCTTTGATAATGTCACCAAGCGTTACGGAGATTTCACCGCCATCGACAAGATGAGCTTGGCTATTTATCCGCAAGAGTTTTTCGCTTTACTCGGGCCCTCGGGCTGCGGGAAAACCACGTTGATGCGGATGCTCGGCGGCTTTGAAGAAGCTAGCGAAGGCACAATCACCATCGACGGGCAGAATATGGCTGGCATCCCCGCCAACAAGCGCGCGGTTAATATGATGTTCCAATCCTACGCGCTGTTTCCGCATTTGTCGGTTGCGGACAACCTAGCGTTCGGTTTGAAGCGCTCTGATATGCCGAAATCCGAAATTCAGGGTCGCGTCGAAGAGATGCTGCGCCTTGTTCAACTACAGAAATTCGCCAAACGTAAGCCGCATCAACTTTCCGGTGGCCAGCGCCAACGCGTGGCCTTGGCGCGCGCTTTGGCCAAGGCACCGAAACTGTTACTGCTCGACGAACCTCTCGGAGCGCTGGATAAAAAACTGCGCCACGAGACTCAGTTTGAGCTTATGGACATTCAGGAAAAAACGGGCACGACCTTCGTGATTGTGACCCACGATCAAGAAGAAGCCATGACCATGGCCAGCCGGATTGCCGTTATGGACCACGGAAAACTGGTGCAGGTCGATACTCCCGCGCGCGTTTATGAATCGCCCAATTCCGTTTATGTGGCCGACTTTATTGGCGACGTGAACATCATTGAGGGCACTGTCACGGAAATTTCCGAAGACGCTGCCGAGCTTTCATGGTCGGAGCATAATAATGGCCTTCGCGCCATGGTGGGGGAAGGCGTTACAAAGGGATCGTCCGCTGCTTTTGCCATTCGCCCCGAAAAAGTTACGATCGACACCGAAGAGCCGGTTGATCGGCACAATCGCGTGACAGGGCAGGTGGAAGATATTGCCTATCTTGGCAATATTTCGACATATTATGTGCGCTTGGGCACGGGCCAGTTGGTAAAAGCACAAACGGCAAATAATCGCCGTATTTCGCGCAGGAATATCACGTGGAAAGATACCGTCTGGTTGTCGTGGACCGACACCGCCGGCATCATTTTACACAAATAGGGGCACAGCATGAAATTCTCTCGTTCGCTTTTGATCGGCATCCCCTATTTCTGGCTTTTCATCCTGTTTTTGGTGCCGTTCGGGATCGTTCTTAAAATCTCGCTGTCCGATATACAACTCTCGATTCCGCCTTATACGCCGACGCTCGATTTTTCCGAAGGTTGGGCAGGGTTTCGAGAGTTTCTGAGTGCACTGGATTTTGAGAATTACATTTTCTTGACCGAAGATGATCTTTATTGGAAGGCCTATCTCTCCAGTATTAAAATCGCGACCGTATCGACGTTTTTCACCCTTCTTGTTGGCTTTCCAATCGCTTACAGCATGGCCAAAGCGCCCGATGAATGGCGTCCGAGCCTGATGCTTTTGATCATTCTGCCCTTCTGGACCAGCTTCCTCATCCGTGTTTACGCGTGGATTGGGATCCTGTCGAACGAGGGTTTTTTGAACCAATTCCTAATGGGGTTTGGCCTGATTTCCGAGCCTCTCACCATCCTGAACACAAATACAGCGGTCTATATTGGCATCGTTTATACGTACCTCCCTTTCATGGTTTTGCCGATTTATGCCACCTTGGAAAAGCTAGACGGTACCTTGATAGAGGCCGCAGAAGACCTTGGCTGCACGCGGTTCTCGGCATTCTGGTCGGTCACGGCCCCGCTTTCAAAACCGGGGGTTATTGCAGGTTGTTTCCTCGTTTTCATTCCGGCCTTGGGCGAATTTGTCATCCCGTCCCTCTTGGGGGGATCCGAGACATTGATGATCGGTAAAGTGTTGTGGGAAGAGTTCTTCTCGAACCGCGATTGGCCCGTGGCTTCGGCGGTTGCAACGATCCTGTTGCTGCTCCTGATCATTCCAATCGTTCTGTTCCAACGCAACGAGCAAAAACAGCGGGAGGAGGGGCAATGAGACGTCTAACTGGCTTCAACATCATCGCCCTCACGGTTGGGTTTGCATTCCTTTATATTCCCATCCTGATCCTCGTGATTTTCAGCTTTAACGAGTCCAAGCTGGTGACGGTTTGGGCGGGGTTTTCCACCAAATGGTATGGCGAGTTGCTGCAAAATCAAGCGTTCCTTGATGCGGCGTGGGTCACCGTCAAGGTTGCCTTTTTCTCGTCCATTATCGCGACCATCCTTGGTACGATGGCGGCGTTTGTTCTTGTGCGTTCGGGGCGGTTTTTCGGACGCACACTATTCTCGGGAATGATTTATGCGCCATTGGTGATGCCCGAAGTTATCACGGGTCTGTCGCTTCTATTGCTCTTTATTTCGATCGGGATGCCGCGCGGTGTGGTCACCATCGTTCTGGCCCACGGAACGTTTTCGATGTGCTATGTCTCGGTTGTGGTTTCGTCGCGGATGGCGTCGTTTGACCGCTCCCTCGAAGAGGCGGCTTATGACCTTGGCTGTTCCGGTTGGGATGCCTTCAAAAGCGTGACTTTGCCCATTATCGCCCCCGCCGTCATCTCTGGCTGGCTGTTGGCCTTTACATTGTCGCTCGACGATTTGGTGATCGCAAGCTTCACCACGGGCCCGTCGTCGACCACACTTCCGATTAAAATCTACTCGTCCGTTCGGATGGGGGTTAGTCCGGAAATCAACGCGCTCTCAACAATTATCATCGGTATCGTTACGTTTGGCGTCTTAACGGTGTCGATCCTCTCTAAACGCGCAATCACCCGCCAACGCTTGGCAGAACGCGCTGCAGAACAACACTGATAGCGCGTTTAGTTGCAATGAGAAAACGAACCTGATGATGTCCCCCGGTTCTCAAAGATTGGTTGCGTTGAACTTGCGTTTAATCAAGGACGATTGATTCTTCCATCGCTAGATAAGCAGCATGAAGAACGCCTTTGCACATTTTTCCAGATTATTGCTGATCGTGAGTTTCGCCTTGAGCAGTGCGGTTGCCGTAGCTGGCAGCAATGACGCAGGCGTTTTCATGGAAATTTGCGCCGACGGTGTAGCTAAAACGGTGCGGATCGACGACGACAGCAATGCAGTTGACCCTTCGCACACCTGTAATGATTGCGTGATGTGCTGTCTGCAGATCGGGGCGGATCTGGAAAATTCTTTTGGCCAGAAGCTGACCTTCGCGCAGTTGAAACTTAAAACAGATTTCGCTTCTTACCAAATACCCCTAATTCAAAAACGTGGCATTCGCCCGAACCCACGCAGCCCTCCCCTAACTGAATTTTCCGGCCTGATCTCAACTGGCACTATAGAGTTCACCCTGAAAACACAGAGCGACGGGCGCCCTTACCTGAAGGATGCTGTCGCATGACGCTCCATAAAAACCTCCTGAATATCGTCGCATTCGTTGTGACATTGTTTTTCTTAGCACTCCCCGCAGCCGCTGAATCGGTTCTCGCCAAACTGCTCCCTAGTGTTCAGGTCGAGGAATTGGTCGAAGGGGCAGATGCCTTTGGTGCCATGAGCGCGGAAATTCCAGCGGTGGAGGTTCTCAAAGACGGAGAGCGCATCGGTTGGGCCTTTGTTACGTCCGATTATGTTTCGACCACTGGCTATTCTGGCAAACCCATTCACACCATGGTCGCGCTCGATGACGCGGCACAGGTGGCGGGTGTGCTTCTTGTTAAACACTCCGAACCGATTGTTTTGATTGGTATTCCCGACGCCAAGATGAAAGCGCTGGTGGCCAATTATCGCGGCCTTGATCTTGTGGCCGAGGCAGAATCCGGTGGCACAGCCCATAAACTCGATATTATTTCTGGCGCTACGGTGACCGTTATGGTGATCGACGATTCCATTGTTCGGGCTGGCCTTAAAGTTGCCCGCGTGCTTGGGTTGGGCGGCTTGGCGGTTGAGGAAAAAGGCACTGGTCCCCAATTCGAGATCAACCCAGATGCCGAAGCTTCCACCGATTGGATGACCCTTGAGGGCGACGGCACAGTGCGGCGTTTGTCGCTGGATGTGGGGCAAATCAACGAAGCCTTTGCCGCCATGGAAGACCCGCGCGCGGCCAAGCGCGCCCTGACCGAGGCCCCCGAAACCACCTTCATTGAGATGGAGGTTGCGCTTCTTTCCCCGCCCGCAATTGCGCGCGCAATCTTGGGGGATGCGGTTGCCGCAAATATTGATGACTGGCTGGACGATGGTGAATATGCCTTGGCCATCGTGGGGCGCGGGCTCTATTCCTTTAAAGGCTCGGGCTATGTGCGCGGCGGTATTTTTGATCGGATCGTTCTGATCCAAGACGACGTATCGGTCCGGTTTCGCGATCGGATGCACAAGCGGATCAACACCATCGCTGCCGATGGCGCTCCGGCGTTTGAAGAGGCTGATCTCTTTAAAATCCCAGCCGATAGCGGCTTTAATCCGACTGAACCTTTCCGCATCCAACTTCTGGTGCATCGCGAAGTGGGTGCAATCGAGAAGGTCTTTACCACCTTCGATTTAAGCTACCGTTTGCCAGAAAAATACATCCGTCCAGTTGCTGTTGCCCCCACAACAGAAGTGCCCGCGAGTGTCGAAGACGTGCTCTCGCAAACGGAAGCCGACGCACATCAGGCGCTATGGAAACGGATTTGGGCGGGCAAGCAGGTCGAGATCGCAGTGCTGGGTGTGATGCTGTTCGTGCTGACTGGCGTGTTCTTTTTTCAAACCTTTGCCACCCGCAATGAACGCAAATTCTATTGGTTCCGTATCGGATTTTTGACCGTTACGCTGGTTTACCTCGGCTGGTTCGCCAACGCGCAATTGTCCGTGGTCAACCTTATGGCGCTGTTTGGTTCGCTTGTGTCAGGGTTCAGTTGGCAGGCCTTCTTGCTTGACCCGATGACGTTCATTCTGTGGTTTGCGGTCGCCACGGCGCTGCTGTTCTGGGGGCGTGGCGCCTATTGTGGCTGGCTCTGTCCGTTTGGCGCTTTGCAAGAGTTGCTTAACCAAGTGGCGCGGGCCTTGCACATCCCGCAATGGACCCTGCCGTGGGGTTTGCATGAACGATTGTGGCCGTTGAAATATATGATTTTCCTTGGCCTTTTCGGGGTTTCCCTTGTTAGCATTGAGCAGGCAGAGCACCTCGCCGAGGTGGAGCCGTTCAAAACCGCGATTATCCTAAACTTTGTGCGGGCATGGCCCTTTGTGGCCTATGTTGGCGCGCTTCTTATCGCTGGTTTGTTCGTTGAGCGCTTCTTCTGTCGCTACCTTTGCCCCCTTGGTGCGGCGCTGGCCATTCCTGCGCGCTTGCGGATGTTTGACTGGCTCAAACGCTACCATGAATGTGGTAATCCGTGTCAAACCTGCTCCAACCAATGCCCCGTACAGGCGATCCATCCAACGGGCGAAATCAACCCGAACGAATGCATCAACTGCCTGCATTGTCAGGTACTTTATCAATCCAAAACAACCTGTCCCGTTGTCATCAAGAAGGTCAAACGCCGCGAAAAAGCTGGCGCGGCCCCTGATCTTTCGCGTGCCAATCTGGGACACCCGAACCAAATAAAATCCTAATTTACCAACTGAAAGGACGAGAAATGTCTGAGAAATCGAAACTTCCAATGACTCGGCGGAGCATGCTAGGCGCTACCGCTGGAACCGCGGCCCTCGCGGGCGCATTTGGCAGCCGCGCCATGCTCGCCGGTGGAGCCATTGGCGCTGCCACATTGGCCACCGCAACCAGCGCACGCGCGGCGGCAGGTGCAGAAGTTGGCCCAGGTCAGCTTGATGAATTTTACGGCTTCTGGTCCTCGGGCCAATGTGGCGAGATGCGCATTTTGGGCATTCCCTCCATGCGCGAACTGATGCGGGTTCCCGTGTTCAACACCTGCTCGGCCACTGGCTGGGGTATCACCAATGAATCCAAGAAAATTCTGACTGAGGGCCTTCTGCCCAAGACCAAGGAATATCTCGCCGCAAACGGTCACGAGTTCCCGCCAAACGGTGACTTGCACCACCCGCACATGTCCTTCACCGAGGGCAAATATGACGGCCGTTTCCTGTTCATGAACGACAAGGCCAACACTCGCGTTGCCCGCGTGCGCTGCGACGTGATGAAATGTGACAAGATCATCGAGATTCCGAACGCGAAGGCGATCCACGGCCTGCGTCCGCAAAAATGGCCACGCACCAACTATGTCTTCTGTAACGGCGAAGACGAAACACCAATGGTCAACGACGGTTCCGTTCTGGATGATCCATCGCAATACGTAAACTTTTACACTGCCGTCAATGCTGACGAAATGACTGTTGCATGGCAGGTGATGGTTTCGGGCAACTTGGACAACACCGATTGCGACTATGAAGGCAAATACGCCTTCTCGACTTGCTACAACTCGGAAATGGGTATGAACCTTGCCGAGATGACCGAGTTCGATATGGACCACGTCGTGGTATTCAACATTGCCGAGATCGAAAAAGGTATCGAAGCGGGCGACTTTATTGAACTGAATGGTGTAAAAGTTTTGGACGGCCGTAAGGGACTAGAAAATAACTACACCCGTTACATTCCTGTTCCAAACAACCCGCACGGTTGTAACATGGCACCTGACAAAATCCACCTCTGCATCGCGGGCAAACTATCGCCCACAGTGACCGTCATCGACGTACGTAAACTGGACGCCCTTTTCGAAGGCGAAACAGATATGCGCAGCGCTGTTGTTGCAGAACCAGAGCTGGGTCTTGGGCCACTTCACACCGCGTTCGACGGTACTGGCCGCGCCTACACCACGCTATTCTTGGACAGCCAAGTTGTTGTTTGGGACATTGCAAAGGCTATCGAGCTTTACAATGGTGCGGACGTTGACCCGATCATCACGAAAGAGGATGTGCATTATCAGCCGGGCCACAACTCAACCGTGATGGGCGAAACTTTGGAAGCGTCCGGTAAATACTACCTGACGATGAACAAGTTCTCCAAGGACCGGTTCCTCAATGTTGGTCCGCTAAAGCCCGAGAACGAGCAGTTGTTCTCGATCGATGGCGACAAGCTGACATTGATCCACGACGGCCCGACCTTTGCCGAGCCGCATGACGCGATCATGGTTGATCCAAGCAAAATCAACCCGAAATCTGTCTGGGATCGCAACGATCCAATGTGGGAGGATGCACGCATTCAAGCTGTGGCGGATGGTGTTGATCTTGACGACTACCAAGATACAGTGATCCGTGACGGCGACAAAGTTCGGGTCTATATGTCGAGCCAAGCACCGGCCTTCTCACTGGAAACCTTTACCGTGCAGCAGGGTGATGAGGTGACCGTTTATGTCACAAACTTGGATGACATCGATGACCTGACCCACGGTTTCACATTGGGTAACCACGGTGTTGCCATGGAAATCGGGCCGCAGGCAACGGCGTCCGTGACCTTTGTTGCGGCACAACCGGGCGTCTATTGGTACTATTGCCAATGGTTCTGTCACGCACTCCACATGGAGATGCGCGGCCGGATGTTTGTTGAGCCAAAGGCGTAAAACCATGTTACGTGCCCTGACCCTTGTGTTGTCATTTCTGATTGCGTTGCCCTTATCGGCAGCGGAAATCAGTGTGCCGTCTGGGTCGGGGCTCCTTGCCAATGCCATCGCCGGAGCAACCTCCGGCGATGTGCTCACTCTTGAGGCGGGCCTTCACGCAGGCCCTGTTATTATCGATCTTCCCCTTACATTGACGGGCCCGCCTGAGGCCATCATCGACGGCATGGGGCAGGGCACCGTCATCACAATTGATGCCTCCGATGTGGTCATTAAGGGCATCACAGTTATAGGTTCGGGTCTCGACAGCAAGAACCTTGATGCTGGTATCAAAATTCTGAAAAAAGCTGACCGTGCCTTGATTGAGGGCAACCGTTTGCTTGGTAATCTGCATGGAGTTGACGTGCATGGCGGCCACGATGCCGTGGTGCGCGACAACACGATTGAGGGCACGCAAACCCCGCGGATGAATGATCGCGGCAACGGCATCTATGTGTGGAATTCTCCGGGGACTGTTGTTGAGGGCAACTCGGTTCGCTGGGGTCGTGACGGGATTTTTTCCAATGCCTCGCGCAAGGGCACCTACCGCAACAACCTGTTCCGCGACCTGCGTTTTGCCGTGCACTACATGTATACCAACGACTCCGAGGTGTCGGGCAACGTGTCGATTGGCAACCATCTTGGCTTTGCCATCATGTTTTCCAACAATGTCATTTTGCAAGATAACCTGAGCCTGTCGGACATCAGTCACGGCATGATGCTGAACTATGCCAACAACGCTGAAGTGTCGGGAAATTTGGTGCGCGGCGGGGCGAACCGCTGTACCTTTATCTATAATGCCCACAAAAACCTGATCTATAATAACCGCTTTGAGGGCTGTAATATTGGCATCCATTTTACCGCAGGTTCCGAGCGTAACATCCTTACAGGGAACGCTTTTCTCGGCAATCGGACACAGGTCAAATATGTCGGAACGCGCGATATCGAGTGGAGCTTTAAGGGGCGGGGTAATTACTGGTCGGATCATTCCAGTTTCGATTTGAATGGCGACGGCATCGCCGACAGTGCGTTTCGTCCCAATGATTTGATGGACCATCTTTTGTGGTCCCAACCCGCCGTTGCCTTGCTGACGGGGGCACCCGCTGTGCAACTTATCCGCTGGGCGCAATCCAGCTTCCCCGCTACACTCCCCGGAGGCGTGGTCGATAGCGCGCCATTGATGGTCGCGCCGACCATTACCGTTCTCCCCCAATACACCGCGATGGAGGCCGACGCGGCTTCCCGCAGGAATGAAAGTGACTTTGATGACTTCGACGTTAACGATCTCGCAACTCACTAAGACGTTCGGCGGGGTCAAAGCCCTGTCCAATGTTTCCCTAAGCGTCGCCCCGGGCGAGCGCGTGGCGCTGCTTGGTCATAACGGCGCGGGAAAATCGACCTTGATGAAGATGATATTGGGCCTGATTGCGCCCGATAGCGGCGACATTTCGGTCTGTGGCGTGGCGCCTGGCGATCCTGAGGCGCGTTCGCGTGTCGCCTATTTACCTGAGAATGCGGCCTTCCATTCCGCTTTGACGGGGTTGGAGCAGATCACCTATTATATGCGTTTACGCAAAGTGGACACTGCGGGGGCGATGGACTTGCTGGATCGGGTGGGCTTGGCCCATGCCGCGAAGCGACGGATTGGCACCTATTCCAAAGGGATGCGGCAGCGCGTGGGCCTTGCCCAAGCCCTGATCGGTCATCCGACGCTTTTGGTTTTGGATGAACCGACCAGCGGCCTTGATCCTGTTTCTCGTCGCGATTTTTACGAACTTCTGGACGCGCTGGCCGCTGATGGTGCTGCCATTCTGTTGTCGAGCCACGCCTTAACCGAGGTCGAGGCCCGCACCGATCGCTTGTTGATCCTGTCGGGTGGTAAAATGGTCGCCGAAGGGACGATGCCTGAGTTGCGGCGCAAGGCAGCCTTGCCTGTCGCGATGCGTATCTCCGCGATCAACGGGTATGATACGGATATCATGGCTGCCTTGCCCGATGCCGTTCGCGTGAATGGGGCGCTTCACCTGACTTGTACTCAGGAAGAAAAACTGGCCATGCTTGTGCGGATCTCTGCTTTGGAAAATAAGGTTGCGGATGTCGATATTATCCCTCCAAGCCTTGAAGATATTTACAGTTATTTCAGCCGGAGGGATGGCCAATGATTGCCCGCATCCTCGCAACCGCCACCACCGAAATTCACATCGCACGGCGCAATCTCTGGGTTCTGATCGCGGTGTTGCTGATGGTGGTCTTCTCGCTGGTTTTATCGGCAGCGGGTTCGGCTCCGACTGGCGCGCTTGGTGCGGATCGCTTGTCGGTTGTTGTGGCTTCGCTTACGTCCTTGTCGGTTTATCTCGTGCCTTTGGTGGCGCTTTTGATGTCGTTTGATGCGGTCGCGGGCGAGGTCGAGCGCGGCACGTTGCCCCTGCTTTTGACTTATCCGGTTGCCCGTTGGGAGGTTCTCGCGGGGAAGATGGTGGCACATACGGCCATCCTGATTGTCGCAATCCTCGCAGGCTATGGTGCGGCAGCGGTGATTACGATTGCTGCCGATTCAGCCGCTGTTTCGGGGTTGGGTGCATTGTGGCGGTTGACGTGGACGTCTACTTTGCTCGGCGCAACATTCCTTGGAATTGGCTATGCGCTTTCGTCTTTGGCGCGTCGCGCTTCGGGGGCGGCTGGGCTGGCGATCGGGCTTTGGTTGGGGCTGGTTGTTCTGTATGATCTGGGTATGCTGGCCGCAGTTGTCGCCGACGACGGCGGCACGTTTACCACCTCCGTCTTTCCCTTCGCGCTGCTCGCCAACCCCGCCGATGCGTTCCGCTTGTTCAACCTGACTGCTTCGCAGGCCACCGCTGCTGCATCCGGTGTTGGCGGTGCTGCCGCCGTTATTCCACAGTGGCAGTCGTTGTTATCCGTCGTGATCTGGCCGCTGTTGGCGCTTGGACTTGCCGCGCTGGCTTTTCGAAAGGTCGAGCCATGAGGACCCTGCTGATAGCGCTGTCGCTCCTCGCGTTGACGGCTTGCAAAGAAGAGGTGGCGCAAGACACGACCGCTGTGCCGCTTTCTGAGGAAGCCGTCGGACATTATTGCCAAATGAACCTGTTGGAACATGATGGCCCCAAAGCGCAGGCCCATTTGGCGGGCCTACCGCGTGCGCCGCTGTTTTTCAGTCAGGTGCGTGACGTGGTCGCCTATCTGCGGATGCCTGAGCAAAGCCATGAAATTCTCGCCGTCTGGGTCAATGACATGGGGGCCACAGGCGCCGCATGGGATGCGCCCGGAGCCACAAACTGGATCACCGCCGAGGAGGCCGTTTATGTTGTCGGGTCGCGTGTGGTGGGGGGCATGGGCGCGCCAGAAATCGTGCCGTTCTTGAAGCCGGAAGACGCAATCAAATTTGCGAAAATCAATGGCGGTCAAGTTATGCAGCTTGCAGAAATTCCAGATAGTGCCGTTCTGGCGCCCGTTGTCTTGGATGGCAACACAGATGATGCAGATTTTGAGACCCGCCAGCGAGCCTTGTCGCGCAAACTCGGAGAATAAACCTATGACCAATCGCCGTCGTTTTCTGGCCATCAGTGCCGCTGCATTTGCTTTCCCAAGTCTTGGAGCCGCGCAACCTGTTTACACGTGGGAGGGTGTCGCCCTTGGTGCGCGCGCGACCCTGCGTCTGGCCCATCCAGATGCCGCCGCGATCAGCGCACGGGTGGCGGCGGAAATTTCACGGCTGGAAGATATCTTCAGCCTCTTTCGCGCGGACAGCGCGCTGTCACAATTGAACCGCACAGGCACCCTGCAAGCGCCGCCGTTTGAATTGTTGGAATGCCTGTCGCTTGCGGGCGCTGTGCATGTGGCGAGCGATGGTCGATTTGATCCAACGATCCAGCCGCTTTGGAAAAGCTACGCTGAAGCTTCGGCACTGGGAGCGCTGCCTGATGCGCAAACGCTGGAATTGGCGCGTGCGCTGACGGGGTGGACGAACGTAAATCTCGACGCTGACGAAATTGCAATGCGGCCCGGTATGATGCTGACACTGAACGGGATCGCACAGGGCTATATCGCGGATCGTGTGGCGGATATGCTAAGCGCCGAGGGGTTGACCAATATCCTGATTAATACGGGCGAGTTCCGTGCGCTTGGCCAGCATCCAAATGGCGGTGCTTGGCCCGTCAAACTGGCGGCGGGAGGCGAAGTGCCCCTTGTTGCACGGGCTCTTGCCACATCTGCCCCATTGGGAACGACGTTTGATACGGACGCGCAAGTAGGCCATATCCTTGACCCGCGCACGGGTTCGCCGATCCCGCAAAACTGGCGGGAGATTTCAGTTTCTGCAAACTCAGCGGCCCTCGCCGACGCGCTCTCGACAACGGCCTGCCTCTTTGAAACCCGAGCAGAGATCGAGAATTGTCTGGCGCAATTCCAAGGTGTCCGTCTTGAGGCAGCCGCATCCGTTTAACGGGAATGGGGATCAGGCGCGAGGCTCCTCGGTTTGGCTTTGAGGCATTCGCCTTGCGTAGGATTACAGCATTTTGAGACAAAACGGGCGCGACGGGATCGGCGCTCGATGTGGCCGATGGTGATACTATCGTTGACCAGCTTGCCGCTTCAAAGCACCCCATGGGATCCTCGACTTGGCGAAATTTCGCAAGTATGACAGCTACCCATGTCGCGGGAAGTTTGCGCGCCCGCGTATTTGAATGGTGTCTTCCAATTGAAGGCAGAGCCAGCTCCTCTTCGACGGTCTCCATAAAAAAGTTGCCAAAAAATCGCTATAACCGTAGTTTCTTCATACGATTGTAAGGATTTAGAAAACTCGCGGACCCTGGGGAGGGATAATACATGACGACATACGCATTTGAAGGCTTCGCCGTTTACTACGACAACTCTGTGGAGGAAGATACGGGCGCTGCCTTTTCGGGCATCACTCTTGAAATTGTGGTTCCGGAATCTACAACTAGTTTTAGTTATGAAACTCTGCCGCTTGAACCTGGTGAAGATGATGTAACGGAAACCAATGTTGATACTTACATCGAAGATTACACAGTGCGTATCAACGGTGAAACAGTCGTAGAAGATAGTGACTTCTACGAGGGTATTTTTGAGGTCAAGTGGCTGGATGGCGGCGTGGCACGCTCTACCATCGTCTATGTTGCCGACTTTCGGGATGTGAATGTTTCAGGCTTTGGGGTCGTCGACCCCCAGAATATCTTTGTTCTCTCAGGGGACGCATTCCCCGCGTTTACATCTCTCCAAGAGGTGCAGGATCTTTTGGACAATCCGAATACCGAGATTGGGATCCCAACCGGTGCCTTTGCTCCAGGCAGGACAATCCAACTCAGTAGTCTCGACGCAACCGTAACGCAAAACGACATTATTACTGGGGACGGCGGAGCAAATGAATTCTATGCTGGAAGTGGCGCTGATTTCATTGAGGGGCTTGGAGGCGATGACGAACTATACGGCGGGAACAATAACGACCGGATAAATGGCGGCGCAGGAGCCGACCTCATCAACGGCGGCAATGGCATTGACCGTGCCGAGTACTCGGATGCAACGGCATCGGTACGCGCGGATCTCGCGTATAGCGGTAACAACACTGGCGAAGCTGATGGCGATACCTACGTGTCGATCGAGAACCTGCTGGGATCCTCTTACGGCGACATTTTGGCGGGCAATAACGCTGCGAATAGTGTTTTCGGCGGCAATGGCAACGATTTTCTGATCGGACGTGGCGGCAATGACAATCTGTACGGTGGTAACAACCACGACAGGCTGAATGGTGGCGCAGGAGCGGACGTGCTCCACGGCGGTTATGGTATTGATCGCGCGGAGTATACGACGGCATCCACGATGGTGCGTGCGGATCTTGGCTATAGCAGCAACAACACAGGTGAAGCGGCGGGGGATACTTACGTATCCATCGAGAACCTCCTCGGGTCTGGATACGGAGACATTCTCGCGGGCAATAACGCTGCGAATAATGTTTTCGGCGGCAATGGCAATGATCTCCTAATCGGACGTGGCGGCAATGACGGTCTGTATGGTGGAAACAACCACGACAGGCTGAATGGTGGCGCAGGAGCGGACGTGCTCCACGGCGGTTATGGTATTGATCGAGCGGAGTATACGACGGCCACTACGATGGTGCGTGCCGATCTTGGGTATAGCAGCAATAACACAGGTGAAGCGGCAGGGGACACCTACATTTTGATCGAGAACCTGCTGGGATCCACTTACGGCGACATTTTGGCGGGCAATAACGCTGCGAATAATGTTTTCGGTGGCAATGGCAACGATTTTCTGATCGGACGTGGCGGCAATGACGGTCTGTATGGGGGTAACAACCACGACCGTCTGAATGGCGGCGCAGGGGCTGACGTGCTCCACGGCGGTTATGGTATTGATCGCGCCGAGTATACGACGGCCACAACCATGGTGCGCGCTGATCTTGGGTATAGTAGCACCAATACGGGTGAAGCGGCAGGGGATACTTACGTATCCATCGAGAACCTGCTGGGGTCTTCCTTTGACGACTTTCTCGCGGGGAACAACGCGGCGAACTCCCTTTTGGGCGGCAATGGCGACGATCTTTTGGTCGGGCGCGGCGGCAATGACCGCCTCTATGGTGGTAACAATAACGACCGTTTGCTTGGAGGCACAGGCAATGACTATCTCCAAGGCGGTCAAGGCGCGGATGTCTTTATTTTCGACGCGAACTCCGGTGTTGACACAATTTCCGATTATGACGCCCTTGATTTGATCCGTATCCAAAACGGTGCAGAAACCATGGCGGACTTCACATTCACCGACACAGTTGAGGGGCTGCTGATTGAATTTGGCAGTGTAGATATTTTCCTGAGCGGTCTGGACCGTGCGGATGTGAATGCAAGCGATTTTGATTTCGTCTGACGCGTGGAACTAACGGGGCGGGTACTGCGATGATGCGTGGTGCCCGCCTTCTTTGCGGGGTCAAAATGTGCGTAAAAGCGAGACGCATGACAGGACCGCTCGGCGTTATATTTTTGCGCGAATGCGGCGCGGGCACGCAATCGGTTGTGGTTGCGCCTCGAGTATGACGCAAAATATGGCCAAATGGCTGCGTGTTTGGAAGCGCCGCTTGGCTGGAGAATACCCGTTTCATTTCGTTTTACAGCGTCCAAAAAGGGGTTGATTCTGCTCCCCCAGGCGTCTTCTCCCCGCGATCAAGTGTGTGATGTTGGCTTTCGAAATTTTATGGCTGCCGCACTAAAACCCCCCAAAAGTCACCAAATAGTCATACATTTCGGCGAACCTTTGCCAGATGCGAGTGTGTTTGGAAAATGGCTGGACGTAAGTCTGTGACGGGCTATGAGTGCCCGCAAGAACACAAATTCGCCTCAAGGCGGAACATACAGGCTTAGGAGCAGTAGCATGTCCAATACATTTGCGGCCTTTTTGGTCGCATTGAAAATGATGGAATCCGGTGGAGACTATCAATCTGTAAACTCGCTTAACTTTTTGGGAGCCTATCAATTCGGCGAAGCGGCCCTCACTGATCTTGGGTATGTCCGATACGACGGCAACGCCTATGATAACAACTATAGTGGTGGTTTCACGGGCAAAGGCGGGGTCCGATCAGCCAAAGATTTCCTCTCCAACAAAAAAGAACAGGATCGCGCGGCAAAGGCGTGGATGACGCTGATGTGGGACTATATCGAGCTTCACAAGATCGCGCATTATAAAGGTAGCAATGTTGGCGGCTCAAAACTGACGGCGAGTAGCATGTTGGCGGCGTCGCATTTGTTGGGCGCGGGTGCTTTGAAAGAATACATTCAATCGAATGGTAAGGCCGATTTGCGCGATCCGTATGGCACGCCGCTCAAGAAATATATCAACAAATTTAGCGGCTACGACGTTCGGGTCGCCTCGCGCTAATCGCCCCCTTGTTTTGGACCTCGTCGCGGAGCATATGGGCGATTGCGGTCAGGATGACGCCGTTTGTGTTGACATCGCTGTAGAGATACATCGGTTTGTGGTCTTGGGCGAAGATACCAGCCGAAAACCCTTGTCCCTCAATTTTGGCTTTGTCGCGAATAAATGCCACTAACTGCCGTGAATAGGGGTGGGGCACGGTGGCGGCCCAAAGATACGCCGATTTGGAGCTGATAACCTCCGCCTTGCGACGAAACGCGGGCGTTTGAAACTTGCTTGAACTGGAGCTGAAGGCAACAACCCAGCTTTCGTCCAATTCCCTATCAAAGCGGACACCTTGATAGGAAAACCACGGTGAAAAATCCAAAAGCGTCTCAGAGGCACATTTCAACGCGCCCGTTTTTTCATACCACCGGAGTTGCGCGTCAAACAACACGCGTGCCAAATAGGCCGTTGGCTCGTCTTTTCCCAGCTCGATTTCCTGCAAAAGGGCAGGTTCCGTACCAAAATGCCCAATAGACGCAGCCGTATAAAGGAAGTTTATCTGCTGCTCAGTCTTGGAATCCTGTCTGTCGCCGGCATAGGGCGAGTCAATTTCCTGACCTGCCATCGCATACCCGAGCCGTGAATACTGGGTGCAATGGGACAGGTATTTATCAACCAATTTACCGTTGATATAATCATAGGGATGACCGTCGCGCACAATACGGTTCAGGTCCCAGCCATCCAGAATATACTGCACGGTTTCTGGTGCGGCCAAACCGTCCTGTTTTACAGCAAAAAGCGCGACCAAGAACCGCCCCGTATCACATGCGTCGAAATCCTCAGAAATACCGCGCCCCGTCTCTGTTGACAGTCTTGCAGGCGGCAATCGCGCGCCATCGATTGTCACAGGCGGTAAGTTCGCAAGTACTGTTTCAACGCGCTCGGTTGCGTTTTTACGGTCGATGATACCAAGAGAGCATGCGGACATAATACCACGCAACTGACTGGCAATGTCCCACATCGTGGCGTCGCGGTTTACGCGACCACCCGATCCGCCCTTGGCTGTGCCCGCACAAAGCCCCGTGGTTGAATGGGAATACCGTTCAATATACTGCCAAGCCAGCGCCGCATCTTGCAGCAACTTTTTACGTTCCTCCGCGACTGGGGGGGCGACGGTTGGGGGCAAGGTTGCCAGCAAGCGGCGTGTTGATTGAAGGTTGCTTAAAATCGGTTCAGACGCAAAAAGATAGTCAACCATACCGCTGACCGAGCGAAGTTTGGCACGACCCTCATGGCGCATCGTGGTCAAGCGATGGATGAGAGACGCCCGCTTGATATACGTTGAAACATTCTCGGGCGTGATGACAATCGTCATGTCAGCAACGGGGTTCAACGGCAGAAGCGTTTGCGCTGGCATGTCGGGAGCGCCGTGACTGGCAATTTGGTACCGACCGTCGGGGCGCAGGCCAAAATAGGCATTCGGCGTTTCTGGCGGCAACAGAATGATCCGCGTGTCTGCCGATAGAGGCGCGCTGTCGCCCTGCGTAAAGTGAATACACTTGGTTTGAATTTCATGCGAGGCGGTCGCAGGGCGGGGGCTGAAGGCGTCCTTGTCAAAGCGCGTGAAGGGGATGCTCGCCGCCGTAAGCTCTTGTTCAAACGCAACAAGGGCATCCTTTGATAGCGGCGTTTTGTTCTCTATCAAAGCAAGGCTCAAGCTTGAGGCGGGGTAGGCGTCGGTTTGGAGCAAAAGATCGGTGGGCCGCGAGATAAAGAACCTGCCGGAATTGTTCGCGTCGGCGAGCTTCATGGCGAGTGCGGTCAATTGTTCCACCACGTCTTTTTCAGGCAATTTAGACGCGATATCGACGGGAATACATATAAGGCCGCCCGCGACCGTGTCCTCACTTGCGGACGTCCCAGATGCGCGCGCGTCCGAGTCCGAAAATTTGAAAAAGGTCCCGCCACTAACGACGATTTGCTCTCGGCCCATCGCGTTAATATCCGGTGCCTTCTCAGAGATGAAAGGTTGCAAAAAGACCCGAAACCCAGAGCCACGAAAAGCGGCGTGATCCAGATCGTCGTCTGGAAAGGGGTCATAAAGCGTCGTGACATTGGACCCGAGCACGTGAAGCGGGCTATCGCTGGGGCCGGTTGTTAGGTTGGCGCGTAACTTCGCCGCGGTGCGCATTTGAAAGTAGCGTCGATCACTTGCGCGTCGCGGCATTTGTGCTGCGACTTCAAAAAGTCCAGCCTCTGTTTGGGCAAGCGTTTCGACCAGCCGCCCGACAGTCGAATCGAAACCCCGCCCCTCGGAGAAGTCTAGAGCGCAGCAGATTGGAAGCCCCCGCGACATGAAAAGTTTTGCGAGCAACTCCACCAAATGCGAGGAGGTTGTCTCTGATACTCCAACCAAGCAAATAGTCACAGAATGCGCTACATCTTGCGCATGCGCACCTGTGCCAACCCTAAATGAAGGCACGATAGACACCCCAGCGGAGGCCATGAAATTACGTCGATTCAGCATAAATTAATTTCCAGGAAATCTATTCATATTGATTTATGTCATAAATTCAGTTATTTATGCAATATATTGTAGCTGAATATATTGCGATAGCGCCAACAGCGGCGCACTCAGTTCATTGCTTTTCTAGACTAACTCATTTTCAGGCATTGTCTGGGTCGCGGGATTAAGTCCTCGGGGGGGGTATTGGGTGCGGAAAATGTTGTTTGAAGATAGGACAGGCACGCGCGTTGTCCTTTGGAGGGGTGTCGTTGCGAGCCTTCTAATTGGGCTTCCACTGTGGGCCGGCGACTATCTGTATCGAATTTATAATCTGCCCACATTACCACATGTCGTGGCTTCTAGCACAGAACAACTTGATCCCGATCTTTCGGGCTTGGGGCAAGAGGCTTGGTTTGAAAGCCGCCTTAAGCCCGAAGTCACAGAAAATTGCCAGCGTTCAGCAAATGGTGCGCGCAAGGTCTTTGGCTATCTTCCAGCGAACGATCCGCGCGCTTTATCTGGATTTTGGCAGCACTGCTCCGACTTAGACGCGGTCATCGCAGAAAGTTTTGTTTTTGACGCGCACAGCCAAGGTCTAACATCCGTTGGTCAGGATTATTTTACGTCGAAGCGAGATGTGCAATTGCCAGAGGTTCTGCTGTCCATCAAGCCGCAGTCGAGCGAATTGGAGCAAGGTTTTGAACGGTTCCTTATGGACCAGAAAAAACGCGCAACCTTGGTGGAGAAACTCGCGTTGGAAACCGCTGGTCGCACCTTTGCGGGGCTGTGTTTGGATCTGACAGGGTATCCCGCGCTCGCCTCCGATGGGCTTGTCGCCTTGCTTGATGAAGTTGCTTCCATGCGGGAGGGGAGCGACACAAAAACCTGTCTCATCGCAGGTGCGGATGCGGCGCTTTGGCAACGCAAGGACTTGATCGACGCTGTGGATTTTGGAGTCGTTCAGGGCTTCCAGACGAATAGAGCGGCCTTCACACCCATCGCCCCCGCGGACTGGTTCGCGCCGGCAATGGCCGAGGTGTCAACGCATCTTCCTGTCGAAAAACGGGTCATTGCCCTTGGAGCGTTCGGGGAACAGTGGCAGACGGGCCGTGCCACCAGCCAAACCGTTTCCTACAGTGAGGCGCTGTGGATGACGAACCGATTTAAGGGCAATGTTGGCGAAAACCTTCAACTCGGAAACACGTATCTTCAATTCGTAGACACAGACCGGCAACGAAACCGGATTTGGCTTTCTGATGCTGTGTCGCTCTACAATCAGATGCGCGCGTTGGAAAACGACCAGACCGTCGCAGTTTGGCCGTTAGGGTATGAAGATCCAGCGATTTGGCCGGTTTTGTCGGCACCAGTCGAGAGTGATGCGGCGCGCAACAGTTTGTCGAGGCGCATTTCCCTTGAGGACAGCTTGATCCATATCGGCCGTGGCGTTGCGGTTATGGAGGTCGTGAATGCCACCGTGGGAAGGCGGAAAGTCACATTCGACGGGTCCGGACGTGCGATCACGCAAACCTATGAAACACTGCCGACCCCTGCAATACTGCGCCATGACGTACATCCCAATGACACGCAAGCGCTCGTGACGTTCAACGGTTTTGGAGGTGAAAGCGACCTCAATACCTTGCTTGGTGTTTTGCACGACAACAATATCAGCGCGACCTTTTTCCTAAGAGATCGCGGGCTGCTTGATATTGGGGCCAAACTCCCTCATGTGGAGGCGCTTGGCCACACTCTTGGTACAATTGTCAGAAGCCTTGCTACGGCAGGCCCATTTGAAGCCGACCTAGAACAACTGGCCAATAATAAAGCGCAACATGTCTTGGCCCATCTAACCGGACACCGCACTACGCTTATTCGCAACGCGGGCCAACCCTTTGATATGCCATCAACCCGAAAGGAACTCGCAATAACGCGTGCGTGGGTTGCGCAAGATTTCATTCCAATATCCAACGGAGCCGTATTCCAAAATCCCGAGACGGATCGCGCAGGCTTTGTTGCCCAACTTCGCGAAGCAAGTCTCACAGGCCATCCGGCGGTTATGTCGTTTGACCTGACAACCAAATATGCTGCGGAGCTTATTGCAACTCTGCCGGACCTGTTTGCCGATTTGCGGCGGGACGGGTTCACGTTTGCGCCCTTGGCCGAAGTTGCTAACCTTGGTGCGGCGGAAATAGCTCCGCTCGATCCGATTTCAAAGAGGGCGCGCGACACGGTCACCTATCGCCTTCTCAACTTCTGGTATTTTGGCCTGACGACAACCTTTCTTGTCTTGCTCGTTTTTGCGATTGTCAGATCGTTGATTTACCTTGTTTTGGCTTTCTTTCGCAAACCTTCGCCACAGCGTGACCCTGAATACCTTCCGGGGATTACAGTTGTGGTGCCAGCCTATAACGAGGCGAATGTTATTGTACGGAGCGTTTGGTCAATTCTGGGCTCGAACTATCCCAACTTTGAAATCATCGTGGTGGATGATGGCTCGTCCGACGGAACCTATGATACGGTCAACGCGGAGTTTCACAATCATCCACGCGTCAGGATCATCCGGCAAGAAAACGGCGGCAAATGGCAGGCCGAGAACCACGCGTTGCAGTATATCAAAACGCCCTTCTTTGTGGGGGTGGATGCCGATACTATTTTAGATCCTGATGCTCTAGGTTGGTTGGTTCAGCACTTCAAAGACGAGCGTGTCGGAGCGGTGGCAGGCTTTGTGGAGGTCGGCAATCGAAAGGGGTATCTGACGTCCTGCCAAGCGCTGGAATACCTCGTTAGCCAAGCGGTCACGCGGCGCAGTTTCGAAACCATCAACGGTATTTTTGTTGTGCCCGGTGCGATCGGGGCTTGGCGGGTTGCGGCAGTTGAGGCCGCAAATAGGTATTCGGGCGATACAATCACCGAGGATGCCGACCTGACGGTTGCGGTGCATCGCGCCGGTTATACCGTTCGTTTTCAAGAACAAGCGCGCGCCTATACTGAGGCCCCCGAACAGACTAAAGCTTTCTTGAAGCAACGGCGGCGCTGGACGTTGGGGATGCTGCAAACCTCGTGGAAACATTGGCGCTCTATTCCAGAACGCCGTGCGATTGGGCTTGTGTCGATTATGGACGCGATCTGGTTTAGTCTGTTGACGAGTATGGTGTCGCCCTTCGTCGATTTGCTTTTGCTCAGCATCTTGGTCAAGACGGTGATTGAATACAGCCTGCATGGAGCGCTCAACGTTACAGGATTTCCAACCGTGGTCTTGATCAGCTATATTGTCCTTGTGGCTATCGACATGGCCTACACTCTTACAGCGTTCTGGTTTGAACGAAAGTTCGACCTAAAACTGCTGTTGCTGACAATTATCCTGCGTTTTGGGTACCGGCAACTGATCTATTTTTCGTCCTTTCAAGCGATCAGAGACGCGTTAACTGGCCGCTTGCCCGGCTGGCAAAAACTGGAACGCACAGCTTCCCGACTAAGCGCCAACCTAAATTTGGTGAGCCCGGTTCTTGTGAGCATAAAACAAACAGACTCGGGCCGGAAAATGAGAACTTAAAACCTGCCAGTTGCGTTGCAGAACGAAAGTGCTTGCGGCGAAATATCGTCCGGAGATTGACGGAGTGCGTGCCATCACAGTTCTCGCGGTCATTGTTTATCATTCTGATACGACATTCTTGAGGGGAGGGGGCCTTGATCTCGCAATTAATCATGGAAAATTTGAGCCTCGGACGATTTACCTTCGGGAACTTCCATACCGGTTGCCACGATTTTAGCGACATTAGGTCTGCTCGCCGTCATTTCATCCCTCGTGCTGCTTAACGCCTCTACGCTGCCCTTAGTTGCGGGTGCCTCCGTGATTTTAGTGTTTGCAGTTGGCAACACCCCAATCGCACCTCCTTTGTCGTGGCGACCATTGGTTGCTATGGGGCTGATCAGTTGCAGCGCGACTGTACGATTCAACTCCCCCAGTCCCCCGACGTTTTCGGATTGATTGCCTTGTCGATCTTGGTGGCGCCGTTCACCTACCACTTCGTTGAAATACCCTTCCGAAAACGTAACAAAAGGGCCGTGATATCCTTGCGCGGGCGTATCTCTTGCCGTCGTCGGTGTCGTGTTGGCAATTGGGGTTAACCAATCCACACCGCGACCCACCAGCGTTTCCATCCCGCGAGCGCCGCCGAAATAGACTTTTTGCGGACGTTGGATCCCGAGATTTCGGTCTTATAACTTGAGAATTTCCTGCGCCCGAATGGCGTGTGTGACACAATGATCGGGTCGACTTCTATGTTTCGCGATGAAGGGCATCTTTCAATCGAAGGATCGCGCTATCTCGGGACGCATACTGATTTCATGCGTAAAATCATTGCTAAATCCAATCTAAGGTATGGAGCTTAGGAACGGGGAAATATTCGAATCGATGCCAGCTATAGGAAAAGTTTTTCCATGAGGTTAGAAGTGGCCAAACCCAAAAGAATGGCATGTGAATTCAAGAAAAAGAGGCCCGTAAAATTTGAAGCTTAGAGGCGCCGTGCAAATTATATTTGTAAGACAACTTGTTCTAATGTATGGTTCTTTAATGCCACACACAACATTAGATTACGTTTCTCTCTTCCTGATTTTCTTCTCAATCCTTGTGATTGTCGTGGGGATTGTTGTCGTCCATGAAATCCCGGGTAAAGTCGCAAAAGCGCGCAATCACCCACAGTTGGATGCGATCAAGATCACCAGTTATTTAGGCTTGCTGGTCTTTCCACTATGGATGCTCGCCCTCATCTGGGCCCATTTCCGCCCTTGGACCGTTTCAGGTCTTGAGGGGACTTCCGACAGTCCTCCGCCGGAACAGAAATAGCCTCCCCGCCAACGACCCCTTCTTCATACAACCCAGTCAGGACGCCAGAAAATGGAAATCCTTGTTACGATTGCCTATCTGTTTTTGATCCGGTTGGTTTTTTTTGATTTTAAATGGTTGAAGTTCAATCTTGTCTGGGGGCTTTTGTGCTCTGGCCTTTATGCTTCGGCCGCTTTGGTTGAGGTTGTTTTTCTTGGACAACTTACCCCTTATTCGGATTCCGCGTTTGTCCAGAGATACGTCGTCCAGATTGGGCCCCAATTTGGCGGCACAGTCACAGAGGTTCACGTTAAACAGGACGACATAGTGAAGCTCGGCGATCCTTTGTTCAGTCTTGAGAAGGACACGTTCCAAGCTACGGTCGATGAAAATCAAGCCAGTCTGGTTTTGGCCAAGCAAAATATAAAAATCATGCAGGCGCAATTGACCTCTGCCGGAGCAAATGTTGCGCATCAGGAAAGCTTGCTTGAACAGACTTCTGTTCAGGTTGAAATTTCCAAAGCAGCTGTCTCGGCGGCACAGGCCCGAGCGAAATACGATGTCGACGAAGCGGCCAGACAAACAAAACTGGCAGAAGAAGGTGCTGCACGAAAGGACCTAGCGGAGCGTGCGCGTCAGACCGCGGCTGTTTCAACCGAATTGGTTATCGAGGCTGAAAAGCAGCTAAAAGAAGACGAACTGATTGCGCGTGATAGCTCCGAACTGGACGTGGCAAAGGCAGCCTACGAAGAAGCAAAACTGTCGCTTGATGCGATGATCGATGGCGAACATGCCTCCGTTAGATTGGCTGAGGCGGCGTTGGCCCATTCCACAGCAATTTTGAAGGACCGCACAGTCTATGCGCCCTCGGATGGTCAGATTCTGAATCTCCAACTTCAACCCGGCGATGTTGTGCGGCTTAAAACGCCCGTCCTGACATTCGTGAACGAAGCCGATCCTTGGATTTTGATGAAAATTCGCCAAAAGGGTGCGCAGCATATCACCGTTGGCGATATCGGCGAAGTGGCCTTTGAAATGTACCCGGGTTACGTGTTTGCCGCCGAAGTCACGCGGATCATTTACGGCAATGGAAACGCCCAGTTGCAGCCTTCTGGCGTGCTCCCGAGGGAGCAACAGGTCGTACCGGGGGAAACATTTTTTGTGGCAATGAGGCTGACCGATCAGTACCCCAACTTCCCGTTGCGTTTTGGGGCTAAGGGGATCGCTGCGATTTATACCTCCGACGCGGCCGATATACTCAAGGTCTTGCGGAAAATTGAACTGCGTTCCGAGAGTTATCTGAACTACGTGTACAATCCATTCCGAGGATAAACGCGTCCGCGTTAACTCTCGGCGCTATCCCTATTTATGCCTGACGCATTCAAGGTTGACCGTAACGAGGCTTACTTGGGCTGAGATATGTTTATACGGTTCTAGTTGTAAAACCGCAGTGCCCAACTAGGTTGGAAGGTGGACCGACGGACAAATTTTGTACTATACAACAGACAACAGTTTGATCTTGCGCCAGAAAACAGAGAGCTCATATTTTGGTTCTTCTCGACCTTCGGCGCGCCAACAATGAGGGACTACAATGGTCGACACCACCAAGACGCCTGCGCCATCTAACCATTTCGACGAAATTTACGGCTCCGACGAGATGTCGGTCCCGCTTTCAGAAAGCATCTTTCCCGGAAGCGAAAGTGACCCGCGCAATGTCTATGCATCGATCCGCGACGAGTTGATGCTTGACGGTAACTCGCGCCAAAACCTCGCAACGTTCTGCCAGACTTGGGAAGAGCCTGAAATCCACCAATTGATGGACGATTGCATTGATAAAAACATGGTGGACAAGGACGAATATCCACAGACTGCGGAGATCGAGCAACGCTGTGTGCGTATGCTTGCGGACCTTTGGAATGCGCCCAGCGATGAAGCTACGGGTTGCTCTACGACAGGGTCGAGCGAGGCGGCGATGCTGGGTGGATTGGCGATGAAGCGCCGCTGGGAAGCCCGCCGCAAAGCCGAGGGTAAGCCGATCGATAAGCCCAACCTGATCACAGGTCCCGTGCAGGTTTGTTGGCATAAATTCACCCGCTATTGGGATGTGGAACACCGCGAAATTCCGATGGAAAACGGACGCCTTTTGATGACGCCAGAAGAGGTGTTGAGCCTGTGTGACGAGAACACCATTGGTGTCGTGCCCACGCTTGGCGTGACATTCACGGGGCAATACGAACCCGTCGAGGCGGTTTCTGCGGCGCTCGATAAGTATGAAGCTGAAACGGGCCTTGATATTCCGATCCACGTTGATGGCGCTTCGGGCGGGTTTCTTGCGCCGTTCTGTGCTCCTGAATTGATGTGGGATTTCCGCCTGCCACGGGTGAAGTCGATAAACGCGTCCGGACATAAATTTGGCCTCGCGCCGCTTGGTGTGGGCTGGATCGTTTGGCGCAGCGCCGACGATCTTCCGGAAAACTTGGTGTTCTGGGTGAATTATCTGGGCGGAAATATGCGCGATATCGGGCTTAATTTCTCGCGTCCGGGCGGGCCTATCACGTGCCAATACTATAATTTCCAACGACTTGGGCGGGAAGGTTACACCAAAATCCACAAGGCGTGCTACGCGACCGCGCAATATCTCGCGGCCGAAATTGGCGCGCTTGGGCCGTTTGACATTGTCTACGATGGCGATATGACGTCTGGTATCCCCGCTCTGTGTTGGACGCTCAAACCCGATGTTGATCTTGGATTTACCCTGTTCGATTTGGCCGATCGTCTGCGGATTTATGGCTGGCAAGTGCCCGCATATACCTTGCCTGCAAACTGTCAGACCCAAGCTATTCAACGCATTTTGGTGCGCAACGGAGTCAGTCGCGACCTTGCTACGCTCCTGATCCGCGATATCCGTAAAGCGTTGGCACATTTGACAAAACATCCGGCGGAAACACCGCTTGGCGAAAATGCCGCCGGTGGTTTTCATCATTGACCGAAGACTGTCGCATCCCCTCCACTGATGGGCCGAAAGTCAGCGCTGCAAGCGGCCCATGGCCGTTTGTAACGCGTCGGCAATATGCGCATCGTGGGCAGCAGCACGTCTGGCGCTCGCGAGATCATCGCAAGGGATTGCGGCGGGCATTTTTGCCCACTTATAGTGACGCGTGGAAACCAGAAAGCCTGAACGTCTGGATCGGCAGCGGGTTCTCGATTGGATCGTTCTTGTTCATCGCCGGTTCGATTCTAACGCTGTGGCCTGTGGCTGCGCACACCTTTTCGATGTCTGGATTTGACGTTAATGCGGTCTTTTTCCTCGGTTCGATTTTTTTCACGATAGCGGGATACCTGCAGTTGTTTCAGGCCGCGAACTCGGGCGCATTACCGCATGAAAACGCTGAACCTCGGCGGTTTGTTTTGATTGGCTGGCAACCCTCTCAAATCGGCTGGCTTAGTAGTTTTTTGCAATTCCTGGGAACGCTTTTATTTAATGCCTGCACCTTTATGGCGTTGCTGTCGATTGAAAGCTGGCTTCAGCAGGACTTAGCGATTTGGGTACCAGATCTTCTTGGGTCCATCCTTTTTCTCACCTCTGGATATCTGGCATTTATCGAGACTTGCCACCGCTATTGGTCGTGGCGTCCGTGGGATATCTCGTGGTGGGGCGCGTTGGTCAATTTCGCGGGTTGCGTCGCGTTTATGATCTCTGCCGTCATGGCCTTCGTGCCGTCAGGTGGCGCGAGCAGTGCTGTTATTACTGCGTCGGTCGCTTGGACGTTGATTGGGGCGGTTGGTTTTTTTGTGGGCGCTGTGCTCGTGCTGGTGGAATGCCGCGTAAACGCCTCTCCACCAGTTGCGTTGCCGTCCACTACTCCGGCCTTATAAGGCGCTTACTGGTTAAGGGTGCGCCAAAGATCGTTCACATGACCGGCGATGATTTCGGGGACCTCAAGGCAGGGCAGATGCCCAACACCTTGGATGATTTCCAGCTTTGAATCCGCAATCAAGTCAGAGAGTGCACGTACAAGTTCGGGCGGCGTTGCTTTGTCTTCGGAGCCGCCAATGCAGATTGTAGGGACGGCTATCGCGCGGGTTGATACGGTTAGGTCCGCGTCGCGAATGGCTCTGCAGGTTTGCGCATAGCCCTCGACGCTGGTTCGCGTCAGCATGTTGCGATATCCCGCCAATTGCGCGGATTTAGTCTTGTGGAATTCTGCTGAAAACCACCTTTCCATCACCGCATCCGCCATGGGTTCTAAGCCCGTGGCTTCGACCGCTTCTATACGCTGGTTCCACGTGGCGTCGTCGCCGATTTTGGCGCCCGTGTTGCTCAACACAAGCCCCGCAACCAGATCGGGGCGAAGTGCAGCAAGAGATTGGGCGATCAATCCACCAACGGATACGCCGCAAATGATGGCCGCTGTGAGGCCAAGATGGTCCATCAAACCGGCCACATCTTGAGCGAGGCCTTCAATGCTGATCGCTCCCATATCACTCAGACCGTGCCCGCGTTTATCCATCATCAATTTAGGAACATCAGGCAGTTTGTCTGCCACGCCCTGCCAAATCCGAAAATCTGTTCCCAAGGAGTTGAGGAAGACAACGGGCTTCGCCGCTTTTGTTCCGGAGTGGAAGCTGTAGTGCAAATTGGTGTCGCGGATTTTTTCGAATTGTAATGACATAGTATGGCTGCCCGTTATCCAAGGGTGGAGCGTACCAGTTGCGGTGCGCGTTTTCAAAAACCTGCGGCGCGAAACCGCACTGACCTAATACATAACGTATCACAGGCTGATCTGCGTGCACTTCGTTTTTTATGTCTGTGATGAATTTAGTGATGGGGTGTGGTTAAGTATATATCTTAAATTCAATTAGTTACGCTTCTATTTTAATGCGTCACATCGATCTCAGTGGGCAGGCGACACTATCTAAACATGCGACCTCACACGCGCCATCAAATTTTCGCAGGCATGTTTTTTGCTGGGATTTGACAGAAGCGCCCCGAAAGTTTCGGAAATATCTAGTAATACGTTTTAGACGAAACAAGCGTTGTTAGTTACAAAAGCAACTGATATTTTGAACGCAATGGCAATTGTCGGAGGCCTCCATGAATACGCAAATTCCACCACACCGAATGGTTCAGGCCCCATCCTTGCCCGGCCCCAACACGGGGTACATGCCTGGATTTGGCAATGACTATGAGACCGAAGTGCTTGAGGGGGCGTTGCCACAGGGCATGAATAGTCCGCAGAAATGCAACTATGGTCTGTATGGTGAGCAGCTTTCAGGGACCGCATTTACGGCTCCAAGTCATCAAAACGAACGCACGTGGTGTTATCGAATTCGCCCGTCGGTTAAGCATTCGCACCGATATGAAAAAATCGATCTGCCGTATTGGAAATCCGCGCCGAACGTCCTGAATGATGTGACCAGCCTTGGGCAATATCGCTGGGATCCGGTGCCCCATGGCGATCATCCACTGACGTGGTTGACGGGGATGCGCACGATGACGACGGCGGGAGATGTGAACACTCAAGTCGGCATGGCGACCCATATTTATCTGGTCACCGAAAGCATGGAGGACAGCTATTTCTTCTCGGCAGACAGCGAAATGCTGGTGGTGCCACAGGAGGGGAGGTTGCGGTTTTATACCGAGCTTGGAATTCTGGATGTGGAGCCTAAGGAAATCGCGATTATCCCGCGCGGGCTTGTGTATCGCGTCGAAGTGCTTGAGGGGCCAGCGCGCGGATTTGTCTGCGAGAATTATGGACAGAAATTTGAGCTGCCGGGGCGGGGGCCGATTGGGGCGAATTGTATGGCCAACCCGCGCGACTTTAAGGCGCCTGTTGCAGCCTATGAAGATCGCGAAGTGCCCTCAACTGTGACCGTGAAATGGTGTGGGCAGTTCCATGAAACCAAGATCGGCCAGTCGCCTTTGGATGTGGTGGCGTGGCACGGAAATTACGCGCCGGTGAAATATGATCTGCGGACGTATTGCCCTGTAGGGGCAATCTTGTTTGATCATCCAGACCCTTCGATTTTTACGGTTCTGACGGCGCCTTCGGGGCAAGCTGGGACGGCCAATATCGACTTTGTGCTGTTCCGCGAGCGCTGGATGGTGGCCGAAGATACCTTCCGTCCGCCTTGGTACCACAAGAATATTATGTCCGAGATGATGGGCAATATTTATGGCAAGTATGATGCCAAACCGAAGGGGTTTGTGCCCGGCGGGATTAGTTTGCACAATATGATGTTGCCGCATGGGCCAGATAAAAACGCCTTTGAGGGCGCGTCCAATGCCGACCTCAAGGCCGAGAAGCTCGACAACACGATGTCGTTTATGTTCGAGACCCGTTTCCCCCAACATCTGACCGCATTCGCCGGTAAGGAGGCGCCGCTTCAGGATGACTATATCGATTGTTGGGAGAGTCTTGAGAAGAAATTCGACGGGACTGCGGGCAAGAAATGAAACGGTATACTATGTTTAAGTCGCAATGAAATATGTGATGGGTCGCGCCGATCACCAGCAAACTATTAAGGGAACATCATGACGAAATTGCATCGCTCTTGGGTGGAAAGCGCCAACAACGCCTCGACTTCTTTCCCACTCAATAACTTGCCGTATGGTGTGTTCTCTGTAGGCGAAACCTCTCCGCGATGCGGGGTGGCTATCGGGGACTATATCCTTGATATTCAATTGCTTGAAGGCGCAGGGCTGCTCGACTTTAACGGCGCATTCGAGGCTGGGTCGTGGAACGCTTTTATGGCACAGGGCCGCAGCAAATGGGATGCGCTGCGCGCACGTTTGATCGAGTTGTTGTCCGAGGGAAGCAACGAGCAGGAACGCGTCGCGGCCTACTTGGTTGCCCAGTGTGAGGCCACCCTACACATGCCCTTTCAAGTGCGCGAATACACCGATTTTTACGCAGGCATTCAGCACGCCAAAAATATGGGTGAAATCCTGCGTGGGTCGCCAGATTTGCCCGCGAATTGGTTGCACATTCCCATCGGTTATAATGGGCGCGCGTCCTCGATTGTGGTGTCGGGCACGCCGATCCACCGCCCCAACGGCCAGACCAAAGCGCCGGACGCCGAGGTGCCATCCTTTGGCCCAACCAAACGTTTGGACATCGAATTGGAATTGGGCGCCATCGTGGGGACGGGCACTAAGTTGGGCCAACCGATTACTGTGGATGAGGCCGACGACATGATCTTTGGCTATGTTCTGCTCAATGATTGGTCTGCGCGCGATATCCAAGGCTGGGAATACCAACCGCTAGGCCCGTTCCAGGGCAAAGCCTTTGGCACAAGCATCAGTCCCTGGATCGTGACGGCTGTCGCGCTAAACCCCTTCCGCGCGGCGACACCACCGCGTGAAAAGGCGCTGCTACCCTATTTGAACGGCACAAAAAACGGGTTGTATGACATTGATCTTGAGGTGCTGATGCAACCCAAAGGGGCTGCGACAGCCACCGTAATCAGCAGAACCAACTACAATCGCATGTATTACTCTGCCGCCGAACAACTGTGCCACCACGCAAGCAGCGGTTGCGCCATGAACACGGCGGATTTGTTGGGGTCGGGCACAATTTCGGGGCCCACACGCGACGAGTTTGGATCGCTCATGGAACTCAGCTGGGCAGGGCGCAAACCTTTCGCCTTAGACACTGGCGAAATCCGCAGCTTCATCGAAGATGGTGACACGCTAACTTTGCGAGGTAAAGCGCAAGGGGACGGGTATGTCATTGGGTTTGGCGACTGTAGCGGGATGATCCTTCCCGCTGTAACTCGTTGCCGCTCAGAAGCCTGACAAATAGTATTCCATAACTAGTTTTTAAAAATGTGTTGACTGGCTGGAACGTTCCAAATAATAGTGGATTCGAAATTGGAACGTTCCAAATAGTTAGGAGATAGTATGAACTGGGGATTGATAGGGGCGAGCACTATTGCAGCTGAGCATTTGATTTCGGCGATCCGGTCTTGTGCGGACAATCAGATCATTTCAGTGCTCAGCGCGAATGCGGAACGGGGTGCGGAGTATGCAAAGACGCATGATATCATGTCCTCCACAACGGATCTTGAGGCGATGCTTGCCGACCCGGATCTTGATGCCGTCTATATCTCAACCACAAACGAAAAGCATAAATTTCAAGCGCTTGCGGCGATTGCTGCGGGAAAACATGTGCTGTGTGAAAAGCCTTTGGCAATGTCCTGTGCGGATGCGCTTGCGATGGTCAATGCTGCCGAGAAGGCTGGCGTTGTTCTCGCGACGAACCACCATTTGCGCAATGCTGGGTCGCACTTGAAAATCAAAGAATTGATTGCCGCGGGCCGGATTGGCGATGTGCAGGCCGTGCGTGTTTTCCATGCGGTTTACCTGCCTGAATCGCTTCAAGGCTGGCGTATTAACAATGCTGCGGCGGGGGGCGGTGTCATACCAGATATCGTTGTGCATGACGCGGACACGGTTGGCTTTCATCTCGGGGAATATCCGTTGGAAGTGACGGCGATTGAGGCCTCCGGCAGTTTGGGGCAGGGGGTTGAGGATTCAGTCATGTCTGTCTGGAAAATGCCGTCAGGAATATTGGTCCAGACCCATGAAGGTTTCACGCTTCGCCACGCCGAAACGGGTCTCGAATTTCATGGCACCAAAGGGTCGATCATTACCAAAAACGTAATGACGCAACAGCCCATTGGGCAAGTTGAGTTGCGCACGGCGGACGGCGTTGAGGAGATTAAGTTCAGCGATCATAATCTCTATGCGCGGTCGATAGATCGCTTTATGGGCGCGGTTGCAGGGCAGGGTCAGCCTGCCGCGACAGGGCGCGATGGCGTGCGCTCGCTTGCCGTCGCCGCAGCCGTCAAACAGGCCGCGACCACGGGAACTCGCGTCGCTGTCAATTACGGAGGCTTGTAAGCCATGCCCTCGAAGATTGTGTCCGCCGCAGAGGCGGTCTCGAAAATTAAGGACAGGGACGTTGTGACTGTGTCGTCATCCTCTGGATTGGGGTGTCCTGATCTGGTGCTCAAGGTACTTGGCGACCGGTTCGCACAGGAGGGCCATCCTCGCGATTTGACCACGCTGCATCCCATTGCTGCGGGCGATATGTACGGCATCAAGGGGGTCGACCATCTTGCGCAAGATGGCTTGCTGGCGCGGATCATTGCGGGGTCCTATCCCAGCGGGCCGTCCTCTTTGCCGATGCCTGCCATTTGGGAAATGCTGACCGAAAACCGCGTGGCGGCGTATAATGTGCCGTCGGGTATCCTGTTTGATATGCACCGAGATGTGGCAGCAAGAAAGCCGGGCGTTTTGACCAAAGTGGGGCTTGATACCTTCGTTGATCCCGCACGGGAAGGCTGTGCGATGAATGAACGCGCTGCCGCCGACCCCATTGTTTATAAACAAGAGTTTGCTGGGGAAACTTGGCTGCATTTTCCGAATATTGTGCCCAATATTGCTATTATTCGCGCCACCACCGCTGATGAGCGCGGTAATCTCACCTTTGAACATGAAGGTGCAACGCTTGGCGCGTTAGATCAGGCAATTGCCGTGCGCAATCATCGTGGCATCGTAATCGCGCAAGTGAAACGTGTGACAGCGGCGGGTTCGCTCCGTCCACATGACGTGCATATCCCCGGACATTTGGTCGATTATGTAGTGATTGACCCCGATCAAAAACAGACAACAGAAACCACGTATGATCCTGCGATTTCGGGGGAAATTATGCGTCCGTGGGACAGTTTTTCCCTTCCTGAATATGGCGTCGAGAAGGTTATTGCGCGCCGCGCTGCGATGGAGCTGAAGGAGGGGGATACCGCCAACCTAGGGTTCGGAATTTCGGCGAATGTGCCACGGGTCTTACTCGAGGAAGGGTATCCGCAATCGGTGACGTGGACGATTGAACAAGGTGCTGTCGGCGGCGTCCCATTGACTGATTTCGCCTTTGGCTGTGCCTCCAACGCGGATGCGATTTTGCCGTCGCCTACACAGTTTACCTATTTTCAAGGCGGCGGATTTGACGTCTCGTTCCTGTCGTTTTTAGAGGTTGATCGCGACGGAAATGTCAACGTGTCAAAGCTGGGGAAGAAGCCCTATTTGACGGCGGGATGCGGCGGGTTCGTCGACATCACGGCCCACGCTCGCAAGATTGTTTTCTCGGGATATTTCGCCGCAGGTGCCAAATTGGAAGTGTCCGAGAGCGGAATTCGGGTCACGGCACAGGGGAAGTTTACCAAAATGGTAGAGACGGTTGAGCATGTTACCTTTGCGGGGCAACGCGCGCGACGCCAAGGGCAAGACGTTATCTACATAACCGAAAGATGCGTGATGCGTCTGGAAGACAGCGGTCTCGTTGCTTTCGAAATTATGCCCGGAATTGATCCGGAGGTTGACATCATCGCTGCAAGCGAAGGCCGCGTTTCCGTGTCCAAAGACGCTAAAATTATGCCGCTTTCACTGCTGTCCGAAGGGAAGATGGGGTTGAAGCTATGAGCAATGTACATCTTGATCTCACCGATGGTGTCGCAGAGTTACGACTGGATAATCCCACCAAACTCAACGCCTTGACGCCCGCAATGCTTGCCGACCTTGAGCGCCATTTGACGGTTCTGGAAACGAATGCCGATTTGCGTTGTGTCGTCCTTACGGCGCAAGGGGATCGCGCGTTTTGCGTGGGGGCAGATATCAACGCGTGGGCGGACTTGTCGCCGATGGATTTCGCCCGTTTTTGGATCCGCAGCGGTCATCGGATTTTTGACCGTATCGCGCGCCTTCACGTGCCGACAATTGCGGTGCTTTCGGGCCACGCTTTTGGCGGCGGGCTGGAACTCGCGGCTGCCTGTGATTTGCGTGTAGCGAACCCGCGCGCAACGCTGGCTCTTCCTGAAACAGGGGTTGGGATTGTGCCAGGATGGTCCGGAACACAGCGCCTAGTTCAGTTGATGCCAGTGGCCGTTCTTAAAGAGCTGGTCTTAACGGGGCGTCGGTTGAGCGCTGAGCGCGCCTATACATTGGGGTTTGTGAATTCCGTTTCCGATGATCCGCGCGGCGACGCATTTGCTATGGCCGCCGAGATAAAAACCAAGTCGCCACAGGCCACTGAGGTGGCGAAATATATGTTGGCGGCGGCGCTAAATGAGGACCGCAGCGCCATGATCGAGGCTTTAGGCGGTGCGGTTATGGCCGCCTCGCCAGACAAAACCGAAGGGGTTGCCGCGTTTCGCGCCAAACGCCCTGCAAATTTCAAGGATATTTCCCGTGATGACTCATGATCTGACGCTGATTTCTGGAGCGGGTGCTGTTCCTGCACCCACGGATGTTTTTATTGCGCAACACCTCATTAACGGCGCTTGGGTCTCCAGTGCGTCTGGCCAAACGTTTGACCGGTTTTCGCCCGCCAACGGACAGTTGGTAACGCAGGCCACTTTGGGGGGAGAAGCCGAAGTTGAGGCGGCGATTGCCGCAGCACGTACCGCATTTGATGATCGGCGATGGTCGGATACCTCTGGCAAGGAACGCGCGACATTTTTGTTGAAAGTTGCCGACCTTATCGACGCCAATCGGTCGCGCATCGCCCTGTATGAAACGATGGAAAGCGGCAAGCCCATCGCCCAAGCCGAAGCGGAAATCGAAGGGGCAGCCGACATCTGGCGCTTTGCGGCCTCGCTTGCCCGCACGATCCATGGTGACAGCCACAACACGCTCGGCCCCGATATGCTCGGGGTTGTCCTCAAAGAGCCGATTGGCGTGGTTTCAATGATTACGCCGTGGAATTTTCCGTTCCTTATCGTGTCGCAAAAACTGCCCTTTGCCTTGGCGGCAGGCTGTACCGCCGTTATCAAACCCTCCGAGTTGACCTCGGCAACCACTGTGATCCTCGGCCAGCATTTGATCGAGGCCGGATTGCCCGCTGGGGTCGTGAATATCGTTTTGGGCTACGGCGATCCTGTCGGCACAAACCTCACCAATCATCCCGATGTCGATATGGTGTCGTTTACCGGCTCCACGGCAGTTGGCAAAGCGATCGTGGCCGCAACCTCCAAAACGTTAAAGAAAGTCTCGCTGGAACTTGGCGGCAAAAACCCGCAGGTCATTTTCCCCGATGCCGATTTGGATGAAGCCGCAGATGCGATTGTGTTTGGTATATATTTCAATGCGGGCCAATGTTGCAATTCTGGTTCACGGATTATCGTACATCATGATATTGCTGCGGTGCTAATACGGAAAATTGTTGAATTATCACGCAAGGTTCCATTCGGTGATCCGCTGAACCCGTCCACAAAGGTAGGGGCTATTATTTCTTCACAACACCAAGCCAAAATAGACGGTTATGTAAAAGAGGCAGTTATGGCTGGCGCAACCGTTGCGATTGGCGGCGCGCCCCTTACCATTGACGGGATGTCGGGCGAGTTTTATCAGCCGACGGTCGTGGCAAATGTGACCAAAAATATGGCAATTGCCTCTGAGGAGGTCTTTGGACCCGTTTTATCCGTCCTAACGTTTACAACATTTGACGAAGCTTTGGAAATCGCGAATGGTGGCGATTATGGATTGTCGGCGGGAGTCTGGAGCCAAGATATTAGCACCTGTTTGAAATTTGCACGGCGGGTTCAAGCGGGAACTGTTTGGACCAACACGTGGATGGACGGGTTTGCAGAGCTGCCTTTTGGCGGCGCGAAAGAAAGTGGATTAGGCCGGGAGTTGGGCCACCACGGAATGGATGAATATCTTGAGACAAAGACCGTTCAAATGAGGATCGGCAAAACGCGCTCCAGATGGGTCTAAATCCATAAAGACGACAACGCAAAAAGGGAGGAAACCAAATGCGTAAATTTATGAAACTTACTACTTCTACTTTGGCCACACTTGCGATCACGGGCAGCATGGCTGTTGCCGAAGATGTTGAGGTCCTACACTGGTGGACGTCTGGGGGGGAGGCCGCAGCGCTTAACGTGCTCAAGCAAGACCTCGAAAGCCAAGGCATCGGTTGGCAAGATATGCCCGTTGCGGGCGGTGGCGGCGATGCGGCGATGACCGTTTTGCGCGCACGTGTTACAGCAGGAAACGCACCAACAGCCGTTCAAATGTTGGGCTTTGATATCCTCGATTGGGCCGATGAAGGTGCCTTGGCGAACCTCAACGATGTTGCAGCCGCTGAAGGCTGGGACGCGGTTGTGCCAGACGCATTGCAAGCCTTTTCCAAGGTGGATGGCCAGTGGGTTGCAGCCCCTGTTAACGTCCACTCGACCAACTGGGTTTGGGCAAATAAAGCGGTGCTAGAAGTCAATGGTATTGCTGTTCCAACGACATGGGAAGAGTTCGAAGTGGCGGTAAACACCCTCGCAGCAGCGGGCCTCACCCCCATCGCTCACGGTGGCCAAGCTTGGCAAGATGCGACCATTTTTGATGCGGTTGTCATGTCTACGGGCGGCCCTGATTTTTACAAGGCGGCCTTTATTGATCTTGATCCCGAAGCATTGGGCTCGGACACAATGAAACAAGCGTTCGACCGCATGTCTTTCATTCGCGCAAATGTGGATGACAACTTCTCGGGTCGCGATTGGAACCTTGCAACGTCGATGGTCATTAATGGCGAAGCGGGCTTCCAAATGATGGGCGATTGGGCCAAGGGCGAATTCTTGAATGCGGGTAAAGTTCCCGGCGAAGATTTCCTTTGCTTCCGCTTTCCAGGCACCCAAGATCAAGTCACGTTCAACGCGGACCAATTCGCGATGTTCAGCCAAGGCGATACGGTATCGGATGAGCAAGCAGCCCTTGCAACAGCGATCTTGTCACCGTCCTTCCAATCGGCGTTCAACGTGGTCAAAGGCTCCGTTCCTGCCCGCACTGATGTGAGCGACGAGGCCTTCGATGCCTGTGGTAAACAAGGCATTGCCGATCTCGCAGCCGCTTCTGCATCCGGTAATCTCTATGGATCAATGGCGCACGGCCACGCATCGAATGCGTCCGTTAAGAACGCGATCTATGACGTTGTAACCGCTCACTTTAATGGCGAGTACGACAGCGAAACAGCGACGTCAGAATTGGTCGACGCAGTCTCCATCGCACAATAAGATCTCTACATCTGGGCCGACCTCGCGTGGGTCGGCCCACCCTGCAATCGCTTTCAAAAACAGGGAGAGCACTATGGCGCAGCCAACTGCCCAGCCAGATTTCAAAACACGCCTACAAAACTGGATTCCCAAGCTCGTCCTGTCTCCCTCGGTGGCGATGGTCTTTGTCTTTGTCTATGGATTTATCATTTTCACCGTCTATCTGTCGTTTACCGACAGTCGGATGCTCCCCAGTTTTGGCTGGGTCGGATTTGAGAATTATGATAAGCTTTTTCGCCTAAGTCACTGGACGATTGCCCTCAAAAACCTCGCTATTTTTGCCTCGCTCTATATCATTATTTGTACGGTGATCGGCCTTGCACTGGCGATCTTCCTTGACCAAAAAATTCGCGGCGAGGGCGTTTTGCGCCCGATCTATCTCTATCCCATGGCCTTGAGCTTTATTGTGACGGGTACGGCATGGAAATGGCTGCTCGACCCCGGAATTGGGCTTGAACATACCATGCATCTTTGGGGCTGGACCAGCTTCCAATTCGATTGGATCAAGAACCGCGACTATGCGATTTACACCGTGGTCCTTGCCGCCGTCTGGCAAACCAGCGGGTTTGTGATGGCGATGTTCTTGGCTGGCTTGCGCGGCATAGACAACGAAATCCTCAAAGCGGCGCAAATGGATGGGGCCTCCAATTGGAACCTCTATCGCCGCATCATCATCCCGCAATTACGTCCCGCATTTCTGTCGGCTTTCGTGATCCTCAGCCACCTTGCAATCAAATCCTACGACCTTGTCATTGCGTTAACGGGCGGCGGTCCGGGGCGGGCGACGGAACTACCCGCAACCTTCATGTACTCCTATACCTTCTCGCGAAATCAGATGGGGATTGGGGCCTCAAGTGCTGTGATCATGCTTATGACAATCGCCGCGATTATGATCCCCTACCTCTATGCTGAACTTAAGGAGGGCAAATAATGTCTGCTGCTTCTGCCGATAGCGCTATTCGCACAGGTCGTGTGACACGCGTCTTTATCTATCTGTTCTTACTCCTTTTTGTCCTGTTCTACGCGCTTCCCTTGTTTGTGATGGTGGTGAACTCCCTCAAACCTCTGGCCGAGATTACGGGCGGTAACATGCTTGCCTTGCCCGAAATCTGGACCTTTGACGCATGGCGCAGTGCGTGGTCGACCGCTCAAATTGGTGTCGAGCCAACGGGCCTGAAACCCTACTTCTGGAACTCCCTCAAAATGGTGGTGCCTGCCGTTGCGATTTCGACCGTCTTGGGGGCATTGAATGGCTATGTGCTAACGAAATGGCGCTTCCGCTATGACACATTGCTCTATGGGTTGGTGCTGTTTTCCTGCTTTATCCCGTTCCAAATCGTGCTGATCCCAATGGCCCGCGTTCTTGGCTTGTTGGATATCGCGGGAACCACTTCTGGCCTTGTGTTGGTGCATGTCGTCTACGGTGTCGGCTTCACGACCCTCTATTTTCGCAACTACTACGCCGCGTTCCCAACGGAACTTGTGCAGGCGGGAATGATCGACGGCGCGGGCTTCTTTCGCATCTTTTGGCGCATTCTTTTGCCAAGTTCAGGGCCGATCATCGTGGTGTCCGTTATCTGGCAATTCACTAATATCTGGAATGACTTCCTGTTTGGCGCATCCTTCGCGGACTTTGACAGCCAGCCGATGACCGTCGCCCTCAACAACCTCGTTCAGAGTTCGACTGGGGTCAAAGAATACAATGTCCACTTCGCAGGCGCGATCTTAGCCGCCCTGCCAACACTCCTCGTCTACATCGTCGCTGGTCGGTACTTCGTCCGCGGTTTGATGGCTGGCTCAGTGAAAGGCTAATCCAATGGGTTTTCTCGATATTAACAATGCAACGAAATCCTATGGCTCCGTGCAAGTGCTGCACAATGTGGATATATCTGTTGAAGAGGGGGAGTTTCTGGTCCTCGTCGGCCCCTCCGGCTGTGGCAAGTCTACTCTGCTGAATATGATCGCGGGTCTAGAGGAAATCACGACGGGCGACATCAGTATCAAGGGCAACCTTATGAACGGGGTGCATCCCTCGCAACGCAACATCGCGATGGTGTTTCAAAGCTATGCACTTTACCCGAATATGACCGTGGGTAAAAATATCACCTTTGGCTTGGAAATGCACGGAGTGCCCAAACCCGAGCGCGAAAAAGCCTTGGCGGATGTGGCCAAACTGCTCCAGATCGAACCGCTTTTGGACCGCAAACCGGGGCAACTTTCGGGCGGCCAACGCCAACGTGTGGCGATGGGGCGTGCCCTTGTGCGCAAACCGGATGTGTTTTTGTTTGACGAACCATTGTCGAATTTGGACGCCAAATTGCGGGTCGATATGCGGACCGAGATCAAGAAACTGCATCAAAAACTCGGTACAACCATCGTTTACGTGACCCACGATCAAATCGAAGCCCTGACGCTGAGCACGCGGATCGCGGTAATGAACGGCGGTTATGTACAGCAATTAGGCACGCCGAAGGAAATCTACGACACCCCCGCCAACCTGTTTGTGGCCTCCTTTATGGGGTCTCCGTCGATGAATTTACTGCCCATGACTGTGCAGGTCGAAGGCGAGTCCGTTTACGTAAAAACCCAGACCAAAGACGGCGAAGGTGTGCGTCTGAAATGCGTGAATTCCGCCAATGCATTGCGCGCCTACGACGGACAACAAATCACCATGGGCATTCGTCCTGAGGCGATCACCGACCCAGATGGTGCCGACCAATCTTCGCGTCATATTGAGGCGGTTCAAGCCCGTGTCGAAGTAACCGAACCCGCGGGATCAGACACTTTTGTCACCTGCACCTTCGGCGGATTTGAATGTGTCGCACGGATGCGTGCGGATGCCGAAGTTAAGCCGGGTGAAATTGCTCCGTTTGCGATCAATATGGAAAAAGCGATTCCGTTTGATCCGCAAACAGAAAACCGCATTGCCTGATTGGCACAAGGGAGTTTTGGCTTTGTGAAACCCGAAATTGTCATCATCGGCTCTGGAATGGGCGGCGCAACTTTGGCTGCGTCCCTCGCTCCAACCGGCGTTCAAATTGTCATGCTGGAACGTGGCGATTATATGCGCGCAAGTCCCGAGTGTCGGGACGACGACGCCATTTTTAAACGCGGATTTTTCCGATCTGACGAGCAGTGGCTTACGCCGTCGGGCGCAGGTTTTAGCCCCGGCAACTTCTATTATGTCGGTGGAAACACGAAATTCTACGGCGGTGTGATGTTGCGCTATCGCGCCGAGGATTTCGCAGAGATGCAACATTTAGGCGGAACCTCCCCCGCATGGCCGCTTTCTTACACGGATTTCGCCCCTTGGTATGACAAGGCCGAAGCGCTTTTTGATGTGCGTGGCCACGCGGGCGAGGACCCAACAGACCCTATTCGCGCGGGCGCATATCCCTTTCCCGCAGTCCCAGATGAGGCATCTATTGCGGATGTCCGCGCACGATTGCGCCGTGCAGGCGTTTCGCCGGCTAGCCTGCCGTTGGCCGTGGACATCGAACATTGGCTCAAGGGGGGCGACGACTCTTGGGATGGCCATCCCGACACTACGGGGGCCAAGCGCGATGCGCAAAGTGTTGGCATTGCCAAAGCAAAACAATACGAGAATTTCACGCTCATTACGGGCGCAATGGTTACACGTTTGCAGACGGATTCAAAACAGCGGATCACCGAAATTCACTATGAAAAAGACGGAGAATTTCACACCCTCAAGCCCAAAATCGCGATCTTATCCGCAGGTGCGGTGAATTCGGCGGCGTTGCTTCTGCGCTCGGCGAACGACGCACATCCCACGGGGCTGGCCAATAGCTCTGATCTTGTCGGGCGGCGGTTCATGAACCACAATTGCACGGCTCTAATGGCTATAAACCCGTTGCGGCTCAACACGGCAATCTATCAGAAAACGCTGTATTTCAATGACTTTTACTTAAAGGGAGGGCCGAAAAATGCCCCCTTAGGCAATATGCAACTACTTGGGAGAATCACAACACCCATCCTTCGCTCGCAAGCCCGTATACCCACGCGCGTGGCGGATTGGGTCACCCGACATTCGGTCGATTGGTATGCCATGAGCGAAGACCTTCCGTCGCTTGAAAGCCGCGTGACGGTGAAGGGGGACCAAATCGTTCTGGATTGGAAACGCTCGAACTGGGAATCTCATGAGGCCCTTGTTGCACAAGCAAAAAAAGTGATGCGTAAAGCAGGCTATCCTATCTTGCTTTCCCGAGCTTTCGACCGTGCGACTCCTTCGCATCAGTGCGGTACCGCCGTTTTTGGCACCGACCCAAAAGCAAGCGTTTTGGACCTGCATTGTCGTGCGCATGATCACCCAAATCTATTCGTCGTCGACGCCAGCTTTTTGCCTAATTCCGCAGCTGTGAACCCCGCGCTGACCATTGCCGCTCAGGCGTTGCGTGTCGCCGAGCATATCAAACACAAGGACCTGAAAGAATGAAACCGGTTGCCCTGATCACAGGTGGACAAAAAGGCATTGGCCTTGGAATCGCCCACGCCCTTGTGGAAAACGGCTATCGGGTGGCGCTTGCTGCCGACAGTGCGCCTGATAGTGTCGCGGTGCGTGACGCCCTTGCGGAGCTGGGCGAGGACGCGCGGTATTTTCAGCACGACCTACGGGATATTGCCGCCGTTGATCGCCTTTTGGATCAAATTGAAGCCGATTGTGGACCCGTCGCAAGCCTTGTCTCAAACGCAGGGGTGCCCGCAAAATTGCGCGGCGATTTGCTGAACCTCACCCAAGATAGCTATGACTTCGTGATGGACGTTAACCTCAAGGGGGCGTTTTTTTTGGCCCAAGCGGTGGCACAGCGGATGCTCGCTTCGCCTGCAAGCGCAAACTATCGTTCCATCGTATTTGTGACCTCCGTCAGCGCCGCGATGGTGTCGATTGAACGGGGGGAATACTGCCTGTCTAAAGCGGGGGCGGCGATGATGGTGCAACTCTTTGCTGCACGACTGGCGGAGGACGGCATTGGCGTGTTTGAATTGCGGCCCGGAATTATCGAAACCGATATGACCGCCGGCGTAAAGGACGCCTACACGCCCCGCATTGAAGGTGGCTTGGTTCCTGCAAAACGATGGGGTACTCCAAGCGATATCGCAAGCATCGTGGTGCCTCTTGTGCGGGGGAAAATGGCCTTCGCCAATGGGGCGATTATTCCAGTGGATGGTGGCTTGTCCATCCATCGATTGTGAGGGTGCAATGACCAAATCATATGACTTTATCATCGTCGGCGGGGGCTCGGCTGGGTGCGTTTTGGCCGCGCGATTGTCCGAAAATCCACAGACCTCTGTTCTTTTGCTTGAGGCTGGCGGGCGCGATTGGCACCCCTTCTACAAGATGCCCGCAGGCTTTGCGAAAATGACCAAGGGCATTGGCAGTTGGGGTTGGCATACCGTTCCGCAAAAGCACATGAACGATATGGTGATCCGCTATACGCAGGGTAAAGTGATCGGCGGTGGGTCGTCGATCAATGCTCAGATTTACACGCGTGGCAATTCTCTGGACTATGATGAATGGCGGCAGATGGGGTGTGAGGGGTGGTCTTATGAAGGCGTCCTGCCGTATTTTCGCAAGTCCGAAGACAACGACACGTATGGCGGAGAATTTCATGGGCAAGGCGGGCTCTTGGGGGTTTCCCAACCGCGCGCGCCTTTGCCGATTTGCGACGCATATTTCGCCGCAGGGGCTGAACTCGGGATTCCGCGCAACCATGATATGACGGGCGAGACGCAGGACGGAGTTGGTTTTTATCAATTGACTCAACGGGATGCGCGCCGATCTTCAACCTCGGTTGCCTTTCTTGATCCCGCGCGAGGGCGGTCCAATTTGACCGTGCGCACCGATGCAATGGTCCGGAAGATCCTTGTCGAAAATCACCGCGCGGTTGGTGTCGAAGTTCTTGCAAAGAACGGCGCCGAAACTCTGCACGCCAATGCAGAAGTCATCGTTTCGGCGGGCGCAATCGGCTCGCCAACCCTGTTGATGCGTTCGGGTATCGGTCCCGCCGATCACCTGCGCGATGTAGGCGTGGATGTGATTTTTGATCAGCCCGAAGTGGGGTCAAATCTACAGGATCACCTAGACCTTTTTACGATTTCGGAATGCACGGGCGACCATACCTATGACAAATATGCCAAGCCGCATTGGTCGGTGGTCGCGGGCCTGCAATACATCTTCTCCAAAAGCGGGCCCGTCGCCTCAAGCTTGTTTGAAACCGGTGGCTTTTGGTACGCGGAGGAGGGAGCGCGTTCGCCCGATATTCAATTTCACCTCGGTCTTGGGTCGGGGATTGAGGCCGGTGTTAGCAAAATGCGCAATCCGGGTGTGACGCTAAATTCGGCCTATTTGCGGCCCCGTTCGCGCGGAACCGTGCGCCTTGCGACTGCGGATCACGCAGATGCGCCGTTGATTGATCCAAACTACTGGGCCGATCCGCATGATCGTGAAATGTCCATTCGCGGGTTGAAACTTGCCCAAGAAATTATGCGGCAGGATGCCCTTAAGCCCTTCGTGCAGTCGGAAATCCTCCCGGGAAAGGATGTGCGCACGGACGAGGATTATTTCAACTTTGCCTGCCAAAACGCCAAAACCGATCATCACCCTGCTGGCACATGCCGGATGGGTGCGGACGCGGGGGCGGTTGTTGATCCACAGCTTAAATTCAACGGGATCGCTGGATTGCGGGTCGTGGATGCGTCGATCATGCCACGCCTTATTTCTTCGAATACAAATGCGCCAACGATCATGATTGCGGAAAAAGCAGCCGACATGATCTGCGCTGAACATGGACTTTGACAGATGCGCTTACCTACATATGAAAATACGCTCAAAACCTACACATTGATTGGCGATCCATTGGTGCCACAAGTGCCGTCGGTTCCTTTTACCCGCACCGCGTTTGCCGCTGCGCATGTGGTGTCTGATCCGTTGGCGGAACGCGCGCCATGGGTTGGACGCCCCGCAGTGGATTGGGAAAATACACTTAAGTTTCGCCACACGCTTTGGGATCAGGGCCTTGGGTTGGCGGAAGCGATGGACACAGCCCAACGCGGGATGGGGGTTGATTGGCTCACGGCCAAAGAATTGATTGAACGCACGATGATCGAAGCCAAAGCGCATCCGTTAAAGCCGCGCGTCGCCTGTGGTGCGGGCACCGATCAATACGACATCAGCGCGTTGACCTCCGAAGACATGCTCATTCGCGCCTATTCCGAACAAATGGAGGCGATTGAGGCGGCAGGTAGCCAAGTCATCATCATGGCAAGCCGCGCTATGGTTGCTGCGGGAACGGGTCCAGATTTCTATGCCCGTGTTTACGGTCGCTTGATTGAGCAGGCCAAGGAGCCAATCATCCTGCATTGGCTTGGCGATATGTTTGACGCGCAACTCAAAGGCTATTGGGGGGCGGATGATCTGGACGCCGCTGCGGACTCCGTTTTGGACATCATCACGGCACATGAAGATAAGATCGACGGCATTAAAATATCGCTGCTGGAACAAAGCCGCGAGGAGGCCTTTCGGGCGCGTCTTCCAGAGTCTGTACGCCTTTATACCGGCGATGATTTTAACTATGCTGCCTTGATCGAAGGGGACGGAACACGGTTTTCACACGCTTTGCTCGGGATATTTGCCGCCATCGCTCCCGCCGCCTCGCAAGCGCTTACGGCCTTGGCCAAAGGCGATTCCGCAACCTTCCATGCGCTTCTTGGCCCCACGGTTCCGCTCAGTCGGGAGATATTCAAAGCTCCGACGCAGTTCTATAAAGCAGGCATCGCTTTCCTCGCATGGCTCAATGGCGCCCAGAGCCATTTCATTATGCCGGCAGGGTTCCAATCCTCGCGTGAAATCGCGCATTACGCCGAGGTGTTTCGTTTGGCTGATCAGGCCCGCCTCCTGAGCCAGCCGGATTTGGCCGTCCACCGAATGAAGCAACTTTTATCTCTGCATGGAATCGAATAAAGGTCATTGAATGAACAAAAAGCCAACAATAATCGACGTCGCCGCCCATGCGGGCGTGTCAAAGTCGACCGTTTCGTTGGTGGTTCAAAACAGCCCATTGGTCAAAGAGGACACGCGCAAATTGGTGCAGGAGTCGATGAAAGCGCTCAATTATGTCCGCAACCGCGCCGCTGCAACCTTGCGCGGATCGGGCACGGGGCTTGTTGGGCTTGTGATCAATGACCTGCGCAACCCGTTTTTCACCGAATTTGCAGCAAGCGCACAGATGGCGTTTTCCGATCATGGGCTGGCCACGGTGATTGCAAATTCAAATGAAGACCCGAAAATTCAGCACCAAGTGATCCAATCCATGCTTGAACATGAGGTTTCCGCGCTTTTGATTTCTCCGTGTTATGGCGACACAAAAGGGACCTTTGATGCAATCGCGCAGTCGGGCATTCCAACCCTTCAGGTGTTGCGACAAGCGGATATGCGCGCGGATATTTTTCCGTTCTACTCGCTTGATTATGGTGCGGGCAGTCAGTTGGCGGTTGAGCACTTGATCGGTCAAGGCATTCGCGAGATTGCCTTTGTCGGCGGCGAAAAGGGCGTGGCCATTACTAGCGAACGAATGTCGGCCTATCAAACTGGAATAATTGATAAGGGCTTGCAGGGGCATGTTTTTCACGGGCGGGCCACGCGGGTCTTTGGTCGGGAAGTCGCTTTTAAACTGCTCAGGGAGCATCCGACAGTCAAAGCGGCAATCTGTTTCAATGATCTCGTTGCCTTGGGGATGATGTCCGCATTTGCACAGTCGAGGGTCGTTGTTGGCAAGGATTTCTTTCTGATTGGGTTCGATGACATCGAAGAATGCAGCCACGTCTATCCGCAGCTTAGCTCGGTTCATTGCGATATCGCAGAATTTGGGCGGCAAAGTTCGAGGATCGTTCTGGATTGGCTTGAAACGGGGATTCAGCCGATGTGCCCCGACCGTGCTCCGGTGCATCTGGAAATCAGACAGTCGAGCGTCGTGCCCTCATCTTTGCAATCACCAGAATAAGGAATTTCCCATGTTGAAGCACTGTGTTTTCGTCGATTTTCAACCGCAATACACCCAAGAAGAGCGCGACGCCGTTTTGGCGGGGTTCGCCGAGGTGGCCGCGGACGTGCCCGGAATGCTGGACTATTGCTTTGGCCCTAACCTCGATTTTGAGAATAAATCCCCAGCGTACCGCGATGGGTTTGTCGTGACGTTTGAAAATCGTGACGCTCTTTTGGCCTATGCAAACCACCCGCATCACGTGGCCTTGGGCGCACGAATGGTCGCGATGTGCAACGGCGGATACGATGGAATTATTGTATTTGATTTAAGTGTTTGAGTTTTAAACGGACTTATCTTCCCCCTAGTTTCGGGGGCGTTAAAGATGAAATTGGAGAAAGAAATGGCCAAATATGCCTTTGAGATGCCTTTGGCTGCTGCGCTGCCTATTGTAGGTACTGATGCGCTCTTCCCCGTAAGGCGAGTATATTGCATTGGTCGCAACTACGCCGCACATGCGCTTGAAATGGGCCACGACCCAGATCGGGAACCACCCTTTTTCTTTCAGAAAAACCCGAACAACCTTGATGCTTCGGGCGTATTTCCCTATCCGTCTCAATCCAGTGATGTGCATCACGAAATTGAAATGGCCGTGATGTTGAAGTCTGGCGGCAGTAATATTCCTGTGGCCGAGGCGATGGCCCATGTGTTTGGCTATGGCGTGGCCCTCGACATGACGTGCCGTGATTTGCAGGCGCGCATGAAGAAAATGGGTCGCCCGTGGGAAATCGGCAAAGCTTTTGAGCATTCCGCGCCGATCACTCAAGTTTACCCTGCTTCAATGGTTGGCCATCCTGACCAAGGGCGCGTTGAATTGAAGGTGAATGGCGATATTCGTCAAGAGGGCAACCTGAACCAAATGATCTGGAAGGTGCCGGAAATGATTTCCTATTTGTCGGAGTACTTCGAACTTGCACCGGGCGATGTTATTCTCACGGGAACGCCTGCTGGGGTTGGACCCGTTGAGGTCGGGGATGTTATGGAGGCCACAATCGAGGGCATGGGAAAGCTGGTCGTAACGGTCGTTTGACACGCTACTTGTGTGCGCAATCACATTTACATAGGGTTGCCAATCAGACTTTGGCGCGGACTCATCACTTTTTCGATAGTTGACGCTCGCAAGTGTGACGGTAAAACTGTTTCCAACTAAAAAGTCAAAAAATTCCACGGGAGATACTCAATGAAATCGACAAGTTTTATGCTGAGCACGGCCTTAACGGGACTGTTTGCTTTGACCGCGACACAAGGTTCCGCAGAAACATTTCGTTGGGCCTCAACGACGGATGCGCAAACGATGGACCCACATGCCGTTAATTCGACGCCGGTTCTCTCGTTTTTGAATAATATCTATGAAGGACTTGTGCGTCGTGGCCGAGACATGGCGATTGAGCCCTCGCTGGCCGTCTCTTGGGAACCACTATTTGGAGAAAATGGCTGGCGTTTCAACCTGCGCGAAGGTGTGACCTTTCAAGATGGCTCCGCGTTTAATGCGCAAGACGTTTTGTTTTCGTACCAACGCGCTTCCGATGAGGCGGCGGACACTCGGTCTTGGTTTGCACCGGTTTCTGAAGTGCGGATTGTGGATGACTACACCATTGATTTTGTTACCTCGGCGCCAAATCCATTGTTCCCAGACAGCATCGCGAATTTCATGATTTTGGATCAGGATTGGGCCGAGAGCAATGACGCAGCGCTCCCCGCCCGCGACGCCGAGAATTTCGCCACGATGAACGCCAACGGAACAGGGGCTTTTGCCTTGGCCAGTCGCGACCCAGGTGTTGAAACACGTCTGACGCCAAATGCCACATGGTGGGGCGACGTCGAGCACAATGTGACGGAGGCGATCTTTACGCCCATCGGCAATTCGTCTACCGGATTGGCGGCTTTGCTTTCAGGAGAAATTGACTTCATCCAACCCATTCCATTGCAGGATGCGGAACAAGTTGAAGGCCGCGATGGCTTTAAGGTTTTGGAAGGCGAAGAAACCCGCGTGATCATGTTTGGCTTTGGACATGAGCACGACGCGTTGCTGTATTCTTCTGATGTCACTGATGCCAACCCCTTTCAGGACTCCAAAGTCCGGCTTGCTGCGGCCCATGCGATTGACATGGATGCCATTGATCGCGTCATCTTTCGCGGGAAAATTGAGGCAGCAAATCAGTTGGTACCTGAAGGCATTTCCGGCTACTCAAACGCCCACACCAACCGGCCGGAATACAATCCCGAACGCGCAAAAGAATTGCTGGCCGAGGCAGGCTATCCCGACGGGTTTTCCTTCGGTCTGAAATGTACAAACGACCGTTACATCAACGACGAAGCCCTCTGTCGCGCTGCCGCATCCATGTTTGCCGCTGTGGGCCTGAATGCCGAGTTGAGCACAGGACCCGTGCGCGATTACTGGACACAACTTCGCGAAGACGATTTCGATATGTTCCTGTTGGGTTGGTCCCCCGGCACGTTCGACGCCGAGCACCCGATCCGCTTTTTGTTGAACTCGCAAGACGATGAGAAAAAGCTCGGATCGTGGAACTTTGGCAACTATTCCAATGCGCGTGTTGATGAATTGCTGCCACTGATCCAAGAGGAAATTGACCCAACTACACGTCAGACTATGATAGACGAAATCGTTGAAATCACCCAAAACGAGGTGGCCTATATTCCATTGTATACACAGCCGTTGATCTGGGCATCCAAAGACAATATCGACCTTACCCAACGTGCGGATAACTTCTTTATCTTGCGCTGGGTGACAGTGAACTAAGAAAAAAATCGAGATATCAAGGCGATGGCATTGTTTATATTCAAGCGGTTGATCCAATCCGTATTTGTGATGATCGCCGTCGCCTTTTTGGCTTTCTCGCTATTTCGCTTCGTTGGCGATCCGGTGAGCCAAATGACGGGGGTCGAGACTTCGGTCGCCGACCAAGACAGACTGCGCGAGGAATTGGGGCTGAATGATCCAATTGTTGCGCAGTTTTATCGCTTCACCAGTGATCTGCTGCATGGAGAGTTCGGCTATTCCTACCGAACGCGTCAGCCCGTGGCCTCCATGATTGCCACACGTATTCCTGCGACGCTCGAGCTTGGGGTTGTTGCCCTGCTGATTTCGCTGCTCGTTGGTATTCCGGCGGGCGTCTTTACCGCCCTACGGCCAAAGGGTCTCACAAGCCAAACGATCCTTCTAACGACCCTTGTTGGGGTGTCCATTCCGACCTTTGTTATTGGCATTCTCTTGATCTTTCTGTTCGGGGTTCAGCTGGGTTGGTTGCCGACATTCGGACGGGGAGGGACCGTTCAAATTGGCGGCTGGACCACGTCGCTCTTTACATTGGATGGCTGGCGGTCGCTCCTTTTGCCTGCGCTGACGTTGGGCATTTACCAACTCACATTAACAATGCGACTGGTGCGCGCCGAGATGATGGAAGTGATGCAATCGGATTATATCCGCTTTGCCACCGCGCGCGGCATTCCGTATCGTTCACTGTATTTCCGCCATGCTTTGGCCAATACGATGATCCCCGTTATCACGATCATTGGCTTGCAATTTGGCGGCGTGATCGCCTTTTCCATCGTCACCGAAAGCGTGTTCCAATGGCCGGGGATGGGGCTGTTGTTCCTTGAATCCATTCGGTTTGTCGATATTCCGGTGATGGGTGTCTATTTGGTTGTCATCGCGTTTTTCTTTGTACTCGTGAACTTGCTGGTCGATTTATTATACTTCGCCATTGATCCACGGTTGCGCGTGAAGGAAGACGTCTGATGTTGGGACGTATTTGGCACAGCGACGGGATGTGGCTTTTCTGGCGCAGTCCTGCGGCGGTTTTGGCGGCGATTGTTGCCATTGTGATTATCGGTGGCGCGCTTCTCTCGCCTTGGATTGTTGCGACCAGCCCCTATGATCTCGCGTCGTTTTCGCTGATGGATGGCCTCCTGCCTCCGCTTTGGCAGGGGGGCGATCCGCGCTTTCCGTTGGGGACGGACGATCAGGGGCGGGATATGATCTCGGCGATACTATTTGGAGCACGGCTGTCGCTCACCATCGGGTTGATGGCGATGGCGATTGCCTCAGTGCTCGGCATTGGGCTTGGCCTTGCCGCGGGGTATTTCGGCGGCCGGTTTGATGCCATTGTAATGCGTATTGCCGATGTACAACTGGCGCTTCCCGCGATCCTGACGGCACTTTTGATTGATGGAATTTCGCGCGGATTATTGCCGCCGGATGTTCAACAGAGCTTTCGCGTGGCGGTTTTGACACTGGCCATTGCGCTATCCCTTTGGGTGAATTTTGCCCGCACGGCACGGGCATCGGTTTTTGTGGAACGCAACAAAGATTACGTTCAAGCGGCGATCATGATGGGGCAGCACCCCTTGCGGGTGATGACGTATCATATCCTGCCAAATATCCTCGGCCCCTTGTTGGTCATCATGACAGTCGACCTTGCTTCGGCGATTTTGCTCGAAGCGACGTTATCTTTTCTCGGCATCGGCCTCCCCGCCGACAGCCCGTCTCTCGGCACGTTGATCCGGATTGGTATGCAGTTTTTACTGTCGGGTGAGTGGTGGATTCTCTGGGTGCCCACGCTGTTTTTGGTGGCGCTTGTGGTGTCGATCAACATCCTCGGTGATTTTCTGCGCGACGTTTTTAATCCGAAGGTGCGATGATGCTGGAAGTTTCAGGTCTTACTGTCGAATTTCCGGGGCGTCATGGGGTTTTTACCGCCATCGAGGACGTGTCCCTGACGATTGCTCCGGGGGAAATCCATGGGCTTGTCGGTGAAAGCGGGGCGGGGAAATCGACCATCGGCGCGGCCATAATCGGCTTGCTACAGCCTCCCGGTCGGATTGCTGCGGGCACATTAACGTTGGATCAAACCGACCTGCGCGGCCTCTCGCCAAATGAGGCGCATAGCGTGCGTGGCAAGCGTATTTCGATGATCTTTCAAGATCCGCAAACCAGCCTCAATCCGTTGATGACAATTGAAGATCAATTGATCGAGACCATCCTCGCGCATGAACGGATCGACGCCAGCGAGGCCCGACAACGGGCGATCGACCTGCTCGAAGAAATTGGCATTGAAAATGCAGCGCAGCGCATCCGCGCCTATCCGCACCAGTTTTCGGGCGGGATGCGGCAACGGGTTGTGATCGCTTTGGCGCTTTGTACGAACCCTGAATTGATCATTGCGGACGAACCCACAACCGCATTGGACGTTGCCGTTCAAAGCCAAGTTTTGGAACTAATACGCAGAACAGCAGACACCCGTGGCATTGGTTTTCTACTCATCACACACGACATTGGCGTCATCGCCCAAATTACCGATCAGGTGACCGTGCTGCGCGGGGGAAAGGTTGTTGAAACGGGGCCAACCGAGCAAGTTTTGGGCGCGCCGCAACATGAATATACCCAAGCCTTGATGACGGCGGTTCCTCCGCTAGATCATAAAATGCAACGCTTCCTTGTACCAGAGAGTACTCTGGCATCAACGGGGCAGGCAAGCGAGGACGCCAGCGAATGGCTGCGGCAAGGCGCGCAAACACTGGGCGAGGGGCTGGATGTTACGGATATTACGGTGCGTTTTTTCGGAACCCGCACGAGCCTTTTTAAGAAGCCGCCGCCCTTCGTCGCGTTGGATAAGGTGTCATTTTTGGTCAAGCCGGGAAGCGTTACGGGACTGGTCGGCGAAAGTGGGTCAGGGAAATCGACGCTTGCACGGGTGATCTCTGGGATGATCCAACCCGCAACAGGGCACATGCGCCTTGGCGATGAAGCGTTACCACTCGCACGAGATCGTGGCCGAAAAGATCCCTCTCGCAGGTTGATACAGATGGTCTTTCAAGACCCCTATTCTAGCTTGAACGGTCGACACCGGATTGGCGCGATCCTGTCAGAGCCGTTGTCCCTGTACGGGCTTGAGCCGGACGCGGAACGGCGGCGGGCGCTTTGTGCCGCGATGATCTCATTGGTCGGCTTGCCTGCGGACACAATCGACCGCTATCCGCATCAGTTTTCCGGCGGCCAACGTCAACGGATCGCCGTTGCGCGGTCGCTCTTAGCGCGCCCACGAGTGCTGATTTGTGACGAGCCAACTTCGGCGTTGGATGTGTCCATTCAGGCGCAAATCCTTAATCTGCTCAAAGATTTGCAGGATCGCTTTGGGCTAACTATTTTGTTCATTAGTCACAACCTCGCCGTGGTGCGGCAGATGGCCGATGATGTTGTTGTTTTGAAGGGCGGGCAAGTGATTGAGGCGAGCCCCTCAGAGCAGTTCTTTGAAAATCCTCAAAGCGACTATTCCAAAAGCCTCTTGTCCCTCACGCCGTCAATGTCGTTGCGAAAATCCTCGCATTCGGTCGGGTAATTCACGTATATTTTTGCTGTTAGAAAGCTTGCGAATGCGAATTATTAGTCGCATTATGTTGATACTTTCTCTTTAATTTATCTGCGAGTTGCCATGACCATGCCCCAAAATAATCGCCGTATTGTTTCATCCCGTCACTTGGCGGAGGGCGATGGCTGGGAAGCGTCGGAGTTTGAATACGGGCTGATCATTGCTCATAACGCCTTTAACCGGTGGATGCAGCGCTGCATGACGGCGGCGGGTATGCCCGAATTGTCACCGCTCGAAATTCTGGTGCTGCACAATACCAATCATCGGGATCGTGAAAAGCGCCTTACCGATATTGCGTTTTTACTGAATATTGAGGATTCCCATACGGTAACCTACGCCCTGCGAAAACTGTTAAAGCTTGGGCTGCTGACTTCGGAAAAGCGTGGTAAAGAGGTGTTTTACAAGGCGTCGGACACGGGCCAAGAGTTGTGCCAACGCTACCGCGATGTGCGGGCGCAATGCCTACTTGAATCCTTGCCCCATTCGGGATTGGCGGGCGAAGAGTTGCGAGAGATTGCTGCCGCGCTTCGGGCTATGTCAGGCCTTTTTGATCAAGCCAGTCGCGCGGCAGCCTCGCTTTAATTGTTCATTGCGTCGGGCAGGAAGGTGACGATTTGCGGGAAAATCGTGATTAATAAGGTGCCAAACAGCAGCAGGAAAAAGAACGGCAATGCCGCACGCGCAACCCGCAGGATGTTGATGCCCGTTAGCCCTTGGATGACAAAGAGGTTGAAGCCAACAGGCGGCGTGATTTGGCTCATCTCGACGACTAGAACGAGGTAGATCCCGAACCAAAGCGGATCAATGCCCACGGCTTCGACCATGGGTAGGATGATCGAGGTGGTCAGGACGACAACCGAAATACCATCCAGAAAACACCCCAAAACGATAAAGAAAACCGTCAGCACGGCAAGCAGAGCATAGGGCGACAGGTTGAACGTCGCGATCCATTCCGCCAGATGGCGCGGAATACCAGTGAAGCCCATGGAAATGGCCAAAAAGGCCGCGCCCAGAAGGATAAAGGCGATCATACAGGAGGTCCGCGTGGCGGACATCAGCGCTTCCTTGAATTGCTCCCAGCCAAAACCGCCAGAACTGAGCGCAAGGATAGTTGCGAGCACGACGCCAACGGCAGCCGCGTCGGTGGGTGAGGCAACGCCCGTGTAAATCGTGCCAATCACCCCGCCAATCAGGAGTAAAACGGGGATCAGACGGCGGGACGCTCTGAGTTTGGCGCGAAAGGGGAGCGTAATTTCTTCGGCCGGAAAGTCGGAGGGATTGCGCCATGCGCTAAACATCACATAGCCCGCGAACAGTGAAACCAGCATAATGCCGGGGAGGATTCCCGCAACAAAAAGGCGGGCGATGGATTGCTCGGTGGCTACGCCATAAACGATCAAGATGATCGAAGGCGGGATCAGGAGGCCTAAAGTAGCGGAGCCTGCGAGGGTGCCGAGGATCAGATGCTCGGGGTAGCCGCGTTTGGTTAATTCAGGCACGGACATTCGGCCAATCGTGGCTGCTGTGGCCGCTGAGGAGCCAGACACCGCTGCAAAGATCGCGCAACCAAGCACGTTGACGTGCAGCAATCGGCCCGGAACGCGGCCCAGCCATGGCGCGAGGCCAGAAAACATGTCTTGGCTCAAACGCGACCGAAGCAGGATTTCACCCATCAGAATAAAGAGGGGCAGGGCGGCGAGCGGCCAACTGTGGCTGTGGCCCCAAAGGGTTGTCGCCAAAACGAGGCCTTGTGGCGCGTTGGAGAAGAAAACGAGCGCGGCCAATGCCATGATCGTTAGGGAAATCGCAACCCAGACTCCCATAGCAAGAAGGGAGAGCAAAAGCCCAAGCAGGAGGAGGAAAATTGCGGGGTCGGACATGGGCTACTCCGATCCGGTGTCAGTGAGGATGGGGGATTTGGCGCGCAGGCTTTCGAGAAGCGTGTCGACAAAAGCGAGGGTCAAAAGCGCAAGGCCCACGACCATGGTGAGCTGCGGTATCCAGAGGGAAATGGCGATAATGCCAGTGGATTTATCCCCGTAATGCCAGCTCTCCTGTACCAAAGCGACGGTGAAATACGTGGCATAACTCGAGACCGCCGCACCAATAACCAGTGTTGCGACTTCCAAAAGCCATCTGGAGTGCTCCGGTAGGCGCTGAACCATCAGGTTGACGCGAATATGGGTGCCAGACCGCAACGTATATGCCATGGCCATGAAACTGGCGGTGGCAAGGAAATATCCAGCAAAATCCGCATAGGACGGGATGGTGTAAGACCAATCCGGCCCGCCGATCCGCGCGAGGATATTCAAGCTGACCTGTGCTGTTACCAGTAGGCAAATCGCCACAATGGCAAGTGCGGCGATGGCGGCGGCAAAGGTATAGAGTCGATCAAGACTGGTGCGTAACATGGTGTGCCCCTCCCAAAGCAAAAGCGCCCCGCTGTGAGCTGCGGAGCGCTTGGGGTAATGTGGGTTACTCTTGGTAGGCGTTCAGGATCGCCAAGGCGTCGGGGCTTGCGCTTGCTTTCCAATTGTCGAGCATTGTTGCGCCGATGGTTTGCAAGCCGCTGACCAAAGCTTCGGAAGGTTCAACGATGATCATGCCGTTATCGGCCATGATTTGGGTCTTGTCGGCGGCTTCTGCTTTGGACATTTCCCAACCGCGAACTTCGGCGGCTGCGGCAGCTTCTAGCACGGCAGCTTGAACTTCGGGCGCAAGCCCGTCGAAGCTGCGTTTGTTGACGACAACGATGTTTTTAGGAACCCAAGCGTCGATCGCGGTGTAATGGGACACAAAATCCCAAGCCGTGGAATTGGCACCAGTCGAGGGAGAGGTGATCATTGCTTCCACTTGGCCAGTGGCAAAGGCTTGCGCGATATCGGAGGCTTCGACTTGTACGGGGGCGGCCTTAGCGAGGGCTGCGAATTCTTCTAGGGCAGCATTATACGCGCGGAAACGCAGGCCAGACAGCCCGTCGATATCAGCGATTTCACCTTTGGTATAAAGGCCTTGGGCGGGCCATGGCACCGAGAAAAGCGGCATCAAGTCTTGTTCCGCGAGGAGGGCGGTGATGACGGGTTTTTGAGCGTCCCAAAGCTTGGCTGCATCCGCGTAACTGGTGGCCACAAAAGGTTGGCTGTCGATGCCAAAGGCCAGATCTTCGTTGGACAGGGTAGACAAGAAAAACTCGCCGATGGGGACCTGACGAGAGCGCACAGCGGTTTTGATTTCGCCGTGGGGAAACAAAGAACCCGCCGAATGGACGGTGATTTCAAGGGCGCCATCGGTGGCTTTTGCGACATCGTCGGCAAACTGTAGGATGTTGACCGTGTGGAAGGTGCTGTCGCCATATGGTGTTGGCATGTCCCAAGTTTCCGCGAATGCTGGGGCGGCTAGTCCAAGGCCCATGGCGAGCGTGGCTGCATATTTTAACATTTGTGATCTCCCGTTGATGGCGTTTTTATGATTGAAGCCATTTAATGATATAACGTTGACAAATTGTCATTGTTTTGCGATTCTGGTCAAGCAGAATCTTTTTTGAACCCAGAAAAGGCATGAAATGACCAATTCCAACGGAGATATTTCGCCTGAAGTTCTGCCTATGGGGCAAGACGGGCTGATTGTGCGCTTTGCTTTGACGAGTTCTGCGCAGGCCACAAGTGCCGTGCAGCGGTTTTTCGGCATTGCAGATGCGGCAAAGCTTAGCGGCGTGCACGAGATCGCGGCGGCTTTGACCTCGGTCCTCTTCAAATTTGACCCATTGCGCACAACGCGCGCTGAATTGGCGAAAGAGCTTGAAGTCTTGCTTGCACGGTTTGATTTGCAAGCGACTGAAATGCCCGATGCGATACGTCTTTGGCATATTCCAGTTCAGTTCGGCGGCACGGTTGGACCACAATTGCAGGAGGCCGCCGCGATGGCCGGACGTTCTGAGGCGCAGGCAATAAGCGATGTGACGGACACAGACCTACGGGTTTTGACCATCGGATTTGCACCGGGCCAACCTTATATTGGCCTGCTCCCGCCACAGTGGGATTTGCCGCGGCAAACAGAATTGACGCCTAAAGTTCCAGCGGGGGCTTTGGTTGTGGCCGTGCGCCAATTGGTACTGTTTGCCAACCCAAGTGTGACGGGCTGGCGGCAAATTGGGCTTTGCGCGTTTCGGCCGTTTTTACCCACACGCAGCGAACCTATTGCCTTGAAACAGGGGGATGCGCTGCGCTTTTCTGCGGTCTCCGAAGATGAAATGGCCCGCATTTTAGCGGATAATCCGGACGGGCTTGGCGGCGCACGTTGCGAGGTGCTCCGATGAGCGGCACCCTGACGATTGAGCGGGCAGGTCCCAGCATGAGCGTGCAAGATTTGGGGCGGCCAAACCATATCGCGCAGGGGCTTTCGGCGGGGGGCGCTGCGGACCGTCTTGCCTTGTTCGAGGCGACCGCGTTGTTAGGTTTAGCTGATGTGATCCCCGCGATCGAAATGGCGGGTATAGGTGGCGTGTTTTGCTGTGATGTGCCGATGCGCTTTGCCCTGACGGGTGCGCCAATGCGCGCGAGTATTGATGAGCGACCCGTTAGCTGGAATATGACGCATCTCCTATTGCCCGATCAACGCCTGACAATTGGCGGCGCATTGCACGGCACTTATGGGTATCTGACGCCAGCTGCGGGGTTGGTTGCGCCCGAGTGGATGGGCAGTATTTCGACCCACCTTGTGGCAGGGGTTGGCGAGGCTTTGGCGGCAGGGGATATGCTTGCGCTGAATCAGGATTCAAACATCGCCGCACCCGCGCAAAAACTTACACCTGACGCGCGCTTTTCTGGTGGAGTCATTCGGATGATTGCGGGGCCACAGACGGAATTCTTTAGCGCCGAGACATTGGACCGCTTTCAAGCGACGACATTTCTCCGAAGCGCACAGGCCAACCGCCAAGGCCTGCGATTGGAGACCTCGGAGCCGCCGTTTGCCAATATTGCACCCAAAGGCTTGGCGTCCGAATTTATCATGCCGGGGGATATCCAAATGACGGGGGATGGCGTGCCCTTTGTTTTATTGTGTGAGTGCCAAACGGTTGGGGGCTATCCGCGTATTGGCACGGTCGTTGCACAGGACTTACCCCTTGTGGCACAGGCCACAGCGGGAGACGTTTTGCGGTTCGAAATGGTCGCGTTGGAGGTTGCTGATGAAAGTGCCCCCAATGAGGCCGAGCAGTTGCGGGTGCTTCGGAACAAGGTGCAGCCAGCCCTGCGCGATCCCCATGATATCGCGGATTTGCTCGCATACCAATTGATCAGTGGCGTGACCGCTGGCGACGATCTGGAAAGGACGTAAAATGGCCAAAACAATTGATCTAAACGCGGACATGGGCGAGAGTTTTGGCCCTTGGAAAATGGGCAACGACGCGGCCCTATTGGATGTTGTTAGCTCCGCCAATATTGCTTGCGGTTTTCACGCGGGTGATGCCGATACAATGGCGCAAACGATGCAAATAGCCCTTGAGAAGGGCGTCGGTATTGGCGCGCATCCAGGCTTTGCGGATTTGCAAGGGTTCGGGCGCCGCCGCATTGCTCTGTCGGACGCCGAACTTGCCCATATGGTCACTTATCAGTTGGGCGCGGCGGCAGCGATGGCGCGCAGCGTTGGCGGGGAGGTTCGGCATTTGAAACTGCATGGCGCTCTGGCGAATATGGCTTCGGAATCTGAGGCTATGGCGCGGGTTTGTTATGAGGCCGCTTTGAAGGTTCAGCCAGATATCATTCTGATGGTCTTGAGCGCGACAGCGATGGAGGCCGTGGCAAAGGATTTGGGCTGTGCGTGGGCGGGCGAAATCTTTGCGGATCGGGCCTATAACGACGACGCGACGTTGGTCACACGTGGCACTCCGGGAGCGGTTATTACAGATCCAGAAGTGGCGGCGGTGCGGATTGTTGCGATGCTTGAAGCAGGCGGAATTATCGCCCAAAGCGGTAAAGTTATCCCATGTCAGATTGATACCATCTGCTTGCATGGTGACGGCGAAAGTGCGGTTCCTATGGCGCGTGGATTGCGCGCGAAACTGGAATTGTCTGGTTACGACATCCGCGCATTTTAGCTCTGTGAACGATAGATGAAGATATGCCGTCGAGTTGGGGATTTCGCCTTTCTTGCATTTGAGAAAGCGATGCTTAGAACTGAAGATTTTCTAGGCCCGAGAGGTTGAATTTATCAAAGTGAACTACCAAGTTTAGTTTGTAATGACGCACTTAAGATTGGCACAAATAGCGATGTTGGCATTGCGGTCGCTTTGAGCGGCGCAGATAACGATGAATAGTTCGGCCCACGTCGCGATTGAACACACAAAAGGACAAGAACAAATGACACAATCAACAACCGAAAATCGCCGTCTGGTACTTGCCGAAAGACCAAAAGGCGAGCCAGATGCCAACACTTTGCGGCTTGAAACGGTTGCCATACCCGTGCCCGAGAAAGGGCGAATGTTGCTGCGAAACAAGTATTTGTCCTTAGACCCCTACATGCGTGGCCGCATGAGCGACGCGCCGTCCTATGCGGCTCCCGTCGAATTGGATGCACCGATGGGCGGCGGTACCGTTTCACAGGTCGTTTCGTCCCAGTTGGACGGGTTTGCCGAGGGCGACTGGGTTGTCGCGTTTGGCGGATGGCAGGACTACGCGCTGTCGGACGGAACCGGCATCATTAATATGGGCAAAAATCCGGAAAACCCGTCGTGGGCGCTTGGTGTTCTAGGCATGCCCGGCCTTACGGCTTGGGCCGCGCTAAAGCATATCGGACAGCCTAAAGCGGGTGAAACGCTGGTGGTTGCGGGGGCAAGTGGGCCTGTGGGCGCCACAGTTGGTCAGATTGGTAAGATTTTGGGTCTGCGGGTCGTTGGCATCGCAGGCGGCGCTGAAAAATGTCAGCATGTTGTAGAAAATCTTGGGTTTGATGCCTGTATTGACTACAAAGCCGACGGTTTTGCCGAGACGTTGAAATCGGCTGTTCCAGAAGGCATCGACATTTATTTTGAGAACGTCGGCGGCGCTGTTTTCGATGCGGTTCTGCCACTGCTGAACTCTTTGGCGCGTATTCCGCTCTGCGGATTGATATCGCAATATAACGCCACATCCCTGCCTGATGGGCCGGATCGGATGAACTATCTGATGGGGCAAATTTTGCGCAAACGTCTTACAATGCGTGGCTTTATCGTCTTTGATGATTTTGGCCAGTATTATCCCGAATTCGCCAGTGAAATGGGCGCTTGGGTGCGCGAAGGGAAAATCAAGTATCGCGAAGAGATGATTGAAGGTTTGGAGCAAGCACCAGAGGCCTTTATCGGTCTTCTGAGGGGCGAAGCTTTCGGAAAACGGGTTATTCACCTCGGTAACTAAAACAAACGAAACAGGCCGCATTCATTATAAGAAGTGCGGCCTGTTTTACCTGAAATTCTATGCGGGTTTAGGCGACGCCCAACTATAAAAGTGGTCCAACAATCGAGAGCGCATTGTTCCAGAGACGTTGCCACCATTTCCAGTTCTGGACCTCCTCGACTGTGACCAAGCGACACTCTTTTAGGTAGTCCTCTTGGCGTGCGCGCATTGCTTTGGTCATGTCGTGGTCTTGAAGAAGGATGTTATTCTCATAGTTGAGGTCAAAGCTGCGGCGATCCATATTCGCTGATCCAATGAAGGTTATTTCATCGTCAACGGTCATTGATTTTGTGTGCAGAAGTCCCGCTTCATATTCGTAAATCGTAACACCAGCCGCCAACAGGTCTGCGTAATAGCTGCGACTCGATGCTCCAACGGCGAAATCATCGTTTCGGGCAGGAAAAATGATGGTCGTGTTGACGCCACGGTTGCCCGCGGCACAAATCGCAGCCTGTAACGCGTCGACGGGCACGTAATAGGGCGTGGTGATGAAAAGTTCGCGCGTGGCCGAATAGATCAGGGTCACAAACATTTCCGGCATCGCGGAGGCTCGCGACGTGGGGCCCGAAGTAACCACTTGAGCGGGGAAACCTTCAGCATAGTCGGGATACGGGTGGCTCAAAACGCTTGTGATATCCTCTTGGTTGCTTTCCATCCAATCGCCGACAAACACGCGTTGGTTTTGGCGGACAATCGGCCCTTCAAAGCGCATAACGGCATCCATCCACGGCGCAAATTTTGCCTTCTGAACAAATTCAGGGTCGGCGCAATTTTGGCTGCCGCAATAGGTGATTTTATTGTCGATAACGAGGATTTTCCGGTGATTTCGCAAGTCAATGCGACCGTCAAAAATACGCGCGATTGGGTTGCCCACTTTAAGGGCGACGGCGGTATTTACGCCTGCTGCGGCCATCTCTTTCCAGAGGTCGGATTTCACCATGCTGCGCGATCCGATGTCGTCGACCATTGCGCGACAGGTCACGCCTCGGGCGGCGGCGCGTTTGAGGGCCTCTGCCATTTTTGTACCGTTGCGATCGGGCACCCAGATGTAGAAAATGAGATGGACGTGGTCCTTGGCGGCGTCCACATCGGCAACCATCGCGTCGATCGCCGCATTGGAGTTGTTCATAAGGCGCGCGGAGTTTCCACCAACGGGCGAAAACCCACTGATCGATGTCCCGACATTAAAGAGCGGCAGATGCACGTCCTTAATTTTGGGTTGGGACATGGCAAGGCTGCCGCCCTCAGGGTCGGGGGCGCTTTCCAAGGTCGCTTTTACGTCCTTCATGCGCTTGAGGCGTTTGCGCCCGATGCTGGTTTCGCCCAGCATAATATAGGCCACCACGCCGACAAACGGTATCGCAAGGACAGTCGCAATCCACGCAGCCCGCGCCGCAGGATCGCGGTTTGGGCGCAGAAGAATTCGAACGACACATAGCGCGACAATGAGGAAACCAGAGAGAGCAATGAGCAAAAGGGCCACCTGTTGAGCTGGAAAAGGAAATATATAAAAGAGGTCTTTGGATTAACATAGGGCAGGAACAGGCGAAGAAGAAAGGGCATTTTGGCGTTGATCCCAAATGAGAATATGCGCGAGGGGTGTCGCCGCTACACAGCAAGATTACCAGGCCCCTCAAGGCGGAGATCTAGAGCATAGAACCAAAGTTGGCAGCAGTGAACCTCTGGGGCGTGAAGTCTCCGACGGTGTTGAACCTTGACAAGGTCACTGTCGATAGACGAGCAATGAGCACAAATTGTACATTTCACGCCGCGGGAGGAGACGGAGTGTTTTTAGACTATTCACATAACTATCTGTTTGTCTTTGCCGCCGTCGCTGTGTCCCTTATGGCGAGTTTTACGGGGTTGGCGTTGACGCGTGGCGTCTCTCTTTTGCCTGAAAATCAGCGTAAACAGCGGATCGCGATGGCCTCGGTGGCCTTGGGCGGCGGTATTTGGGCCATGCATTTTGTGGCCATGCTTGGGCTGCAATTGCCGATCCTGTTTTACTACGATGCCCTGACAACCTTGATTTCAGCCCTCACGGCGATTCTTGTGGTCGGTATCGCTTTGTTAGTTATGCATTTTCGCAAACGAACACGTTTGAGCATTATCTTGGCGGGAACGATTGCCGGATTGGGGATTTCGGCGATGCATTACATCGGCATGTCGGGAATGCAGCTGTGTACGGCGGTTTATACCCCATTTGGTATCTTGGTCGCGGTCGCGTCGTCGGTTGTACTCGGCATTGGAACCTTTGCAATCGCTTACGGCGAACGAACGCACCGCAGTATCATTTTGGGAACGCTCACCTTTGGGACCGCCGTTTGCGCGGTGCATTTTTTGGCGATGGCTGGAACGAACTACTTGGAGGTGGATGATGTGGGGCCGTTGGCGGCCCTCATCGACAACGAAACGCTGGCCTTGATCGTCACGCTTATTGCGTTTTTTATCTGCGGTGGTTTTTTGTTGCTCGGGGTGACCTTTATTCCCGCTCCTGCGGCGACGGAGCCGTTGGTTGAGCAAGGAAAACCGGCCTCTCCCACAACCTCAGTGCCCTATCAAAAAGATGGGCATGTTCAATTCATTCGTCCCTCTGAAATCGCGGCCCTGCGCGCGGAGGGCCATTATAGTATTATCTATACAGGGAGCGACAAACTGTTCTGCCCATGGTCGATCACCGAAGCGGAGAGCCGACTGCTTGAGGGAAGCTTTATTCGTTGCCATCGCAGCTACCTGATTAACCCTGAACACGTCACGAGTTTCGAGCGTAAAAAGGACTCAGGCGTTTGTTTGTTCGCGGGCTGCCCCGCCTTGGGGGCCGTCCCCGTGAGCCGCTCGCGGATGGCCGAAGTCCGAACGGCGTTTGGCCTCATCTAGATCGCAACTCGCGCAGCTTATTCGCATTTCGTGAGTTTTTCGACCCAAGCGGTGCGTCAAATGCGTGGACCGCGCCGCTTTAGGTACAGACTTTCCCCAATCAATTTAGACAATTAGGGAGGTCGACAATGATACCATCAGCATTTGAGTATCACCGCCCCGCCGATGTAAAATCAGCGGTCGGAATTTTACACGAACAAGGGGATGAGGCGCGGGTTCTTGCAGGGGGGCACAGTTTGATCCCGATGATGAAGCTGCGGATGGCGGCCGTGACTCACCTTGTTGACCTGCAAGATATCGCCGAATTGAAGGCGATCAACATTGACGGCGGCAAAATTTCCATTGGGGCAATGGTCACGCAGCACTCCCTAATCGCCGACGCCGCGCTAGCTAAAGCTGCGCCCATTTTGCGCGAGGCTGCGCTGCAAATCGCCGACCCACAAGTGCGCTATTGCGGCACGATTGGCGGTAATGTGGCCAACGGCGATCCAGCGAATGACATGCCGGGCATCATGCAATGCTTGGACGCGACATTTACGTTGGCGGGGCCAGACGGGACGCGCGAGGTGAAGGCCCGTGATTTTTACGAGGCCGCCTATGTGACAGCCTGCGAAGACGACGAAATCCTTGTTTTGGTCAGCTTTGATCCAACAAGCGGCGGGTATGCCTACGAAAAGCAAAAGCGCAAAATCGGCGATTATGCGACGGCGGCCTGTGCGGTGCTTGTTTCAATGGATGGCGGAACCTGTACTGCGGCATCAATTGCGATGACCAATCTTTCCGACACTCCGATCTGGTCCGAGGCGGCGAGTGCCTCACTTGTTGGCACCAAATGCAGCACGGACGATATCAAAAACGCTGTCGCCAATGCGCTGGCCGATATTGACCCCACCGAAGATAATCGTGGCCCAGTTGCGTTTAAAATGCACGTGGCCTCCATCGTCATCACGCGCGCGATCACCCGCGCCATCGCGGCTGCGTAGGAGAAAAACATGAGCAAAATGCACTTAAAACTCACAGTCAACGGCAAGGCAGAAGAGCTGCTGGTTGAGCCACGCGAACTCCTCATCCATGTGTTGCGGGAAAAACTGAACGTCACTGGCCCCCATATCGGATGCGAAACTTCGCATTGCGGGGCCTGTACCGTTGAAATGGATGGTAAATCCGTCAAGTCCTGCACGGTTTTTGCGGCCCAAGCCAATGGTGCCGAGGTTACAACAATCGAGGGCCTTTCGCCGCTTGGTGAAATGAACGTGCTGCAAAATGCATTTCGGGAGCACCACGGGCTTCAGTGCGGCTTTTGCACTCCTGGTATGATTACTCGAGCGCACCGCCTGCTTCAGGAAAACCCGACGCCGACCGAAGAGGACGTACGTTTCGGAATGGCGGGCAACCTGTGCCGCTGTACCGGATATCAAAATATCGTCAAATCAATCATGGCCGCAGCCTCAGAAATGAACGCAGCCAAGGAGGCGGCAGAATGAATGATCAAACCCCCACAAGCGTAGAGCGCGCCACGAAACTCAAAGGTCTTGGCCATTCCCGCAAACGCGTCGAAGACGTGCGATTTACCCAAGGCAAAGGCAATTATGTCGACGACATCAAGATGCCCGGAATGCTGTTTGGCGATTTTGTGCGCTCGCCCTATGCGCATGCGAAGATCAAGTCGATCAACATCGAAGCCGCAATGGCGCTTCCAGGTGTGATTGCTGTTTTGACGGCCAAAGATTTGGAGCCGTTAGGTTTACATTGGATGCCGACACTGGCCGGTGACAAGCAGATGGTTCTGGCCGATGGCAAGGTTCTGTTTCAGGGGCAAGAAGTTGCTTTTGTGGTCGCAGAAGACCGCTACATCAACGCCGACGCCATCGATTTGGTTGAGGTCGAGTATGAAGAGCTGCCTGTTGTCACGGACCCATTTAAGGCGCTCTTGCCTGATGCGCCTGTGCTGCGCGAAGATCTTGCCGGCCAGACAAGTGGGGCGCATGGTGCGCGTAAACACCACAACCATATCTTCCTGTGGGAAGTTGGTGACGAGGCGGCGACAGACGAGGTTATGGCCGATGCTGACGTCGTCGCCGAAGAAACCGTGTATTATCATCGCACGCATCCCTGCCCATTGGAAACATGCGGTTGTGTCGCGTCGATGGACAAGGTTAACGGCAAACTCACCCTGTGGGGCACCTTCCAAGCGCCTCATGTGGTGCGGACGGTAGCGTCGCTTCTGTCTGGGATCGAAGAGCACAACATCCGCGTAGTTTCCCCCGATATTGGCGGTGGTTTTGGCAATAAAGTTGGGGTTTACCCTGGGTATATTTGCTCCATCGTGGCCTCGATTGTTACAGGGCGACCTGTGAAATGGATCGAAGACCGGATGGACAATCTGATGGCCACCGCCTTCGCGCGTGACTATTGGATGAAAGGCAAAATTAGCGCCACCAAAGACGGCAAAATCACAGGCCTTCATTGCCAAGTAACCGCCGATCACGGTGCTTTTGACGCCTGCGCCGATCCGACCAAATTCCCAGCGGGCTTCATGAGTATTTGCACGGGATCCTATGATATTCCTGTGGCTTACCTCGGCGTTGATGGTGTTTATACCAACAAAGCACCGGGCGGCGTTTCGTATCGTTGTTCCTTCCGCGTTACGGAGGCGGCCTATTTTATTGAGAGGATGATCGAAGTCCTCGCGATTAAGTTGGGCATGGATGCCGCCGAATTGCGTGCCAAGAATTTCATCAAGAAAGATCAGTTCCCGTATCAATCCGCCCTTGGGTGGGAATACGACTCGGGCGACTATCACACGGCTTGGGAAAAGGCGCTCAAAGCTGTCGATTATGACGCTTTGCGCGTTGAGCAAGCCGAGCGTGTCGAAGCGTTTAAGCGCGGCGAAACGCGGAAACTTCTGGGCATTGGCCTGAGCCACTTTACCGAGATTGTGGGAGCGGGACCGGTGAAAAACTGTGACATCCTTGGAATGGGTATGTTTGACAGTTGCGAAATTCGCATTCACCCAACAGGGTCCGCAATTGCGCGTTTGGGAACGATTTCCCAAGGGCAGGGCCATGCCACAACCTTCGCTCAAATTCTAGCGAGCGAGATTGGCATTTCTGCCGACAGCATCACGATTGAGGAAGGCGATACAGATACGGCTCCTTACGGACTTGGAACCTATGGATCGCGTTCAACTCCTGTTGCGGGCGCTGCGGCGGCCATGGCGGGTCGCAAAATTCGAGCCAAAGCACAGATGATCGCGGCTTATCTGTTGGAGGTTCACGACGGCGATTTGGAATGGGACGTTGATCGTTTCATCGTCAAAGGCGCTCCTGAGCAGTTCAAAACCATGACGGAAATCGCCTATGCTTCTTATAATCAGGCGATCCCAGGGCTTGAGCCAGGATTGGAGGCGGTCAGCTATTATGACCCGCCCAACATGACCTATCCGTTTGGGGCGTATATCTGTGTTATGGAAATCGACGTCGACACGGGCACGCATGAAGTGCGCAGATTCTATGCGTTGGATGATTGCGGAACCCGTATCAACCCGATGATTATCGAAGGCCAAGTGCATGGCGGAGCAACCGAAGCCTATGCCATCGCGATGGGCCAAGAGCTTGCTTATGACGAAATCGGCAATGTCAAAACTGGCACGCTGATGGACTTCTTCTTGCCGACCTCATGGGAAACACCAACCTATGAAACCGACTTCACCGAAACCCCAAGCCCGCATCACCCGATCGGTGCAAAAGGTGTAGGAGAAAGCCCCAATGTGGGTGGCGTTCCAGCGTTTTCAAACGCAGTACACGATGCCTTCCGGCCCTTTGGCTTGAAACAGTCGCACATGCCGCACGATCAATGGCGTATTTGGAAAATCGCCAATGATCTTGGCTTGCACAGCTAGAAAAGGAGTTGTCGGGCGGCCGAGTGTCGCCCGACAGACCCATTATGACTGATTGGACAACACTCAAATCGCAGCTTGCAGAGCAGGGGTACATTGCGTCCTCTGATCTCGCTATGGCGTTGCATATATCGCTAAAACTTGGCCGCCCTTTGTTGCTTGAAGGCGCTGCGGGCGTTGGGAAAACCGAAGTCGCGCGCACATTGGCTGCGGCCTTGGACACAAAGCTAATTCGGTTGCAATGTTATGAGGGGCTGGATGCGGGCCACGCAATTTATGAATGGAATTACCAGCGGCAATTGCTCGCAATCCGTGCGGCAGCCGAGGACGGAAAAACAGGAGCGATCGTCGAAGAGAGGATCTTCTCGGAGGAATTCCTTCTGGAGCGTCCATTGTTGCAAGCCATTCGTCAGGAAACGTCGCCCGTTTTACTGATCGACGAAATCGACCGTGCCGACCAAGAATTCGAAGCGTATTTGATGGAAGTTCTGTCTGATTTTCAAATAACTGTGCCGGAGCTTGGCACGCTGACCGCTAAATCGCGGCCTCACGTAATCCTGACATCCAATGGCACACGCGATCTGTCTGATGCGCTGCGGCGGCGCTGTATTTACGCCTATGTTGAGTATCCAGATCGCGCAACCGAACTGGCAATTCTGGCGGCGAGGTGCCCCGATATTGATGGTAAGCTTGCGGCGCAAATTGTTGGATTTGTGCAAGCTTTACGAAAAGAAGAGCTGGAAAAGACCCCCGGCGTCGCGGAAATGTTGGATTTTGCTGCTGCACTGACCGGATTGGGGATCAATGATCTCAATGAGAATCCGCAGATTTTACGTGCGACATTGGTGACATTGCTCAAAACGCAAAGTGACCGCGCGAATATTCCCATCGAAGTGGCCCAACGTCTCGCGGGGAAAGCGGCATGACCAAAGTCACGCGTTTTTCAGGCCGCGATCCAGGTGCAACCGCCCGCGTTCTCGGGTTTGTAGCCCATTTGCGAGAACATGGATTTGCCTTGGGCGTTTCGGAAACGCAAACGGCCATCGAGGCGCTTACGCATATCAAAGCGGTTGATATGACGGAGGTGTTTCTGGCGCTCAAATCGGTCTGCGCGGCTTGCGAAGATGACGCAAAACGCTTTCAGATGCTGTTTGACGCCTACTGGCGCAACGAAGGGCGAATCCGCAGCAAAGTGGTGAAAAGTCCGAATGAAAATGTCGCCAAACACACGCGGACCAATCAGGAAGATACTGGCCAACAAAGCGCCGGAGCGGGCCAAATCGACAGTCCAGACACGGGGCAGGGCGAGGGCGATGCCGCATCCGATGGCGAAGGCCGCCTTGTTGCGAGTGGCGTTCAGAACATGATGAAAAAAGACATGCGCGAGTTGGTTTCGCCCCAAGATATACAGGACGCGGCATTAGTGGCCCGGCGGATGGCGGACGCGATGCGCGACCGCCGGTCTCGGCGTCGCGTGGCCGCGTGCAAAGGCGCTCAGCTCGACTTTCGCAAAGTGGTCCGGCAAAGCCTGTCAACTGGTGGCGAGCCTATCCGCTTGCCGCGCCGCCGCCGCCCCGAACGCCCCGTTCAAATCACTGCTCTTTGTGATGTTTCGGGTTCAATGACGGTTTATTCTCGTGTTTTCCTGTCCTTTTTGGCCGGCTTGATCCGCACCGATGCGACGGCTGATGCCTATCTGTTTCACACGCGTCTTGCGCGGATCACGGGGGCATTGCGCGACGATGATCCGTTGCGCGCGCTTAACCGATTGACGCTGCTGGCCGATGGGTTTGGCGGCGGGTCCAAGATTGGGACGAACCTTGATTTGTTCGCGCGCACCTATGCGCGGCGGTTCGTTTCGGGCCGCAGCGTGGTGATCATTCTTTCGGATGGATACGACACCGACCCGCCCGCCGCCCTTGCGCAGGCCCTGAAGGATATCAAGAAACGCGGATGCAAGATTATTTGGCTTAACCCCCTGAAGGGGTGGAAAGATTACGCGCCTGTTGCCGCAGGAATGGCGGCCGCCTTACCGTATTTGGATATGTTTGCGGCGGCCAACACGCTTGAGAGTTTGGCGAAATTAGAGGGGGAACTGGCATGGGTATAAGCAGTCATTCATTTGAAAACCGCGCGTCAGATTTGCGCGCGCAGGGGCAGCCTTTTGCCATTGCCACGGTCGTGCGCACCGTCAACGCAACATCGGCCAAACCCGGATCCAAGGCGATTATCTTGGCTGACGGCACCATCACCGATGGCTGGGTTGGCGGCGGCTGTATTCGTTCCGCAGTAAGGAATGCAGCGAAGGCCGCGTTGTCGAAGGGCTGCACGCAGTTTATCTCGTTGCGACCAGAAGAAATCCTTGCGGCAGAAGGTTTGAGCGCGGGCGAAACGCGCGAAGGCGTTCAATTTGCCCGCAATGGCTGCCCGTCCAAAGGGTCGATGGACATTTTTGTGGAACCCGTTTTGCCGCAACCCGAGTTGATTGTTTTTGGTGAAGGTCCGGTGGCAAAAGAGCTCGTTGCCCTTGCGGAGCGGTTCGATTTTTCGGTGTCGCATTCTGTGGACGGAAAACATGATTTTGCCGCGCCCACTTCGGGGCTGCTATATGTTGTCATCGCAACTCAGGGCAATGGTGACGAGGCCGCGCTGCGTGCCACAATCAAAGCTGCGCCAAAATTTGCGGCCTTTGTTGGGAGCCGCCGCAAATTTGAAACCCTTGTTACCCGCCTTATCGCGTCGGGCGTGTCACAGCTGGCTTTGGATCAAATTAAGTCGCCTGCGGGTCTCAATATTGGAGCGATCACGCCTGATGAAATCGCCCTTTCGATCCTGTCTGAAGTTGTGCTCAAACGCCGCGAATTGCAGCGTGCAAAAGGGGACCCCGATGACGTCAATTGTTAAACCACTGATTTTGGAAATAGAGCCCAAAATCGTCGAAACGCGCCTCGTTACACCGCTCTTTAGGCGCATTTTTCCCAAACTAACACCCTCACAGACCGAGCTTCTTGCCGGTATCAAATTTCCCTGCTGCTAAAGGAATACTCCCTTGGAATTAAACGACGAAATCCTTATCAACGCTCCTGTATCCGTTGTCTATGCTGCCCTGAACGATCCTAAAATCCTTGAAGAGTGCATCCCAGGATGCGAGGAACTCATCAAGCATTCGGACACCGAGCTTGAAGCCAAAGTTGTGTTGAAAGTAGGGCCCGTCAAAGCGCGATTTTTAGGCAATGTAGTTTTGGACACTTCGGGCGCACCGCATCAGTTTTCGCTTACGGGCAACGGCAACGGCGGGGTCGCGGGCTTTGCCAAGGGCGGTGCCGATGTCATCCTTGAGGCAGACGGAGAGAATACCCTTCTGAAATATACGGCCAAAGCGGATATCGGTGGAAAAATCGCTCAATTGGGCAGCCGTCTTATGACCAGTACAGCCAAGAAACTGGCGGGAAAATTCTTTACGCGCTTTGCGGAGATTGTGGACGAGAAACAAGCGGTTTAAGCAACCCATCACCAAATACCCTGCCGGATGTGTTTAGTTCGCCGATAAACCCGCGTTGGTGTTGAGGAGGAAAAGATTGAAAATCGGGGTGCTGGCGGCCCCGATACTACGTGCTTTTTCTCCGACATGACCTTGCACAATTTGCGGGGGGATCAAGCCACGCGTGTCTTGGTTCACGAGATAGCGTTGTACACGTTCAACGAGTTCGGTGCGGACATCTTCGGGGAAGGAGCCGTCAATCAAAATGGCTTCAAAATCGATAACCGAACACACCGAAAGGGCGGCCTTGGCGAGTTCTTGGGCGGTTTCCCCAATCCATGGGTCGACGTAACGTGTGAGGGTAGACCAATCTTGGGGATGGCGCCACAAAACCTCTGGGTTGAGACCGGCTTCAATGAGGCGCCCTTCGAGTAAATGCAGAGACGCGACGTCGACAAGTTGGCGGCTTTCGCCGAGGGGACCTGTACTGCGAAGAGATCCCAGCGCACCTGCGTTCCCCTGATTTCCTTCAAAAACCGTGTTGTTCAATACAATGCCGCCACCGGCAAACGACCCGATGAAAAAATGCGCGTAATCGCGAAATTCATTTCCGCGGCCAAAAAGGTGCTCCGCACGACAGGCGGCTGTAGCGTCGTTAACAATCGACACGGGGAGGTCACTAAATCGGGTAACTTCTTGGGCGATATTGATGTGCTGCCAGGCCTGAAATTCCTCCGAGGGCGCCCCCACCAAATCATGCCATTTCCACAGCTCAAATGGTGCCGCAATTCCAATTCCACAGAGGCGACGGCGGTCTCCCTCGGACATTCTGGATGCGATCGTATCAAGCCCCTCTTGGAGGAACTCAAAGACCGTGTCGGGTATCGGGTAGGAGTATGTTTTATTGAGCTCATGGCGGATAACACCCATAAAATCAATCAACACCAAATCCGCGCTGCGACGGCCTATTTTGAGGCCAAACGAGAACACGCCATCTGGATTTAAGGCCATAGGCATGGAGGGTTTGCCCACCTTGCCGCGAATAGGGTCACCACGTCGCAAGAGACCGTCTTTTTCGAGCTTTCGCAGGATCACGGATACCGTTTGCGGGGAAAGACCGGAGTGGCGCGCAAGATCAATGCCCGGCATCGCGCCGTGACGTTGAAGCATGGAGAGCAATAGGCGTTCGTTATGATTACGAACCCCGCTCTGATTCACGCCGCCACTTAAGCCTCTGATTTTGCTCCCGTCCATACCGTTGACCATAGCGCGCTCCTTTCTAGGAAGGAAGATGGCATTCTTTCATTAATAAATAAAGTTTATTTATTTATTGACAGCTTTGGGGGAATCAGGCTTCCTTAAGGGGAACTTGCGAATTCAAACGGCGCAGTTTTGGAGAGGGAGGAGCCCACTTCATTGATAAATCCGTTGATCTTTTTGGGAGGAAGACCATGAAAAAACTATTGATGTGTACAGCACTTACCGTCGCTGCAACCGCTGGCGGCGCTTATGCGCAAGACGTAAGCGCTTGCTTGATTACCAAAACCGACACGAACCCGTTTTTCGTGAAAATGCGTGAAGGTGCCGAAGCAAAAGCTGCCGAATTGGGCATGACTCTTAAGTCGTACGCAGGTCGTGTTGATGGCGATCACGAGAGCCAAGTTGCGGCGATCGAAACATGTATTGCAGACGGTGCCAAAGGTATCCTCATTACGGCTTCCGACACGTCTTCTATTGTAACTGCAGTGACGCAAGCGCGGGACGCGGGCCTTGTTGTGATTGCTCTGGATACACCGCTTGAGCCGATTGATGCGGCGGACGCTACTTTTGCGACCGACAATTTTCTGGCCGGTGAGTTGATTGGCAAATGGGCCGCCGCCAAGCTTGGCGCAGAAGCGGCAAACGCTAAAATCGGAATGTTGGACCTCGCTGTAAGCCAGCCTTCAGTTGGCGTGTTGCGCGACCAAGGTTTCCTTCAAGGCTTTGGTATTGATTTGGGCGACCCAAACAAATGGGGCGATGAAACCGACCCACGCATTATTGGCAATGACGTCACTGCGGGCAACGAAGAGGGTGGCCGGAAAGCCATGGAAAACCTTCTCGCAAAAGACCCAATGATCAATGTGGTTTACACAATCAACGAACCCGCTGCCGCAGGTGCCTATGAGGCGCTCAAGGCCTTTGGTCGCGAAAATGATGTCTTGATCGTTTCTGTCGATGGCGGCTGCCCTGGTGTGGCCAATGTAGCAGATGGCGTGATCGGTGCGACGTCGCAACAGTATCCATTGCGCATGGCGGCTTTGGGTGTTGAAGCCATCAACAACTGGGCCAAAGACGGAACAAAGCCAGCTATGACACCAGGTAAGGACTTCTATGACACGGGTGTTGCTTTGGTAACGGATCAGGCCGTCGAGGGTGTTGAGTCAATCGATACGGTTGCAGGCAAAGACCTCTGCTGGGGTTGATCTTTAGACCATAAAACCTTCAGTCTGTGAAAGGGGCGTGCCAAGGCCCGCCCCTTTTTGTGCTACATTTGGCAGAGAGGCTTCCCATGCCCCCCCTATCCAACGAACCGAAAACCACTGTCGCCGGTCCTGATACTGTTGCGTCGTTTTCTCAAGACCACACGTCCCCGATGCGCCGCATTCAACATGCGCTGCATGAAACGCCGTCTTTGGTTCCCATGGTGGTCTTGGTGGCCTCCCTTGCGATTTTCGGCATTTTACTGGGATCAAAGTTCTTTTCACCCTTCGCACTGACGTTGATTTTACAACAGGTCACAATCGTTGGTATTGTGGGCGCGGCCCAATCTCTGGTCATTTTGACGGCGGGCATCGACCTTTCCGTCGGGGCGATCATGGTGCTCAGCTCGGTCGTGATGGGCCAATTTACCTTCCGCTATGGGATGCCTGTTGAACTCGCGATTGTGCTAGGCCTTGCGGTGGGAACGGCTGTCGGATTCATTAATGGCTGGCTTGTGGCGTATATTAAACTGCCGCCGTTCATCGTGACTTTGGGCATGTGGCAAATCGCTTTGGCGACGAATTTCCTTTATTCGGCCAATGAAACTATTCGCAGCCAAGACATCTCCGAGAACGCACCATTGCTGCATTTGTTCGGGGAAAAGCTGGAAATTGGCGGCGCGGTCTTTACCTTCGGGACCATGTTCATGGTTCTGCTGGTTCTTTTCCTCTCCTATGTCCTGCGCCAAACCGCGTGGGGGCGGCATGTTTATGCTGTCGGGGATGATCCGGACGCGGCTGAGCTTTCAGGCGTGAATGTTAAGCGCACATTGATCTCGGTTTATATGTTGTCTGGGCTAATTTGCGCCTTCGCCGGATGGGCGATGATCGGGCGGATCGGGTCTGTGTCTCCGACCTCAGGGCAATTGGCAAATATCGAAAGTATCACAGCGGTTGTGATTGGCGGCATCTCGCTCTTTGGCGGGCGCGGCTCGGTTGTGGGTATGTTGTTTGGCGCGTTGATCGTGGGGGTCTTTAGTATGGGGCTGCGCCTGTTGGGAGCCGACGCACAATGGACATATCTGCTGATTGGCGTCCTCATCATTAGTGCTGTGGCCGTCGACCAGTGGATTAGAAAGGTATCAGTCTGATGGAACCCATTTTATACGCCCGCAATCTGGTGAAACGCTACGGCCGCGTCACGGCGCTTGATAACTGTGACTTTGATCTTATGCCGGGCGAAATTCTGGCGGTAATTGGCGACAATGGCGCTGGAAAATCCACCCTTATCAAGGCCATATCTGGCGCGGTGCAACCCGACGGAGGCGAGATTTTTCTCGAAGGCAAAAAGATCGGTTTTGCCTCCCCGATTGAAGCCCGTAAGGAAGGGATTGAGACGGTATATCAAACCCTTGCCATGTCACCCGCTTTGTCGATTGCGGATAATATGTTTATGGGGCGCGAACTCCTCAAGAAGGGGTTTCGCGGCAAATTCCTGCGCCAATTGGATCGCCCTGCCATGGAAAAAGCGGCGCGCGAAAAACTCACGGAACTTGGCCTTATGACCATCCAAAACATCAACCAAGCCGTGGAAACCCTTTCTGGCGGGCAACGCCAAGGGGTGGCCGTGGCGCGGGCGGCGGCGTTTGGCTCCAAGGTTATTATTCTGGACGAGCCAACAGCGGCCCTTGGGGTCAAGGAAAGTCGAAAAGTTCTTGAGATGATCCAAGACGTGAAATCGCGCGGGATACCGATTATCCTCATCAGTCACAACATGCCGCATGTGTTTGAAGTCGCGGATCGCATCCACGTGCATCGGTTGGGCAAACGTCTGTGTGTTATTGATCCCAAAGACTATACAATGTCGGATGCCGTGGCCTTTATGACCGGCGCAAAAGACGCACCGGAAGGTTCTGAATGAGGGACCTTGACGCGATTTGCACCACACTCCTCGCCGCTCCACGCAAGGGGCGGCGGCGCCTTGTGGCGCTCGCGGGGGCACCCGCCAGCGGGAAATCCACCCTTGCACAGGATTTGGCCGATCGGATGACGGCGGCGGGGTGTGACACGCGGGTTTTACCAATGGACGGGTTTCATCTGGGCAACACGCAATTACACGCGCAGGGAAATTTTGCCCAAAAGGGCGCTCCGCAAACCTTTGATGTCAGGGGGTTTCTGATGTTAGTCGCGCGGATTCAGACTGAGGATGAGGTTTTCTACCCAATTTTTGATCGCACATTGGATGCCGCGATTGCCGCAGAAGGGCGCGTCGATAAGGCTTGTGACACAGTGATCGTCGAGGGGAATTATCTTTTGTTTGATGCTCAAGACTGGCGGGATTTGGTGGCCTTTTGGGATATCTCTCTTCGGCTGAAGGTGTCACGGGATATCTTGCAGCAACGCCTCCTAGAGCGCTGGTTAGGGCAGGGCCTGTCGCCCGCGGCGGCCCTCATACGGGCACAGGGCAATGATCTGGTGAACGCGGACCTCATCGCCAAACTCCCGTTGAAAGCGGACATCCTTTTGGACTAGACGAAAGCGAAATCGCCCTCGTCGAGTTGCCCCGGTAAAACATCATCCAGTCGAATGGCCACGTTCGAGAAGGATATGATCGTGTCCGCTCCTGCGGTGGTGAATGTCAGATCGGAATAGTTGTTTGCGCCCGAGCAAATCTCAATCCTGTCCACATTCACCACAAAATCGTCTACAAAGTCGCTTCCCGATCCTGTGCCAAAAATAAATGTATCCGCGCCAACACCGCCATTTAGGAAATCGTTTCCTGTGCCACCAGCGAGGCGATCTTGGCCGTATTGACCATAGAGCCTGTCAACACCCTCTCGGCCATAGAGCGTGTCACTGCCGTTGCGCCCAAGAAGCAAATTCGCACCCGCATCTCCGATCAGAAGGTCGTTGTGGTTGGAGCCGCCAATGTTTTCGATGGAGAAGTAAGTGTCGCCTGCGGCCTCCCCTGTATTGGACCACGTAATTTGCAAATCGACGCGTAGGCCACTCGCCGCATTAATGTAGTTTGCGCGATCAATTCCCAATCCGCCGTAGAGCCTGTCGGAACCCGTACCTCCGTCGAGGTAGTCGTTCCCGTTGCCCCCAATGAGCGTGTCATTGCCGCCACGTCCCAAGAGCGAGTCATTTCCATTCACGCCCCAAAGCGTGTTGGTAGTCCCATCGCCAGCCAACACATCGTTGAACCCAGAGCCGACCATATTTTCGATAGAATGATACGTGTCGCCAGCTGCAGCCCCCGTATTGGTGCCCGTTAAAACGAGATCGGCGCGCACACCGCTTGTGGCGTAGTAATACTGCGCTTGATCCATGCCGGTGCCGCCATAAAGGACGTCCGCCCCATTTCCCCCCTCAAGCCGATCATCGCCTTGGTTTCCAACAAGAGCGTCGTCGCCGTCGCGTCCGAAAATGACGTCGTTTCCGAAGCGACCTACAAGCGTGTTTGCACCAGTATCGCCAATGAGGCGGTCGTCGAAGTTGGATCCCGAGAGGTTTTCAATCGAAAAATATGTGTCCCCTGCAGCATCCCCAAGGGTCCCCCCCGTTTCGAGAAAGGCCCACACAGCGCTTGTGGCATAGGTGTATTGTGCGACATCCGTTCCGGCCCCGCCATATAATGCGTCGTTTCCTTCGCCGCCCTCCAGATGGTCGTTACCCGCTTGGCCATAGAGTGTGTCGGTACCGCCTCGGCCATAAAGACCATCGTTTCCCGCGCGCCCAAGGAGGGAATTTCCGCCCGCATCTCCGAGTAAGATGTCATTGTGGATAGATCCGCCAAGGCCCTCAACGGAGATATATGTATCTCCTGCGGCCTCACCCGTATTTGCGCTGGAATATTGCAAGTCTGCGCGAATGCCAGTTGTCGCGTCCAAGTATTCTGCACGGTCAAATCCGTTCCCGCCATTGAGGTAATCCGCCCCAAGCCCGCCAATGAGATAGTCGTTGCCGCCCCCCGCGTTGATGAAGTCATTTCCGCCGCGCCCGTCGATTGTATTGCCGAAATTCCCTTGAGCGTAAAACACGTTCTGAGCGGAAGTGCCGATACTTCCAGCAGCACCGGATACGTTGACATTCTCAAAACGCGCAACCGAAGCTTGGGCCACGCCGTCATGGGTTATGACGCCATCTTCCAAGTTGATAACATGCCCCGACGACTGTGAAACAACGTGGAAATAGAACGTGTCGTTCCCCTGTCCGCCGTCATAAGTGTTCCAGAGGCAGTCGATGGTCTCGGCTGTCACCTCCACGGAATCATTTCCGCGCCCAAGGTGAATTTGATGGGCCGTTGTCGCGGTATCCCCTAACTCGACATGGTCATTGCCATCGCCCGTATAGGCATTCTCAACGCCCGAAACGGTTATGGCGACGCCGTCAATCACCCCTGTGCCTGTGGCGAAATTGAGGGTTACCCCCGTTGTGACCGCAGCGGCATTGATCCAGTCGGCGCCGCCATTTGTGTCGTCAAAGGCGACACGGTGGTTGCTTATGCCTGCATAATCGGAAAACGCATCGGTAAAGATATAGCGGTCATCGGCGGAAATCTCTGATCCGGTGGTGGTCAGCACAATGTCCGAAACAGTTAGAATGTCGCCTGGCCCAACGTCTGCAATCCGCACAGTCCAAGTGCCGTCGCTCCGTTCGCCGCGAAAAGCTTGGCTTTCGAACGTATAAGCGCCGTCAAAAACGGCACCTCCCGCTTGGTTCGCGATTAACAGGTGCTCTTCTCCCTCCGGCGAGGTTAGATAAATCACCATGTCACCCAGAAACGTTGTCGAGAACGTCAGCGTGACGGCGACCCGTTCCACCAAAATAGCTTCCCCGCCTTGGAGTTCGAAACTGGTGCCGGTGGCATTCTCGTCAGGGATCGTGGCCGCGACAGCAACGCTTGCCAAACTCCCCCGCGCATTGAGGCTTGTTTGTGCGGCTCCCATAGTGAGCCATGATTCAGCCAACCGTACCGCCGCATGCGCATCGACAAGGCCGTATCCGTAGTCATTGCTGTAGTGCAGACCGCCGCCATTCCAATTCTCGGCGGCGTTAAAGTGCCACGGTGTGCGTTCGGAACCTGCAAACGTGGCGTTGTCGACAACACTGCCGACGTGCCGCCCCGTATAGGCCAAAATCGTCTGGACATCGCGCCAGCCAAGACCTTCCTCGGCATCATACATGAGGGTAACAACGCCCGCGACCATTGGTGCCGCAGCCGAAGTGCCGTTAAACGTGCTCATGTAGTTTGTGGTGGTATAGCCTTCGTTATCGGTGCGATCCGTGGTGACAACTTCGCCCGAGCTGCCAAAACCGGAAATCAGATTGGCAGCACCATAAGACGAATAACTGGAGATAAAACCGTCCTGATCAACGGCGGCGACAACGACTTGCTGGGTGTTGTTGGTCCAAGGGTCAGAATTGACATCATAATGGGCCCCACGCGAATTGCCCGCAGATTTAACAATGGTTGTTCCAAGCCCGCCGCGTCCCGTTGAAACGGCAAGGCTGATCGACGCGTCAATCTCGGTGAATCGCGTCGCATCGTATCCTATGCCGAATTCAGAGCTGGTGTCGTTTGCGATGCCTTGGCTGATATTCACCACATCAGCGCCACCCGTCGCGGCACTCGCGATTGAGTCGCGGACATTTTGCAACCAAGCGTCGCCAATGAAGTTTTCAATCCGATACCCAACCAGCGTAGCTTCATAGGCGATACCTGTTGTGCCGATATCGTTATTTCCAACCGCGCCAATGATACCCATGACCGCAGTGCCATGCGAATTGCTTGCGATGCCAAAGGGGTTGTCATCATCATCGGTGAAATTATAGTCGAGAAGGGTGGCGTAATTGGCCGCCAAATCCTCGTGAGTATAGTCAAATCCGTTGTCGATGACGAATACGTTGATACCTGCGCCCGTATAGTCGTCCCAAAGGGACTCAATCCCATTGGCGCCAACGATATTAAGATCAAACAGCCCAGACCCCGAATTGCGAAGATGCCATTGTTGGCTCAGCATTGGGTCATTTACAATTGGATGGGGCATTCGGAAATCCTTGTTTGGTAAAATTTAAAACTCAAACGGCGACCGGCAGGGGGGCATCGACGTTTGGGTTTTCCGTCCTCGTTAAAATACAGTGGTTTTTTGTGCCACGACGACAGGTCCGAGGCAGTCGGTTACGATGGCGTAAAATCCGCTTACAACGACGTGCGTTCCAATCGGAATTTCTGGCGAAATATACGAAATAGCGATGAGCGTTCCGTCTTTGGTTTTGATTTGCGGGCAGTCAACGCCATTGGCCCGCGTAACAAGGGAGCCGGAAACCGTCACCTGTTCACGGCCATTATTCTGTGCGGTTATATTCTCACCCGATGCATGGCGGACAAAGAGGCTTGCACTCAATACCGCCAAAACAAGGCAGAGAATGGATGATGTTTTCCTAATCATCTGATAGTTCCGCCCATTTCATTTATTAACAATGTGTTAACATGTAGGCTGAGAGGGCGGTTTAATCCATATTGTTTTGACCAACGCGCTTTCTAAGTAATTAAAATTTTTTGTTCTTGCTCAGACGGCAGTTGGTATTGGGAATTTTTCTTCCGCTTGAAATAGCAATTTTTTGCTGAAGGTTAGGGCTGATATCCAATTTCTTCGGGCTGATATCCGATAACAATGGCACGTGATGTTGGGAAAGCATCTGCTCTAATAGTTTGAAAGGTAAGGGTAATTTGCCGTTTTTGCGACCGCTACGGCAGGCGCTCCATTTCGAGAAATTGAGTGGATTGCTCCTAGTGGTTAGGCTAGACTGGTTTCAGTCAACGTATGCTGAGGAAACCCCTCAGTGAACAAGATACCAAGGTCATCAAAATTCTGAAGGGAATTAACATGCTCAAACTTACGAAAATTTCAGTCGTGCCACTTCTATTCTTGGCCACCGCATGTACGAATACAGGGGCGGGTTATACGCCGATCATCGACGGGCCAGTGAGTGCAAACTACAACTACGATCTCTCGCAATGTCAAAACCTCGCGGCCTCCCAGCCACTTGTTGACGAAGGTACTATCGGTACGGTCGCAACAGCTGCTGCCGTTGGTGGCGCCGCATCCGCGATTTCAAAAGGGAGCACGTACCAATCTGGCCGTGGTGTCGCAATCGGAGCGCTCGTCGGCGCTACTGGGAGCGCACTCCAGAACAACTCTAACCGCGAAGTCTTGGTTAGAAACTGTATGCGCGGCCGCGGCTATAACGTCGTAGGTTGATCGATCTAAGCTGTGCGTCGCATGGCTTAAACACGAAGCGTTTCTAAAGACGTCCTTATCGCCGCTGCCTAGGAATAGGTGGCGGCGAACTAGTGTGAGGGACCGTTGAAAACCCAGCGCCTGCTCAACAGATATGTGAAACCCGCGACCAAAAGAGTGGCCAAAGCGAGGGCGCTCGACGGGGACATAAGATTGAGCCCGACAAAACTCGCCAAGATCAATTCATTCAGCAAAAACCCGAGCGCCGACGTTGTTAAGAAACGAGGTGCCGTCTTGCCCAAGGGGAGGTTGTGATTGTTAAAGGTGAAGCTGTGGTGGCCCCAAAAACTCACAATAAGCGCGGTAATATAGGCGAGGAAATTTGCGACCAAAGGGTTCAATCCAAACCGAATCCACAGGATGCCAACCGTGATATGAACCAAGGTTGCCAAGCCGCCAACGAGTCCGAATTTCAGAACACTTTTGAGCATCAATCGTCCTGATTTTCTGGTCGTGAAATCTCGGCGACAATGAAGCCGGGGCGGCCTTTGACCTCGGTGAAAACGCGCGCAAGGTATTCGCCAATCACCCCAATTGAGATCAACTGAATCCCCCCCAAAAAGAAGATCGCGACGGTAATCGTAGCGAAACCGGGGGTATCAACGCCCCAAATGATGGTTTTGGCGAAGATCCAAAGGCCATATAGAATTGAGAGAATAGCCAAAACACTCCCGACACCCGTCCAAACCCGCAGCGGGAAATTGGTGAAGGAGGTAATACCCGTGAGGGCCAGTTTGAAAAGGGCGCTGAAACCAAAACTTGAGCGCCCAGAGGTGCGTTGTTTCATTTCAATAGGGACAGCCTTGGTCTTGAAACCAATCCATCCATATAGCCCTTTCATGAAGCGGTTACGTTCGGGTAGGGCACATAAAGCATCGACAACATTACGGTTCATCACGCGAAAATCACGGGCGTCTTGCGGGATGACAACATCGCTTCCCATTGATAGCAGCTTGTAAAACGCCGAAGTAAATAAACGTTTTGGAACGGATTCATCGTCGCGATTTCCGCGCACAGCATAGACCATTTCATAGCCATTTTTAAGCTCGCCCAGCATTTCTTCTAAATAGGAAATGGGTTCTTGCAGGTCTGCGTCGATGATCGCCACGATATTGCCGGTGGACGCGCTCAACCCCGCCGAAATCGCGTGCTCCTTACCAAAATTGCGCGACAACCGCAGGACCGAAACGGGGAAATGCTGGCCCATGTTGCTTGCGGTTTTGAAGGTGGCGTCGGCACTTCCGTCATCGACAACGATAATTTCAGTGGAAATATTGAGGCGCACCACTTCCGACATGATCGCATTGATGGTCTGCTCAATATTGCCTTCCTCATTATGCGCAGGCACCACAATGGAGAGGTCGGGTAGGTGGGGATTCACCGTCAATTCTGACGTGTCGATTGCGGGGGCCTTATGTGTTTTCGTGGCATTCATCTAATTACCCTCAATTTTTTCGATCAGAACGGCTTTGCGCCCGAATTCACCAAGGTATGTGAACCTGTCACCGAAGGCCTGTTCAACCTCCGCTTTCTGCCGCGGTTCGACAAGAAGGACATCGGCCTTACCATTGTCAGCTAGGCCGGAAATCGCATCGAAATCCGCCAAAACCTGAACCTTGCCTTTGGTGTAAAACTCAAGAGAATAACTTCTGCCACCCAAAAGGTTAAAGACGGGGGCCTCAACGCGTTGGGATGCGATTTTGACAGTCAATTTGTGGGAGCGAAGGTCCAGACTGTCGGGAGAAATCGCAAGGACGGCACAGAGCAGCACAAAGACGCCGATCATGAGTGCCATCCCAGAGCCAAACAGAATGCGCACTGTTTTCGTCGGTGTGGCGCCAAAAATATCGATGGTTAGTATCGTTAACAACAACGCCGCGGCGGGCAGGCCGGGGAGGACGTAGGACGCCAAAATGTTGGCCGCAGGCGTAAAGAGGATCATCGGCGCGATGGTCCACAGAAGCAAGTAGGAGCGAAGACCCGCGCTATCCAGCCTGAACGCCGCGCGCAATTTACGCGGGAAAAACAACACGTATCCGCCAATAAGCGACCACGGCAAAGCCGCCAAAATCCAACCCAGCCAAATGCTGCCCTTGGCGCGCGAATGTCCCGACCCGTATAAATCGCCTTGCCACCCTGAGACAACAAACCGTTCATAATGCTCGCCGATAATGAAATACCGCAGGAAGCCGGGTGTTTTCTGCTCGGCGAGATAGTACCACGGCGCAGTGAGGACGACGGCAAGCAACATCCCCGTAATCCACGGCAGGTTTTTCAAAACACGCCAGCGCCAGCCGATCAGCAGCCAAAGGAAAATTGGGATGCCCGTGAGGACAACCGCAACAGGACCCTTAGCCAGCATGCCAATTGCGAGCCCGACAAAGAAGAGATGCCCTGCGATACGCGCCGCTTTGCCCTGTGTCGTAATCGACCAAAACGCCATCATCGAGAGAGTCGTTCCAAAAGCCATCGCTAAATCGGTCATAACAAATGCCGACGCCCCGAAAAACAATCCCGTAGACGACAAAACGCAAACAGAGATCAAGGCGGCATTGGTGCCAACAATGGTTTTGGCCCACTTATAGAAGAAAAGGAGCAGCAAGAGCGCGGCTAAAAATATAAAAATTCGCGCGCCAAATTCGTTTTCGCCAAAGAGGTTTATACCCGCAGCGGAGAGCCATGTATGTAGCGGCGGTTTGCCCCAAAACGGAATGCCGTAATCAAACTGTGGGGTGATGAAATCGCGGGTTTCAATCATCTTGCGGGCGATCTCACCATAGCGCGACTCGGTGGTATCCGTCAGCGGCAATAGAAAGATCGCGACGATTCGTGTGATGAAAAGCAGGAACAGGCTACCGTAGATATACGGCAAATAGGTCACTTTGAGGTGGAGTGCGGCCGGTCCAGGCTCGTTTTGCACGGTGTTTGCGTCGCCGAAAGAAGCCATGATGTTCCCCAAGTCTAAGGGAAGCTTCCTGCATTCCCAGTTTTTTGGAAAGTCTAAGCGAAGGGGCGTGTCGCAACAATCAACAATTTTCCCCTAGAAAATAAATGGTTACGGTTTTGAACAATGTAAATGTGTTGGACAGGATAGATCAATACAAGGGACGCGGGGCTTATGATCCCCGAAGGTACCGATAGTAAAACAAGGGTATGTGTTAGAAATACCCATCTGGAAAACTCTACATAAGGGGTGGATTTCTATAAGTTACTTGTTCGTGCTTTGTGATAGGATTGAGGCTGGTTATTCCGGCTTTCTTCTCAAATTCAACAGGGGTTTCATTTGGCTCGCTTCAAAATTTCCGACACGCGCATCTGGATTACGCTGGGTGCCTCGTTGCTCGCTTTGCCGGCTGTGGCGCAAGAAACCCTCAGTGTTTTCGACGAGAATGGGTATTTGGATTCTGCGGACCCAGATATGGTTATTGGGATACGACTTGGCGCTCAAAGAGAGTCGGCGTATTTCGGGTCTTCAGATTTGGAAAACGGACCGGGAGGTTCGGTTCGATTTGACTATGTTCGGTTCCCGAATGGGTTTGAGTACGGATCAGGACAGACCGTTGGATATCGGACTGGCTGGGGCTTACGCGGCTCGGCACGGTTTATCGGCGAACGGAATTCGGCGGATTACCCTGAGTTGGCCGGCTTATCGGATGTGGATTGGACACAGGAATTTGGCTTTGGGGTTGGCTACGAGGAAAAACATTTTCGCGGCTTTGCCGATGTTAGATATGGCTTCTTTGGGCACCAATCCTTTGTCGGCGAGGCTGGTTTTGACGTTATAGCAACTCCCGCCGAAGGGTGGACACTGACGCTCGGCCCCCGATTGCTGATTGGGAGCGACAAATATACCCAGACATATTTTGGGGTCACAGCGGACGAGGCCGCCGCGAGCCAATATTCTGAATACGACCCGAATGGCGGACTCGTTTCGGCTGGCGTGGTGTTGGGCGCGCGGTACGATTTCAACGAACGTTGGGGGATTGAAGCTGTTGCTGGTTATAGTCGTTTCATGGGCGACGCTGGGAATTCGCCAATCGTCCTTGGCGGGTCGGACGAAAGCCTGAAAATCGAAGTCGGCATTACACGTCGCATCAGCGTCGATTTCTAAAGGTTTCGATTAAAACATTGCCACAAAATCTCATAGGCACCGGCATTTACGCAGATGCCTATGATGAGCTTAATTTAGGTATTTTTCGAAATGGGCGAGGGTGCGATCCCATGCCAGTGTTGCTGCGGCCTCGTCGTAGCGCGGCGTTGTGTCGTTATGGAACCCGTGATTTACGCCTTCATAAATGAACGCCTCGTAGGTTTTCCCTTCCGCAGTCAGAGCGGCCTCATAGGCGGGCCAACCTGCATTCACGCGCTCGTCCAATTCACCGTAGTGGATGAGGAGGGGGGCCTCAATCGCGGCCACCTCTTCGGCCGTGGGTTGGCGTCCATAGAAAGGCACAGCCGCCGCCAGATTTGGATAGGCCACCGCCAATGCATTAGACACACCGCCGCCATAACAGAAACCCACAACCCCAACTTTGCCCGTACTTTGTTCGTAATCCACAAGGAATTCGAAGGCGGCAAAGAAGTCTTCCATCAGTTTGGTGCTGTCGAGTTCTTTTTGCATGTCGCGCCCGTCGTCATCATTTCCGGGATAGCCGCCAAGCGGTGTCAATCCGTCGGGGCCAAACGCAAGAAACCCCGCCTTGGCCAGTCGACGCACGACGTCTTCGATATAGGGGTTTAAACCGCGATTTTCATGCACAACCAAAACGGCGGGGAGCATTCCAGTAGCACCGGCCGGCTTTGCCATAAGACCTTTGATTGTACCATGACCTTCGGGGCTTTCATACTCCACCGTCATCGTTTCAATGTCGGGGTCATCGGGGGCAACTTGTTGTGCAAGTGCATAATTTGGTTGCAAACTTTCAAGGACTGCCGTGGCAGCGACACCCGCCGCAGCATAACGGGTCGCATTGGACAGGAACTCTCGTTTTGTCATTTTCCCATGAACGTATCCGTCGTATAATTCGAGTAATTTCGGGTTGAAATCAGATGCTTTTTTCCGGTTCATTTTAGGAACTCCCAATGTTGTTGAATGTCAAAATACAGCGTTCAAAACACAAAAATAGGCCATTGTTGAGGATTTGGCCAAGCCCAGATTATGGTCGAATTCTCACCGGAGTCCACTTATTTTCTGGCTCCAATAGGGGGTCTCAGGGTGCATTGGGTGTCGGATATAGCCTTTACAGAGTGTGCGTTGCGTTGCAATTATCGTTTCAAAACGGTCCTATGGGGCAATAGTTGACCGCCAATGCGTGGGCTCTCAAAGGGGGGCGAAAGGTGCAGGTGTAGATAATTGGAATCTAGTTTTACAAAATTCAAAGACCGTATCTGGTTTTCCGTTGATCGCGGGACAAAACGCCTCGCAACGGCACCCAAGCCTTTTCAAGATGTTGGGTATTCCATCGTTCGGAGCGTGTTGTGGGCTGCATATTACCTACCGGGCAGTCCGCTCAAGGAAACAGCTTTGAGGTTGTCAAAGGTTGTGTCGCAAGGCCCGCCACGACGGATATATCGAGGTTTCGTAGAGCGATTTATTCTGGCGTTACGTCGGATGGAGCGCTTGCGGTTAGGGAAAACGGATGAAATTGATCAACTGCTCGTGATCCCAGAAGAGGCGCGGCTTAAAGCGTCACTACAGGAAGGCAAGGGCGTGTTGCTGGTCATGCCGCATTGTCATGGTTCGGTGCTGATGGTGCGCGCCTTGGCCGCGCGCTACCCAACGTTGATGCTCGTGCGCGAACCCGCAAAAGAGTCGCGCGCGATCACACAGCGGCCATATTACACTCATATCGGCTGTGAGTTATTTGACGTGCGGCGCAACAGTGATGCGCTTGTGGCGCGCGCGGTGCTCAAGGCACTTCGGCAAGGCAAGATCGTGGTCGGTGTGGTGGATCGGATCAAAACGGCGCCCCCTGTCGATGCTCCTGTCAACAAGAACACCGATACTGTCCGCGCTATCGTTTTTGGGGAGGCAGCGGGGGTTGTGGGGTGGCCTGCTCGGTTTGCTGCAAAATGTGATGCCGCAATCCTTCCGGTGATGGTTGAGCAAACGGCCGAATATTTGACGCTGCATTTGGGCGACGTTATCACACCGACGGATCCCCTTGAAACCACTCAAAACTGGATCGCCGCGCTTGAACCGCTCCTCCGCAGATTTCCTTGCGACTGGGGGTTTGTATACGACAAACATTGGGCTCGGTTGCTGCGTAAGGCAACTAAATCGTCACATTCCTAGATTTTGGGTCGGTTACAAATATTTACAAAAAATAGATTTTTTATCTTTTCCCCCACGTCTTGAGTGGAATTTGCGACCTTTTCGAAGCCCGATAGTGCGGCGTTGGTCGGGGAACCATTTGACAGCGGATGGTTTGGCCAATTTCTGGTGCGGCCGTTGCAGTTCTGAATGCAGGTCCGCTATGTCCCTTTATTTTATGTGCCTAGTCGTGATGGCCAACAGGGCGTGGAAATTGTCACGGCTTCCTATGACGTCTGGGAAGTGAGCCCTTTAATCAATGGGACCATTTTGAAAGGGTTGGCTAGAAATGGTGCTTGCCCAAAATATGTGGATCGACATGTTTATTTTCCAAAATTTAACAAATTTTGTTGACGATTTACAAATATGACGCTTATAGATGTTGGCGACGCCGCTCAACATTGAGGGAGTCACATATAGTTTCTAGGGAGGAATACATGTCTTTTTACAAATCTTTTAAGTGCATCGCAGTTTGCGCTGTGTCGGCGTCAGCGCTTTTCGCTTCTGCCGCCGTTGCCGATACGATCACGTTGCGCGGCGCGAGCATGTTTGATGAAAATCATGCCTATACAAAAACACTGAGACAGTTTGAAGAACTCGTGGCTGAATCATATGATGGTGATGTTGAGTTTGATCTGCGCTTGAATGGCGAGCTTGGGGACGAAAGCGACTTCGTGACGTTCTTGCAGCAGGGTGTTGCGATCGATTATGCCGTTATGGCGCCGTCCAATATGGCTGTTTTTGCCCCATCGATCCCCCTCATGGATATGCCGTTCCTTTTCCGCGATTTGGACCATTGGAATGCAGCCCTCTCAAGCGGTGTTATGGCACCCCTCGAGGATGAGTTGCTTGAAAAAGCTGACATCAAAATTATCGGTTATACGGGGGGCGGTGTCCGCAATTTGGCGTCCGCAGAGCCGGTCAAGGATATGGCCGATTTGATGGGTCACAAGATGCGCGTCATGGGCGCTCCGATCCAAGCGCAAATCTTCTCTGCGATCCAAGCAGCACCTTCGGCAATTGCCTATAACGAGGTTTATAACGCGATTCAGACAGGCGTGATTGCTGGATTTGAAAACGAAGCGGCGTCGATCCAGAACCTCAAGTTCTACGAAGTCGCACCAAACATCACGTTGACCCGCCATGCCATCACGGTGCGGCCCATCGTTATGAGTGGCAAAACTTTCCGTAAACTTCCAGAAGAGCTTCAAGCCGCGGTTCTTCAAGCGGGTGCCGAAGCTGGCGCATTTGGTCGCAACTTGGAAAGCACCGAAGATGGTCTCAAAATGCAAGAGATGATCGATGCGGGCCAAATTACCGTTTTAGAGTTTGCTGATCGCAACAAATTGTTGGAAATGGTGATCCCCGTACAGGACGCATATGCGACCGAATTGGGCGCGACCGACCTTCTTAAAGCAATCCGCGAGCAATAATCGCTCTCTTTGCCCCCAACGTTTTCAAGCGTTGGGGGTTCATCCATTGATCGGTAGGGCCCTATGTTCGGACGCTTTCTAGATACCTTCTGCAACGGTCTTCGTTTCTTACTCGGTTTCCTTGTTGCCGCTTTGGCAATTCCGGTCGGGATGCAAGTCATAGCGCGCTATACTGGCATTATCCCTGTCTATCTTTGGACCGAAGAACTGGCGACATTCCTGTTTGTCTGGGTGGTTATGATCGGAGCTATGGTCGCCGTTTGGGACGGAACTCATTTTGATGTGCGCGTTATTCCTGACGCCAGAATTCCACTGCTCAAGCTCATTCAAAACGGATTTGTCCTTGTTATGGTCGGAGCATTTGCCGTTATTTTCGCGTGGTACGGGATCGAATACGCCAAGTTTGGCTACATTCAAAATTCGGTCATGATGCGTGCGAATATGATGATTACCTATATTTCAGTCCCAATTACCGGTGTAGTTTGGATGTTTTTCACGGGCTATCGCCTGTATGAAGCTGTCGCGGAATACCGCGCTTCTACTCAGAAAGTTTAAGCATGATTGTTTCAACCGGTCTCGCCTGTGCCATTCTTGTGGGCGGGTTCATTTTCCTCGTTGCGATGCGCATTCCCGTCGCTTTTGCGCTTGGGATCGCGACAATCCCAATCGTCTTGCTGGATTTGCGGTTGACCCCGTTCATCGTTTTGGACCGGATGTTTCAATCTTATAACTCGTTTATTTTGCTGGCTGTGCCTTTCTTCTTACTTGCGGCCAACTTGATGAATTCGGGGAAAATAACCGATAAGCTGATCGACCTTGCGCGCGTTTTGACGGGCTGGATGCCTGGCGGCCTTGGGCATGTGAATGTCGCCGTGTCGATGCTTTTTGCCGGAATTTCAGGCTCCTCAACGGCCGATGCGGCGGGTTGTGGAAAAATCCTAATCCCCGCCATGGTCAAAGAGGGCTATGACACACGGTTCGCGATTGCGCTCACGGCATGCTCATCGGTGATGGGCGTTATTATTCCGCCGAGCATCTTGATGATCGTCTGGGGCGGAGTGATGCAAACCTCTGTCGGCGCCTTGTTTTTGGCGGGTGCGACACCGGGGTTAATGATCGGCGTCGCCTTGATGGCCACGGTCTATGGCTATGCCAAAGTTTATGATTACCCCATCATCGGTAAGCCCAGCCTGTGCGATATTTGGCATGCATTTAAGGGCTCGTTCCTTGCTTTAATGACTCCCGTTTTGGTCATTGGCGGCATTGTTGGCGGTATCGTTACCCCAACAGAAAGCGCCATTATTGCGGCCGGTTACTCCTTGATCCTTGGCATGTTTGTGTATCGGACCGTTTCGGTGCGCGACCTTGGTCATATCTTCTATGACACGGGGCGGTTCGCGTCGATTTCGCTGTTTGCGATTGGGACGGCTTCTGCGTTCGGGTGGCTTTTGGCCTTCTTTAACGTGCCGCGCCTGATCGTGGATTTCATGACGAGCCTTGAGTTCGGATCGTTCGGAACCGCCCTCGTGATCGCTGGCCTGTTCCTTTTCTTTGGTTTGTTTATTGATGCGATCCCAACGATTATCATTCTGGGCACGGTTCTGTTGCCGGTTGCAACTGCCGCCGATATCCATCCAATCGTCTTTGCGATTATCGGCATCGTCTCTCTCGCATTTGGCCTCGTGACGCCGCCCTATGGATTGTGTTTGCTGATATCTGCGTCGATTGGCGGCATGAATGTGGTGCAGGTGATGCGCGATGTTGTGATTATTCTACTGCCAATGCTCGCGATCCTGCTTCTCATCATCGTGTTCCCAGAGATCGCGCTGTGGCTGCCAAAAATGGTCATGCCCGAAACCTTTAACTAGGGGCCCGAATTGCGCATCTAGGCGTCCACATCAGCCAATTTGAATGTGAGGCCCGCGCGCGCAATGTAGCCAGCAAGTGGACTTTCTAGGCTGCATTCGGATATCAATGTGTGTTTGGCATCAAGCCGCGCGACGGCATGTGTTGCGCGGTGTCCAAACTTGCTCCTATCGGCTAAAACCGTCACATTCGCGCTGCGTTTAATCATTTGCGCGTTCATTGCGGCCTCTTCGGATTCTAGGCTGGTGAGGCGGCCCTCGTCGTCTATTGCGGTAGCGCCGAGGAACAAACGATCAAACCAAAGCCCCTCCATCATCGCAATCGCGGACGCGCCGACCATCGAAAGGTTTTCGGCACGCACGCGCCCGCCAATGAGGGTGAGGTCGACATGGGAAATATGCGCAAGCTCTTGGGCGGCAACCAGACCGTTGGTAAAAATTTTAACGGGTGAATTCATATTGCGAATATGCGGCACCAATTGCAGGACGGTTGTACTCGCGTCTAAAAACAGCGTTTCGTCGGGCTGGATTTCCTGCGCGGCAACATAGGCGATGGCGCGTTTCGCCTCGATCTGCGCCTGTTCCCGTGCCGAAAATGCCAGTTCCTTGTGCGCCCCTGTCGCGATGCGCGCGGACCCGTGCCGCCGCTCTATTTTGCCCATTTGCTCTAATTCGATCAAGTCTCGCCGCACAGTCGCGAGCGAGGCTCCAAGGGATGTCGCGATGTCTTGAACGGATGTTTGCCCCTTAGCCAAAAGGAGCAGGAGCAGGTCAGAATGGCGGTCAGTTGTCATAAAGTCCCCGTTTCTTTTAGTTTTGACACAGGAATGCGTCAATTTCAATCATAAATATGATTGACTGTGATCTTTATTTGCGTATTTTGGAGAAAACCTGATGCCACGGGGTGACGCCTGTGACGCAGTCGAAGGCAAGCGCGCCAAAGTTTAACATAAGGAAACCAATATGAACCCGACGCTTGAAGGCATCTTTGGACAATTCCAATACTGGCGCGCAGCTCAAATGCCCGCGCCGCTTTCGCCCATGAACGGTACGCGCGTGATTGTTGGATGCGGCACGTCCTACAATCTTGCGCTGGCGGTCTCCGCCGCGATGAATGCCAACGGTCTTCGTGCCATTGCCGTACCCGCTGGCGAATGGATCGTGCGCCCACAGGCCTACCTCGCGAAGGGGTCGGGGGACGTCGAAGTTATCGCCCTTTCTCGCAGCGGTGAGACCACGGAAACGGTTCAGGCCGTGCGGGCTAGCCATGCGCGCGGGCAAAAAACGATTGGCGTTACCTGTGCTCCGAAGTCCGCGTTAAGTGGGGTCGCATCCATCGCGGTGGAGTTTGAAACGCATCCCAGCGAGGGGATTGTTATGACCTCATCTGCGAGTTTGATGCTGTTGGCGGGCTACGCGATGGCGGGCCTAAAGGTCGACGATACTTTGGCAGGTCGCGCTGAGGAAACCATGCGGGCCTTGGATGCGGTTCCCGTGGACGCCTACGCCAAGCGCACACATTTTGTTTTTCTCGGGGGCGGTGCAAATTACGGTGTTGCGCTCGAAGGTGCGCTCAAGCTTCAAGAAATGGCGATCTGTTACACACAGGCTTTTCATCCGGGCGAATACCGGCACGGCCCGATCAGCCTCGTTGACGAACGCACCGCTGTTGTGATGCTGTACCATGAAGATACCCGCGCTGATGAAACGGCGTTGGTTCAGGAACTACAGGCAAAAGGCGCTTGGGTTCTAGGGCTTGGCGGCGCTGGGGATGTTTCGCTTGATGTTACCAGTGCAGGGGATTTATCGGGTGTTGAGTGCCTTCCCGCGCTGCAATTGTTAGGCGAACGCTATGCCGCCGCGCAAGGAATCGACACAACGACGCCGCGCCACCTCACCAAAGTTGTCATGTTGGAGACACAATGAAACACGCCCTAGATCACTTGCTCGCCCTTCCAGAACAGCACAACCAAGAAGACTTTGCTGGCATTACGTCCGTTTGCAGCGCCAATGCGATGGTCATTGAGGCGAGCCTTTTGGAGGCGGCCGATAATGGCGGATTTGTTTTGATTGAGGCAACCTGTAATCAGGTCAATCAGGACGGCGGATACACAGGCATGACGCCACAAGACTTCCGCCAATTTGTGGCGGGTATTGCGGCCAGCGTTGATTTTCCCCTCGATAGCATCCTGTTTGGGGGTGATCATTTGGGGCCGAATCCATGGCGCAAACTTCCCGCATCCGAGGCCATGGCAAAAGCCTGTGAAATGACGGCAGCCTATGCCCGCGCGGGGTTTTCCAAAATCCACTTGGACGCGAGCATGGCCTGTGCGGATGATGTAAATCCGTTGCCGCCAAAAACCGTCGCAACACGCGCAGCAGAACTGGCGAAGGTGGCCGATGATGCGGCCCGCGCCGAAGGACATTTGCCGCCCGCCTATATCATCGGAACCGAAGTGCCGGTACCCGGAGGCGCATCAGAAGAACTCGACACACTCGAGGTTACGACCTGCGAGGATGTAAGCGAAACCATGGTTTTGCATCAGAATGCCTTTGCAGCGCTTGGTCTTGAGGAGGCTTTTGCCCGCTCCATTGGCGTTGTCGTGCAGCCGGGTGTGGAATTTGGCCATGCCAACGTTATCCACTTTGTTCCAGAAAAAGCGGGCGCACTCAGCACGTGGCGCAAGGAATACGCGCGTGTGGTTTTTGAAGCGCATTCAACCGATTATCAAACGCCGCAAGCCCTGCGCACGCTTGTAACGGGCGGTTTTGCCATCCTCAAAGTGGGGCCGGGGCTGACGTTTGCATTGCGCGAAGCTTACTACGCGCTTGATCAAATCGCCGGGGAAATTTGCGAGGGGTATGACGCAGGAACCTTGCCCGCAAAATTAGAGCAGATCATGCTGGCGCAACCCGAATACTGGCAGGATTATTACACGGGCACCAAGGCCGCCCAGAAAATCCAGCGGCACTATAGTTATAGTGATCGCATCCGCTATTATTGGACGAATCCAGAAGCCGTCAAAGCGGTGGATGCGCTATTTGGTGCACTCGAAGGTCTGCAAATTCCAGAGACGTTGATCAGCCAGTTTATGCCATGTCAGTATCAATCGGTTGCCCTTGGTGAGACTCCCGCACTTGCCAAAGATTTGGCCCTCGCAAGTGTGAGGCGCGCGCTTGCCCCTTATACTAACGCCTGTCGGAATAGTCTTGGATAGTCATTAGAGATATAAGGGCCGAAGCGATTTGGCCCTTAATCTTGGTTAAGTCTTCTCGGAAATCAACGTTTGGAGAAGATCAAAGCCCTTGCCCCAACCGTTGTCCATGTTGCTCATCATTTTGGTGAAACAGGCAATTTCTGCCTCCGTTGCGTCCACGGGAATTTGCTCCAACTGCACTTTGGTTTTGTCACCTTTGTCGGAAAAGGAAACCGTTGTCAGAAGCGTTTTGGGCCAGTCAGGCATCATTTGGCTGGGCTGAATGTTCCAGTCCTTATCCGTGGAGGAGTGGTTCCACACCATCCGTTTGGCCGTTTCTACTTCGATAAAATCCATTCGGCTGAAATCAGATTTTTCACCCCATTTCATCTCATTAAGCCAGCGCCCGCCCGCCTTGGGATCAAACTCATGGATGATCGTTTCAACACCCGGACCGTACCAAACAGCCAAAAGTGTTGGATCCGTCCACGCTTTCCAAATCTTGGCAAGGGGGGCCTCAAATTCGCGATTATACTGGTATACTGGGAGGTTACTCATGGTCGTGGGTGTCCTTTCCGTCGTCATTTAGTGTTTCTAATAGGTGGTCGAGTTGGTCAAAACTCACCCCCCAAAACCGACGAAATTCTGTTAGCCAGTTCATGGCCTCTTTCATTGGTTCCGCTCGCAGGTACGCAGGCCGACTTTGTCGGATTTGGCCGCGCGCAATTAGCCCGGTGTTTTCCAATATTTTTAGATGTTTTGAAATCGCCGGTTGGCTGACATTAAACGGCGCAGCCAGTTCTTTGACCGTCGCTTCCCCATGGGCCAGACGGGCAAGAATGGCGCGGCGCGTGGGGTCCGCAAGAGCCGAAAATACTGCATCTAGGGTTGTTGCTTCATAGCTAATTGGTTTCATAACCAAAAAGTTATATTGCAGGAAAGGCTGTGTCAACTCCCAGCATGCGTTGTTTATTCCCGTTCTAGGAGCTTATTATTGGCGCCCAAAAGCGGCGCGGCACCTAGCGCTTTGGGACGCACCCCATCAATGCGCAGCGGCGCGGAAAGTGTTTTGAAATGTTTGCCACCACGTTCCAAATCGGCAATCATATCAAGCTCCTGTAGCACGCCAGACCCCATCAATCCGTTCCAATCCATCACGGGGGCGGCCCAAATATCGGCTGCGATCATGGCCGTCATCCAATGATCGGTGGTGTTCAAAAGCAAATGATTTGCCAGCTCCGCTTTGATTGAATCGCGATGCTTGAAGGGGTCAAGATCGTGGAACGCTGCGTCAAGATCGAGGCAGTCGCACAGGTGTTTGAGGTCGTTCATCGCCACCGCGATATGCCCATCCTCGGTGCGATACACGCCGTAGGGGGCGGATAGATAAGCGTGGGCGGGGTTGTTGTTGGGGCGTTGGGGCAGCATGCCGCCATCATTGAGGAAGGTGGTCAAAAGCTCGAACTGAAGGTCGGTGACCGCTTCAATCAAGCTGGTTTCCACAAGGCCGCCTTTGCCAGTGCGTTCGCGACGGAACAAAAGCGCTAGGAGGCCTTGTGCAAGGGCAGCCCCTGCGAGAATGTCGGCAATCGGCAGGCCCATTGCCACGGGTCCGTCGGTGCCGCCACCTGACAGCCACATGATGCCGCTGCGGGCCTGCGCCAGTAAATCCTGACCGGGCAGTTTTTGCCAGTCATGTCCAGTTCCGTAGCCCGAGATCGAGCCGTAAACGATATCGGGTTTGCGGGCTTTAACGTTTTCATAGCCAAGGCCAAGGCGCTCAATCACACCCGGTCGGAAGTTTTGGATCACCACATCCGCGCTGTCGACAAGCGCCATGATTTTCTCGCGATCGGCGTCTTGTTTTAGGTCCAGCTCGACCGAGGATTTGCCGCGATTGATCGCATGGAAAATCGTGCTTTCGCCGTCGATCATCACATTGGAAACATAGAGATAACGCGACAAGTCGCCTTTGCCTTTGCGCTCCACTTTGATAACTTCGGCCCCCATGTCGGCCAGCCGCAACGAAGCATAAGGCCCCGCGAGGAACTGGCTGAAATCAAGGATGCGGATACCTTTGAGGGGGGCGTCGTAGGTCATGAAACGGTCTTTCTAAGCGAAGCTGGCGGCATAGCGCGCGTTGAGCGCCTGCATCGCGTTTGCGGGTGTGGTTTTATGTTGCAGAACATCGTTGACGATGGTGGAGCCGTCTTCCTGAAATCCCATATAGCCATCATGACGAGGGCGTAACCACGCGGATTCGTGGGTTTGGCGGGTGTTGAAATAGGCGTCCATGACGGGCGCGTTGACGGCCTCGTTGCCCCACGCCACCGCGTTTCCCGGTTGGCCATTCGATTGGGTATAGAGCGTGCTTTGACAGTCCGCCCCCGCAACCCAAAGCGCGAAGTCGATACAGATTTCGGGGTGTTTTGTCTTGGCGGAAACCGCGAGACCTGTGCCGCCAAGAGCGGAGCCAATGGGGCCCGATTTTCCGAGGGTCGGGATGTCGGTGAAGGCAATGCGATGGGGGCGATAGGCCGCGTCGCTGTATCCTTTATAGAGGTAAATAAAGGGCGATGTGTGGAAACGATCTTCGGTGGCCATGACGTCAAGTATCGCGATCGGGTCCATATCAAAACACATGGGATCGACATGGTCGGAGACCGCCAAGAGGGCCTCAAACACTTTTTCCCCGACTTGCGCGTTCACGATCTCGTCGGGGGAGGAGCCGCAGGGATGGCCGATATTGGCCGCAAGTGTATAGAAATTCATCAAGGTATGAGGCGAACGAAGCGCCCAAAGCAGGGTGCCCTCGCGGGCACGATCAACGATTTGCGCCCATGTTGTGGCGCGCTCGGTAAGGTCAGGGCGGCAAGCTTGCACCTGTGTTGCGGCGTCGACGGGCAGGGCCCATTGGTGGCCGTGCAGGTTATAACTGATGTAGCTTTTGCCGAGGGTTTCGTTTGCCAGCGCTGCGAGGCTGGCCTCAGATGCGTGTTGGTCAAATGCCAGCAAGTGACCTTTGCCTGCGACTGAACCAACATGCGGGTGGTCAATAATCATCAGATCATAGGCGGCGGCGAGTTCGTCAACGGGGGTGATTTCAAACCCCTGAAGCGAGCGTTTATCCCATGTAATCGAGACATGCGGATGTTTTTGCGAAAAGGCATGTGCGGCGGCGACCACGGGATCGTATCCGCGCGGGTCGGACCAAGTCATGCCTTTTAGGTGGATAGTTGTGCTCATTTTACTCTCCGGTTTTAGGGAGGTTACGGCACATAGTTTCAGAAGTAAAACATATTTTTATATATGATTTATGAAGTCTCCTCAAAGTCAGAAGCCCCAGCACCAATCAAATGCGACATTTGTTTTCCTGCTTGAATGAGGGCAAGGCGGGTCTCTTCCATAGTGGCGTCATTTGAAGCGACTAGCCGTTTAATAAAGGGAACCGTGATGGCTGCGATTACGTCGCCAGAGTATGAAAATACGGGAACCGAGATATTGTAGACCCCCTGAATAACCGCCGAGGGGCTCTCGCAATAGCCGTTTGCTTTGGTGGCGAGAATGTTGCGCTCAAACTGGTCCATCGCGTCGGCGGGCATGTCTTTGAGGTTTGCGCAAAGTGCGTTTCGGGCTTTTTGGGTTTTCTGATACGTCAAAACCGCGCCCGAAGCCGTAAGGATAAGTGGCACCCGCGCCCCAAGGCGCACCGAGGTGACGTTGTTGCCAGGAGGGTCGGTTTGGGCAATGACGAGGATGTCGGAATTATGCAAAATCGCGAGGTGCACAGATTGGTTAAGCGTTCTGGCCAAATCCTCCATGACCTCGCCCGCGATCGCGTTCAGGCGGCGGATCGGGGGGTGACGATGGGCGATTTCAAATAGGCGCGGCGTGAGAGAGTAACACTCGCTTTTTTGATCAAGCGCCACATAGCCACGTTCCGATAGAACGGCAAGCATGCGGAAAATCTCGCTGATGGAGCGATCCAGTGCTTTGGCGATCTCGGACTTTTTCATACCTTTGCTTTGGCTGGCTAAAAGTTCGAGGATATCGAGGCCTTTGGACAGGGCAGGAGCGTTGTACTTCGCCGTTTGATTGTCGCTATCAGATTTGGGCATATGCGCTCCTTCAGTTTGAAATTTCATACCTGTTTCCCTGCAAAAGCGAAACCGTGTTTAATGGGGGTGCTAAAGGTTCCATATCCGTTTTGCGTTGTCGCGATACAGGGCTGCGCGTTCTTCGGCGCTCCAGTCCATTGTGAGGGCATGGGTCGTGGCCACCCAAGTTTCGAGACCGCCGCCCAAATTGCAAACCGGACTATCGGAGCCCCAAATGAGGCGGTCGGGACCAAAGGCCTTTGCGATGTGTTCCACATAGGGGCGGATGGTTTCGAGGGACCAAGATTGCGCATCAGCATAGGCGATAACGCCCGAGATTTTTGCCACAACGTTGGGGCGTTTGGCGAAGTCGTCGATGCCTTTCGCCCAATTCTCGATATCTCCGCCGGCGATGTCGGGCACGCCACAGTGGTCGAGAATGAACTTAACGTCGGGGCAATGATCCACCAACGCGTTGGCGAGATGCATTTGCGCGGGGAGCACGCAGAGATCAAAAGTGAAGCGAGTATTTGAGAGCTTTTTAATGTTGTCGCGGAACAGTTTTGATTGGGAGGTTGCATCGGGCATCGTGTGCAAAACACGACGAAAGCCAAAGATAGTCGGGTTTGATTCGGCACGTTCAAGCTGTGCGGCAAAGGTAGACTCTTCAGGGCGGCAGGAGGAAATCGCCCCTTTCAGGAGGCTATCGGGCGTCGCCATTAACTCCGACATGAGGTCAGTTTCGCGCTCAATTTGGTCAGGCGTGACGTCGACCTCCATGTTGAAACACCCCGAAATTCCAAGCCTGCGCGCGATACGTGTATAGGATTCAAGCTCGTTTTGCTGGTCGAGGGCGGGCACATCTTTGAGCCACGGGTAGGTCAATCGGTCGAGATAAATCAGGTGTAGATGGGTGTCGAACAGCATGTGGTTCCCTTTCAAACTTCTCCAAGAGAATGATTGACTAAATATAAAAGTCAAGTTTATATGTAAAACAAGAGCGGACGAAATAACCGTCTCGAATGTAGATCCATGGGAGGATAGAATGAATAAACGAACACTTAAAGCGCTGCTGTCGGCAACGGCTTGTGCCGCAGCCATAAGCGCTGTGCCTGCGAATGCGGGCGAGTTTGACGGCGTTACGCTGCAAGCGAAATTGATTGGTGGCCAGCAATATGAGGCGCTTTATGCCCGTATCGCCGAGTGGGAGGCCGAGACAGGCGCCACCGTTGATATCATTTCCAAAAAGAACCACTTCGAGTTGGACAAAGAATTTAAATCCGACATGGCGGCTGGCACTTTGGGATGGTGCGTTGGCTCCAACCACTCGTCTTTTGCGTCGCAATACCCAAGCCTTTACACAGATTTGACGCCTTATTTGACACCAGAATTCATTGCTGAATACGTGCCGTCTAACATTGCTGCGTCCAAAATTGGCGATGCTTTGGTGATGCTGCCGCGTGCACAATTTGACGTATCCGCCCTATATTATCTCAAATCCGTTTACGCGGATGAGGCTAATCAGGCAGCTTATAAAGAAAAAACAGGCCGTGATCTGACGCCACCTGACACATGGGACGAATACAAAGAACAGGCGATCTTCTTTACCGACGCGCCAAACTTCTATGGCACGCAATACGCGGGTAAAGACGAAGCAATCGTTGGCCGTTTCTATGAAATGGTCGTCGCAGAAGGTGGTCAACTGTTTAACGACGACTGGACGCCTGCGTTCAATAGCGATGCTGGCAAACGGGCCCTCGCATGGTTTGTTGATCTATATGAAGCAGGCGCGGTTCCTCCCGGAACGACCTCCTATCTTTGGGATGACCTCGGTGCAGGATTTGCTTCTGGCTCCATTGCTCTCAATCTGGATTGGCCAGGCTGGGCGGGCTACTTTAACGATCCAGAAAGCTCGAAAGCTGCAGGCGATGTTGGCGTGATCGTACAGCCACAAGGCTCTGCGGGTATCCGGACCGGTTGGTCGGGCCACCATGGTTTTTCTGTGACGGAAACATGTGACAACAAAGAAGCAGGCGCGTCGCTTGTTGCTTTCCTCACAAACGAAGAGAGCCAAACTCTTGAAAGCTCTGCAGGTCCTTTGCCAACACGGACAGCCGTTTGGGAAACTGTTGTTGCCGCAGCTAAGGATGATCCCTACCAAGCAGAAGTCTTGACGGCCTTCCAAGCAGCAGCGTCTCATGCGTTCCCAGCGCCACAGACTCCTTACTGGATTGAAGCGACAAACTTGATCTACCCAGAGCTGCAAGCGGCAATTCTTGGCGACAAGACCGTCGACGAGGCACTTGAAACAGCTTCTGAAGCTGTCGATGAGATGATGCAAGAAAACGGCGTCTACTAAACTCTCGGTCCTCCGAAGCGGGGGCGGCCTTCGGGCTGCCTCCGCAATTTCCCTCCAAAGAAAAGTCTTCAGCCATGCCCCGCATTAAGCTGCCCACGTGGTTCGTGTTGCTGCTGCCGGCAATCATAATCCTTGCCTCAGTGGTTCTCGTTCCGCTTCTTCTCTCCCTGTATTCCAGCTTCACGCCGTACCGGCTGACGCGTCCCGAAACGCTCTGGAAGTGGATCGGCACCTATAATTATCAAAAAGCCATGGGAGACTGGAATTTCTGGGTCGCCTTTGGCCGCACAATTCTGCTGCTCACGGTTGCCTTGAACCTTGAAATGATCCTCGGGCTTGGTCTCGCGCTGCTCGTGAACAGGGTTACTTATGGCCAACGGGCGTTGCGCACTTTGATGATGTTCCCGATGATGTTCTCGCCCATTCTTGTTGGCTTTCAGTTCAAGTTCATCTTCAACGACAACGTTGGTCTCGTGAACAGTGCGCTGCAATCCTTGGGGCTTTCCGATACCGCGATCCCGTGGCTTGTGGATGGAAAACTGGCGTTCTTTGCCATCGTTTTTGCCGAAACTTGGATGTCGACGAGCGTGTTCGCGATCCTGATCCTTGCGGGGCTATATGCGATCCCGAGTGATCCGATGGAAGCGGCTAAAGTGGACGGCTGTACGCCGTGGCAAACCTTCCGACACATTACGTTGCCCTTCATTATGCCCTTTATTTACATCGCTTTGGCAATCCGAAGCCTCGATGTAGCGCGGGCATATGACATCGTTCAAATCATGACCAACGGTGGCCCCGCGCGGCGCACCGAGTTGTTATGGACGTTGATTGGGCGCACCGGATATGTGGACGCGAAAATGGGGTATGCCAACGCGATGGGCTATATCTCGATCATTCTCGCCGTCTTCTTCACCGTGTATTTCTTCAATAAGCTCAACGCGGCTCGTAGCGAGCTGGGCATGGCAGGATAGACCGATGGACATTAATCAAAAACACCGACTTCAGGGCTTGCTTTTAGGCTCGCTGCATAAAATCACCCTGTTTCTTGCCATGTCGATCATCTGTATTCCCGGCCTTTGGATTGTGCTGAACAGCTTCCGTCCGACTGTCGAGATCATGGCCAAACCCCCCGTTTGGATTCCCAATGAACTCAACCTCGACCACTACCGCGCGATGTTTGGCGCGGCGGGCGAGGGCGGGGTTCCTGTGGTGCAATATTTCACCAACTCGCTGATTATTTCGGTGACCTCCACGCTGATTGCGATCCTTGTTGGGATGGCGGGTGGCTATGCTTTTGCGCGGTTCAAGTTCAAAGGGAAAACGTGGATTTTTATCGGCCTTATGCTAACACGCGCCGTTCCTGGTGTGGCGCTCTCCTTGCCGCTTTTCATCGTCATGGCGAAAACCGGATTGATCGATACGCATATTGGTTTGATCATTGTCTATGTCGCGATGAACGTGCCGTTTACCATCTGGTTGATCGACGGGTTTTTCCGCCAAATTCCACATGAATTGGCCGAAGCCGCCGAGATCGACGGCTGTACCCGTTGGCAGGCTTTTTGGCGGGTTGAATTTCCCGTCGCTCGCGCAGGGATTGCGTCGGCGGGGATCTTTGCCTTCCTGACAAGTTGGAACGAATACGCGCTGGCCAGCCAGTTGACGCGCTCCACGTTTTCAAAAACGATGCCTGTGGGTCTTCGGGATTTCACCTCGGAATTCACCATCAATTGGGGTGGCATGTGTGCCCTCGCGGTCCTTATGATCATCCCCGCTCTCATCCTAACTTTCATTGTGCAAAAGCACCTCATTGCCGGTCTTACCTTCGGCGGTGTGAAAGGATAATCCAATGGCCAAAGTCCAACTTAAAAATATCGTCAAAAACTACGGCGCCCTTGAGGTTGTCCATGGGATTAACCTCGACATTGAGCACAATGAATTTGTGGTGCTGGTCGGCCCTTCTGGGTGCGGGAAATCCACAACTTTGCGCATGATCGCAGGGCTTGAGGATATTTCCGGCGGCGAAATCTCTATCGGTGAGAACGTGGTGAATAACCTCCCGCCACGGGATCGCAATATCTCGATGGTGTTCCAAAACTACGCGCTTTATCCGCATATGACGGTGCGCGAAAACCTAGGCTTCTCGCTTAAAATTGCCAAGAAAAGCGAAGAAGAAATCGCCAAGGCCGTGGCCGAAGCCGCCAATATTCTGTCCCTGACGGAATACCTTGAGCGTAAACCCGGCGCGCTTTCTGGAGGTCAACGCCAACGGGTTGCGATGGGGCGCGCGATTGTGCGTCACCCCGATGTATTCCTGTTCGATGAACCGCTCTCAAACCTCGACGCCAAGCTGCGCGCGCAGATGCGGGTTGAGATCAAGAAACTACACCAAAAGATCAAAACCACGATCGTTTATGTGACCCACGATCAGGTCGAAGCTATGACCCTCGCGGACCGCATTGTGATCATGCGCGACGGGCATATCGAGCAACAAGGCACCCCCCTTGAAGTGTTCGAAACGCCAGTAAACACCTTTGTGGCGACCTTCATCGGCAGCCCGCCGATGAACCTGATGGATGCCACAGTTACGGCGGACGGGAAGCTTGATCTTACCGACGACGTTTTGGTTCCCGTTCCCGCCGCTTTCAAAGATAAAGTGAGCGCAGGGCAAAAAGTTGTGTTTGGTTTTCGCGCGGATAATGTGATGCCAGAAGGGCATTCCCTTCCGATGCAAGGCGAGGCGGCCAGCTTTGATATGACCATCGATCTCTCTGAACCGTTGGGCACGGAAACCCTGTTGTTTGTCACATTGGCGGGCGTGGAAATTCAGGCAAAAATGCACAATCCGCGCCCCGTGAAGTCGGGCGAACGGTTGACCTTTCAGCTTGATCTTACACGCTGTCACTTGTTTGACGCCGCAACTCAAAAAGCACTGAGGTAACCATGGCACTGATTTCAAAAGTAGAAATTTTTATGGTCGATTTGAAGCCAAAAGTGAAGCGCACAGACGCGACACAAAGCTTCGACAGCCAAGAAACGCCTTTTGTGCGGATTACCGATTCCGAAGGGCAAACGGGCCTTGGATACAGCTATACAATCGGGCAGGGCGGTGGCGCGATCATGTCGCTGTTGCGCGAAACGATGGTGCCGAAATTGATTGGTCGCGAGGCCGAGGAAATCGGGCGTATCTGGCGGGATCTTTTGTTTTCAACACATGCCACATCGGTGGGGGCTATTACCTCACTTGCGCTAGCGGCGATTGATACGGCTCTTTGGGATTTGCGTTGTAAGCGCGCGGGTTTGCCCCTTTTTCAGATGTTGGGCGGAGCTAAAGACAGCGTCGCGATGTACACCACCGAAGGCGGCTGGCTTCATATCTCGACCGAGGATTTGGTCGCCGACGCGTTGGATGCACAATCCAAAGGGTTTTCCGGCTCAAAAGTCAAAATCGGCAAGCCGCATCTTTCCGAAGATCGGGCGCGTTTGGCTGCGGTCCGCGAGGCCGTGGGACCATCTTATGAAATCATGGTCGACGCCAATCAAAGCCTGAGCCGCGCCGAGGCCACCCGCCGCGCACATATGCTTGAACAGTTGGATATCGCGTGGTTCGAAGAGCCACTTCCCGCCGATGATGTGTTGGAACATGTGGCGCTTGCGGCGAGTACGTCGGTGCCCATTGCCGTTGGCGAAAGCATGTATTCGATCAGCCAATTCAAGGACTATTTGGTGTCGGGCGGCGCGAGTATTGTGCAGGTCGACGTGGCCCGTATTGGCGGGATTACCCCGTGGATGAAAGTCGCGCATATGGCCGAAGCGCACAATGTGCCTGTGTGTCCGCACTTCCTTATGGAGCTACATGTCAGCCTTGTTTGTGCCATTCCAAATGCGCCGTGGCTTGAATATATCCCGCAACTTGATGGGCTTACGAAAACCGCTATGCGGATGGAAAATGGACGCGCCTTTGCCAGTATGGAGCCGGGCCTTGGGATTGACTGGGATATGGATGCAATTGAAGCCCAAAAAATCGACGGTCTAAGCGCCAGTTTTGGTGCATAGGAGGATATGATGGAACGCATGGGAATGGTGATCGGCGTGAAGCCCGAAAACATCACCGAATATAAAAAACTGCACGCGGATGTTTGGCCTTCGGTGCTGGCGAAAATAGCCGAGTGCAATATCAAAAACTATACGATCTTTCTGCGCGAGCCGGAAAACCTGTTGTTTGGTTATTGGGAGTATCACGGCAGCGATTTTGCCGCTGATGCCGCAATTATGGCCGCCGACCCTGAAACTCAACGCTGGTGGGAGATTTGTATGCCTATGCAGGCGCCGCTTGAAACACGGGGGCCAGAGGATTGGTGGGCGATGATGGAAAACGTGTTCCACATTGACTGAACGGAAAATGACATGACGCTCAATTTGCAGCAACATTGGCCAAAAGCCACCAACCCGCTCCCCATCGTGATCTTTGGGGCGGGTTCGATTGTGACGGATGCGCATTTACCGGCCTATGATAAGGCGGGCTATCAGGTTGCGGGTGTTTTTGATCCTGACCTTGAGAAAGCGCGTTTAGTTGCCGCCCGATTTGGCTGCGCCGTTTTTGAAGCGGCCGAGGAGGCCGCCGCACAGCGTAACGTGGTTTTCGATCTTGCGACGCCACCGGACGCGCATGCGCAAATCTTACGTAGCCTGCCTGACGGAGCGGCGGTTTTGTTGCAAAAACCTATGGGCAGCGATTTAGCGCAAGCGACTGAAATCCTAGAGGTTTGTCGTGCCAAGAACCTAAAAGCCGCCGTGAATTTCCAACTCAGATTTGCGCCAATGATGTTGGCGTTACAAGACGCCGTGGATCAGGGGTTGCTAGGCGAAATCGTAGATTTTGACGCGTGGCTTGCCCTAGACACCCCGTGGGGGCTTTGGAAGTTTTTGGAACCCTTGCCACGGGTCGAAATCCTGTTGCATTCCATCCACTATCTTGACTTCATTCGCAGTATTCTGGGTGATCCTAACGGCGTTCATGCCAAAACTATGGGGCACCCGAGCAGCAAAATCGCCCAGTCCCGCACGGCGGCGATCCTTGATTATGGCGATACCGTCCGCTGTGCTCTGTCGGTCAATCATAACCACAGTTTTGGTCGCAAATATCAGGCCTGCGAATTTCGGATATGCGGCACTAAAGGGGCGGCCTATGTTCAGCTTGGCGTGAACCTTGATTATCCTCGCGGCGAGCCAGATATCCTGTCGATAAATACAGGCGACGGGTGGACAGAAATCCCCCTCACAGGCGCGTGGTTTATTGATGCTTTCGCCAGTCGCATGAGCCAGTTGCAACGGTTTGCAACACACGAAGACCCAAATTTGATCAGTTCCGTCGAAGATGCATGGAACACGATGGCGCTTGTTGAAGCTGCTTATGAAAGCAGTGCAACTCCCGCGACACAGATTGCAAGGAAGCCCTAAATGCCCGCAGAGAACTTTATAAAACTGCATGAAAAAGACAATGTGTTTGTCGCCCTACGCGGGGTGGCAAGAGGCACGATTGTTCAGATCGGTGCCAACAGTTTCCCGACCGTCCAAGATGTCTCGCTGGCGCATAAAATTGCCGCGCGTGACATCACCTCAGGGGAGGTGATTTACAAATATGGCATGCCCATTGGAACAGCGACACAGGATATCCCTGCGGGTAACAATGTGCATGTGCACAACGTCAAAAGCAATTATACCGCAACCGTTTATCGCGCTGAAGAAAGTGGCGTGAGCGAGGACAGCATATGACACAGACCTTTCAAGGATACGCGCGTCAAGATGGGCGCAAGGGCATTCGCAATGTCGTCGCCGTTGTTTATCTAGTGGAATGCGCGCATTTCGTGAGCCGCAAGATCACGGAGAAATTTGGCGAGAACGAGGTCCATCTGATCGGGTTTCCGGGTTGTTTTCCAAATGCTTATGCCCAAAGCATGATGGAAAAACTCTGTACGCATCAAAACGTTGGCGCTGTGCTTTTGGTCTCTTTGGGTTGCGAGAGTTTCAACCGTGCACAACTTGAAAGCGTCATTCGCGCATCTGGTCGCCCTGTCGAAACTTTGGTCATCCAAAAGTCTGGCGGAACGGCAACAACGATCTCGGCAGGGCGCGCATGGATTGAGAAAACACTCTCCGAAATTGCCGATGTTCCCCGCGTGGAGATGCAGGTAAAAGACCTCATTATCGGCACGATCTGTGGCGGTTCCGACGGGACCAGCGGGATTTCGGGCAACCCAGCTGCGGGCCGCGCCTTTGATAAATTGGTCGCCCAAGGGGCTGCGTGTATCTTTGAGGAAACCGGCGAACTTATTGGCTGTGAAGACATCATGGCCGCGCGCGCCGCGACACCTAAATTGGCCCAAGAATTGCGCAATGCAGTGGCCAAGGCCGAGGCCTATTACGACACCCTCGGGTTTGGGAGCTTTGCGTCCGGAAATGCCTCGGGTGGCCTGACGACGATTGAGGAAAAATCACTTGGCGCTTATGTAAAATCCGGAAGTTCACCGATTTCTGGCCTGATCAAGCCGGGCGATATTCCCCCAACGGGCGGGCTTTACCTGATGGATGTTGTGCCGGATGGAGAGGTGCGCTTTGGCTTCCCGAATATTGCGGATAACGCCGAAATCACCGAAATGATCGCCTCTGGTGCGCATATGACTCTGTTTGTTACGGGGCGCGGTTCTGTTGTTGGGTCTGCCCTTGCGCCGGTCATTAAAATTTGTGCAAATCCAGACACCTATCGCGCCTTGAGGGATGACATGGACGTCAATGCGGGCGCGATTATTGAGGGGGAAAAGACCCTCGAAGAAGTCGGACAAGAGATATTTGACACTATCATCGCAACAGCAGATGGTGCAAAAACCAAATCTGAAGAATTAGGACATCAGGAATTTATCCTGACCTACAAATCATTTGAACCCATCGGGCCTGCGTGTTTGCCGGCTTCGGCGCGTTAATCCAAGGAGATATTCGTGCAAAGATTAAATGGAAAAACTGTTCTAGCCACAGCGGCGGGACAGGGAATTGGTGCGGCAACCGTTCGACGCATGGTACAAGAGGGCGCACGCGTGATTGCAACGGATCGCGACATCACCCCATTGGAAGGCGTCGAAGGCCTCGAAGTGCACCAATTGGATGTGACTGACAGCGCTGCAATCACAGCTCTGGTTGCCAAAATCGGCCATATTGACGTGCTGTTTAACTGCGCGGGCGTTGTCCATGCGGGCACCATTCTTGATGCGACACCAGAAGACCTCGACTTTGCGTTTCTGCTTAATGTTCGGGCAATGTTTGACACAATTTGCGCCGTGTTACCTTCGATGATCGAGCGCGGAAATGGCTCCATTATTAACGTGGCATCGGTGGCAAGTTCCATCACGGGCGTGCCAAATCGCTTTGTCTACGGCACTACAAAAGCCGCCGTAATTGGCCTCACGAAATCGGTCGCGGCCGACTATGTGGCACAGGGTGTGCGTTGTAACGCAATTTGCCCCGGAACCGTGGACAGCCCGTCGCTTCAGCAACGTTTGCGCGACACAGGGGATTACGACAAAGCCCGTGGCGAGTTTGAAGCCCGCCAGCCAATGGGACGTCTTGGAACGTCCGAAGAAATCGCCGCTCTTGCTTGCTATCTTGCAGCAGACGAAAGCGGGTTCACAACGGGCCAAGCCCATGCAATTGACGGTGGATGGTCCACCTAACCTACGGAGTTAACATGAAATTTCTAAGATACGGGCCACGTGGGTCCGAAAAACCAGGTGTTTTGGATGCAGCTGGAAATATTCGCGATCTCAGCGGGCTTGTGGGCGATATTGCGGGCGAAGTTCTTACAAACTTGGCGCGGTTTGCGGATTTGGACGTGGAAAGCCTTCCCTTGGTCGAGGGCAACCCGCGTTTGGGTGCTTGTGTTTCTGGCACGGGTAAATTCATGTGCATCGGCCTTAACTATGCCGATCACGCTGCAGAAAGCGGCTTGGCTGTGCCCAGCGAACCCGTGCTGTTTATGAAAGCAACCAGCGCGATTTGCGGGCCGAATGATCCCATTTTGATCCCGCGCGGCAGTGAGAAAACCGACTGGGAAGTTGAGTTGGGTGTCGTGATTGGCAAGGCCGCGAAATACGTGAATGAGGCCAACGCATTGGACCATGTCGCGGGCTATTGCGTCATCAATGACGTGTCCGAACGTGCGTATCAAATCGAACGTGAAGGCCAATGGACCAAAGGGAAATCCTGCGACAACTTCGGTCAAACTGGACCTTATTTGGTGACGCCTGATGAAGTTGGCGATCCACAAAACCTGTCGATGTGGCTTGAAGTGAATGGCGATCGCGTACAGAATGGGTCAACTAAAACAATGGTTTACGGTGTTGCACACCTCGTGAGTTATTTGAGCCAGTTCATGACGCTTCACCCCGGTGATATCATTTCCACAGGGACACCTCCGGGTGTTGGGTTAGGCTTTAAACCACCACGTTTTCTAAAAGCTGGTGACAAAGTTGAACTGGGTATCGAAAAGCTCGGCCAACAGGCACAGGTTTGTGTCGCAGACACCTAAAGCGATTATATAATTGGAAAAGCCGCGCCATAACCGGCGCGGCTTTTTCGTTTTTAACGATTAGTCGGCGAAGATCGTGGCGTTATCCGCGCCAAGGGCCGGCGCGCCTTTTGTTGAGGTCAAAATCTCCCCGTCAATGCGAATAGGGCAGCGTGTAGTTTGCATTTGAGTGCCGCCATGCGACGTGACGGATTGAAGTGCGTCGAGCGATTTAAACCCTTCTTTTTCCATCATGCGCGGCCAATCAAGCACTTCGGCACACCAAATATCGGCGGGTTCGAGCACGTCGAGCACTTCACGGGCGGATTTTGGCAACAAGAAATCCCGCAGGACGGCTTTGATTTCATCACGTTTCGTGAACGCGATTAAAGGGTCGCCAAAAGCGGCGAGGGTAGGGCTGTTCAAAAGGTCGGCAAGCTTGGAAATCGGAGCCATCGCAATCGCAATATGGCCGTCACGCACTTTGTAAATTCCGTAGGGTGCTGTCGAATTTACGCCTGCATTCGCTACGGCGCAGCGCTCTGGCTGGGTCGGGGCGCCCGCGAGGTAGGAGGTTATCATCTCAAATTGCATGTCCAGAGAACTGCTCATCAAATCAACCTCAACAAGCGCGCCTTGGCCCGTTACCGAGCGACGCAAAAGGGCCGCCATAATGCCTTGGCTCAGATGGTTGCCGCAGGTTATATCAAGCACAGCAAACGCCACAGGAACGGGCCCTTGATCGCTGTCCCCAGAGAGCCACGGCATTCCGGTTAAGGATTGTACAAGGAGGTCTTGGCCCGGCTTTTTCACCCACGGCCCTTTGCTGCCATATCCCGTGACCGAGGCATATATGATGCGCGGGTTAAGAGCCTTAACTGTTTGAAAATCCAAACCTATTTTTTCCATCACCCCTGGGCGGAAATTGTGGATCATGACGTCGGCGGTTGCGATAAGCTTTTTCACGCGCTGCAAATCAACGGGGTCTTTTAAGTCCGCCGAAACGCCAGATTTGTTGCGATTGATGGTGTGAAAAAGTAAGCTGTCGCCATCCAGCATTTGATCCGCCACAACAAGACCGCGGCATAAATCGCCGCCATTTGGGCGTTCAACCTTGATGACTTCGGCCCCCAAATCGGCGAGTCGCAAAGCTGCGGCGGGGCCCGCCAAAAACTGAGCGAAGTCTAATACCCGAAGGCCCTCTAGCGGTTTCAAATGATGTCCTCCAAATTGGATGTTTTCTATATGAAACTTAGTTTTATATTATAAACCCGTCAAGGAGTGAACTGTATGTGCAGTTTTATGTTGAGTTGTCTACTTTTATATGTAAACTTTGATTGCATATATAAAACATTAAAATTGTGAGCTACCTAATGGAAATCGAACAATACTACGAAGATTACGCCCTTGGCGATACGCGCAAGACGAACGGGCGGACGATAACGGAGACTGATTTCGTGGTGCACGCGGGGCACACGGGTGATTTTTTTCCCCATCATATGGACACAGAGTTTTGCAAAACACTCCCTTTTGGGCAACGTATTGCCCACGGCACAATGACCTTTGCCATTGGCGTGGGGCTTACCGCGACCCAGATTAATCCGCGTGCATTTACATATGGTTACGAGCGGCTACGCTTTCCAAAACCGGTCTTTATTGGTGATACAATCCATACCGTCGTGACGATTGGCGCCATGAAACTTGATCCCAAGCGTGACGGATACGGGCAAGTTGTTGAAAAGACCGAAACGTTCAATCAGCACGGAGAAACCGTGATGTATTGCGAACATATTTTACTGGTTGAGTTGCGCAAATAGCCGCAATCCCCCCTTCCTATAATGAGGTACAACATGGCTGAAATTGGTGTTCACGCGCGCGGCCTTCCGGGATTGCCCGAGGATCACGCAGAAATTCCCGTTTGGAACGCGGAAAACTGGTTTTATGAAGACTTCACGCCAGGGGATAAAATTCGCTCGATACGGCGCACGATTTCCGAAGGGGAATCCATGCTTTTCAACAGCCTTGTGATGGACCATCATCCCTATGTGTCCGACCAAGAATTTGCCGTGCAAGAAGGTGTATTTGGCAAGCGTTTGGTGGCTGGTGCGATGGTGTTTTCCTATGGCCTCGGGCTGGCGGCGACCAATTGCTTGAACTCCTTTTCCTATGGATATGATCGCCTACGCTTTATCAAACCCGTCTTTATTGGCGATACAATCTACACAATCCGCGAGAACCTGAGCAAGGTTGTGCACTCCGATAAAATGGGAAAAGTGCGCGTCAGTTATTCCGTCTATAAGGGAGAAGGAGAGCTGGTTTTATACTGCGAGCACCTCATGACCGCGCTTTACAGCGACCCAGAGCCCTTCGCGGAGGAGGCGCAGGCCATCGCTTTGGCAAAGGCGAAAAAGTCAGCTTGAAAGTTTACGGGCGCGTCAAATTCTTTTGATGCTCCCTCGTTTGACATATCGACGAGAAATGATGCGATAAGGCCCTAGATTGACCCTTGCCGCCTTGAGTCTGGCCGCGGGGTTGATACATTCGCGCGGAATTACTCATAAAGGACTGACCATGCTGAAAGCCGAAACTCGTTACGCTATCGACCCAGAACACGCCAAAACGCTCGGCACCGAAGACTTGCGCAAGAATTTCCACGTTGGGGGGCTTTTCGCAGACGATGAAATCAAGCTCGTTTACAGCCATTATGACCGTCTTATTCTAGGGAGTGCGGTTCCAACCAAGGGCGCGTTGACACTTGAGGCGCTCGCCGAAACGGGAACGGACACGTTCCTTGAGCGGCGCGAAATGGGCGTGTTAAACATCGGCGATACAGGCACGATCAAAGTGGGCGGCGAGACCTATGAAATGGCCAAGGGCGAAGTCTTGTATGTGGGCATGGGCAGTGGCGCGGTAGAGTTTTCAGGGGCAGGACGGTTTTATATTCTCTCGGCTCCCGCCCACCATAATTACCCCACAACCTTGATCCGTGAAGCCGATGCAAAACGGGTGGAACTTGGGTCGCCGGAAACGGCAAACGAGCGCGTGATTATTCAACTTCTTCATCCCGATGTGTGCAAAAGCTGCCAACTCGTGATGGGCTATACGCAATTCAAACCGGGGTCGGTTTGGAACACCATGCCTTGCCACGTGCACGACCGTCGAATGGAAGCGTATCTTTATTTTGACGTAAAAGACGACAACCGTGTTTTCCACTTTATGGGAGAACCTGCGCACACGCGTCACATGGTTGTAGCCAATGAGGAAGCTATCATTTCCCCGCCGTGGTCCATCCACTCGGGTGCGGGCACAGGGGCCTATACGTTCTGTTGGGCGATGGCGGGTGACAATGTAGATTTCACCGATATGGACATGGTTCCAATGGCTGAACTGCGCTAGGCGACACGTTTCTGCATGAAATTGGCCCTGACCCAAGCTCCCTAGGGGCGCTGGTCAGGGCGCTTGATTTCTCGCCTTACAAACAACTGCGTAACCCTACCTTTGTGGCGGAAATTCCTAAATTCGCACCAAGTGGTTGTCCCACGCACAGGGGTGATCTCCGAGGAAAACGGGTTTGGCGTCGTCGAAGGTTCCCACTTTTCCCGTGCCCGAGGAGAACATAAACTTCGCCCCGCCTGCGCTAACGCCACAGACATCTGGTAGCGCATAGGTGGCGGAAAACGTGTCATTCGCAAGGTCAAAAATCTGGACCACGCCGCCGATGGGCGAGGTCGCCGACAGTTGCGACGAGTCCTGTGCAATGGCGACGCTCCCCACATAGCCGCGCAACTCGCGATGTTCCAACTCTGGAGCTTGCAACAGGCGAATATCCTCGCCGCGCGTATGCAGGCCAAGCAAGGCGGGGTGCTGCTCGGCTTCGCCCTGCCATTGCATGGCAAAGGCCACTAACCCTTCAGGGCCGATCGCCAAATGCCGGATTGAGTTTCGCGAAAGTTCCGAAGGAAGCTCGATCTGGTCCCTTTGTGTTCCGTCCGGCGCCACATAATTCAGGTTGGGCCGCATCGTCGTCAGGTTCAACTTGGTGCGCCCCATATCGGGGTGCGTTTCGACGCCCCCATTGGCGATCACAAGGGTTTCGCCATCGGGCATCAGCTTCATATCATGGGGGCCAACCCCGCCGGAGGCGAACTCACCAAGGCGCACATAACCGTGCTGGGCATCCCAAACGCCGATAACGCCGAGGCCTGCTTCATAGTCGTTTTCGGTGGTGTAAAGGGTTGATCCGTCTGCGGAAAATGTTCCATGCCCATAGAAATGACGCCCCTCTGGCGCGTTAAACGTTGCGATCGCTTGGCCCGTGATACAGTCGAGCACGAATGCAAACCGCCCCGGGCGGCGGGCAAATCCGACGGCCTCTGGGCGGGTTGGATGCGCGGCGGCGGCGTGGCCACGCCCCGGAAGAGGAAGCTTAAAAAGGATATCACCCGCGCCACTTAAACCAACCAGATGGTCGCCCGCGTTTGGAAAACGTGCGGCGGATAAATAGGTCGGAGATCCTGCGTCTGCCCAGCTTGGACGGGGGCACAGGCCCGTCGCGATTAGGCCCCCAAGAAACGCGCGTCGTGAGGCCATGTTAGTCTCCATCCAATGAATTGAAGCCCGCAGCGACGCCCAGTTTTGGGCCAAGCTCCGTCGCCGAGAATTCGCGAATATGGTCGATACTTTGCTGAACCAACTCAAGGAGGAAGCGATCTTGGACACTGGTGACGGAGGCAAAACTGGGATCGTTGACCTTTGTGAGACGGGCTTGGCTTGTTTCAAACGCCTCGGTGAATTTTTGCTGGAGGGAGGGATTGCCGTCGGCCAAAATCGCCGCCAATTCCTGCAATGCAGTCAGCGACACCTCAATATGGCGACGTGATCGCTCTGAGCGGCGGGCCTCGGCGCGGGCAGGTAGGGGGCGGTCAAATGTGCCTAAAGGGCGGCCCAAGCGCGTGTCGGAGGTAAATTGTAAGCCTGCATTGAAGGCTTTGAATAATTCCTGAACCGCCTCGTCTTCGTTGCGATAAATGCTTGTTTCGCTAGGGTTTTGCAGGGTGTCGCTATAGGTGCCCTGCCAATCCATCAGTATCGCCGTGGCGTTGTCGTGGATGTTTGTGGTGATGGCCTGCACCAATTCACATCGGTACGCGTCGCTTCCCATCTCGCGCAGGTCCGCGTCATAGAGCAAGAACTCAAGCGCGAAAAAGCCACGTCCCGCGATGGACACATGGGCGAATTCTTCGGGGTCTTGCACGGCGGGATCTTCGCTTTGGATCAGGTTCGCCAATGTTTTTGGGGTGAAGCCCTTGGTGTCTGGCCAAAACGCGAGCGCGAAGGCGCGGTCGCCCACTTCGGTGGGGCCAAAACGAAGGTGACTCACGCCAATCCACGCATCAAACGCTGTGTGAAAGGCGGCCTGAAGGTCTTCAGACTCTGCATTGCACTGGCTCTGCGCAGTTATTTGCAGTGCTTGCGTCGTCGTTTCTAACTGTTCAAACCTTGGCAGAATATGGTCGGACAGAGCCGTTGTGACCGTTTGCGAAGGGTCAGCCGCCGTCGCGGTCAAGGGCCATGCGAGGGCTAGAAGGAAGATAAATTTACGCATATTAAAGGCTCTCCAGAAAACGGATCAGGGCATCGCGGTCTTGTTTGGGCATTTCGACAACTTGGTCTTTCATTGTTTGCGCCTCACCGCCATGCCAGAGCACAGCTTCGAGAATGGAACGGGCACGACCGTCATGGAGGAAATAGGTGTGGTCCGAAACACGTTCGGTCAATCCAATCCCCCAAAGCGGTGCGGTGCGCCATTCGGTTCCGGTTGCGCGGGCTTCGGGGCGGTTGTCGGCAAGACCTTCGCCCATATCGTGCAAAAGAAGGTCGCTGTAGGGCCAAATCAGTTGGAAGCTTTGTGCAGGTTGATCCTCAAGACGATGGGTCACAAAGGCGGGGGTGTGGCAGGACGCGCAGCCCGTGTCGTAAAAGACCTCTTTACCGCGCAAGACTTCGGGGTCGTCCACATCGCGCCGCGCGGGCACGGCCAAATTGCGGCTGTAAAAGGCCACAAGATCGAGCGCGTCGTTTTCGATTTCATTACCGCCTTCGGTGCCATTTGGCGCTTCTAGGCAGGCTGTTTGAGCTGCGGTACACTCCCCCTGTGGCGTCGGAAAAAGCGGGCTGGAAATCCCAATATCACCGGCAAACGCTGCGGCAGATTGATGTTTTATCGTGGGCGCGCCCGCCTTTAGGCCAAAGCGCCCCAACATGGGTTGATCGTATTCCATCGACCAGACCACATTGGCGCGGCCAGAAATGCCGTCTCCATTCGCGTCGTCAGGATCCGTGTTTGCGAGGATATCTGCTGTGGGGATCGCTTCCAACAGGCCCAAGCCGATCATTTGGGGAGCAATGCGGGGGCTGAGCATGGCGTCAGGGTGAAGCGGCCCATAGCCAAGGTCGGCCGCCGTGTAGGTTGGAACGCGCAAAGAGGCGGTCTCGCCGTCCGAAAGGGCGACTTCCTGTTCTTCATAATCGATTTGCAAGCGGTATTCGGCCTGATGCCCCGCGAGGCTGAAATTCTGAAGCTGGGTGCCATAGGTTGGGTCAGGCAGGGTCGCCAAATAATCTTCGATTCCTGCGATGCCATCCGTAGATGCCCCCGGAATAGAGACGCGCAGAAAGAGGGAAATCGCAGTTTCGTCGGCGTTTTCGGGCGCATGTCCCCGTCCGTCTTTTATGTGGCAACCTTGACAGGAGCGCGCGTTGTAAAGCGGGCCAAGACCGTCGGAGGCCAAAGTAGAGGAGGGCGACGAGACCCAGAGTTTGCGAAACAATCCGTTGCCGACTTTGAAATTGAGTTCGCCGTCAAATCCGATGTTCGCGGAAGGTTGCGAAAACGCATCCGCATTGTTATGCACGCGCACGGTGGCGGCCCCTGCAGCCTGTTCCTCAAACGCGCTGGCGGTGGAGAAATCTTGAGTCGGCGCCGTAACTGCTGCGATACGGGCGGCTTCTTTTGCGGTGCGGGGGATCACGTTGAGGTGCGGATCGCCAAGCTCTTGGGCGGTCGCGGACGAAACGGAAAGGATCAAGGCGGAGACGGCAAGTCTGGCAAGCATAGCGGGACCATTCAATATTACTGCGCGACGCCCGTTCGTGACGGACGCTGCTTTTTGGTAGGGTTTACTGGAAGACAGCGGCGGGACTATCGAGGCTGTCGGAGCCTTCGAATTCGATATGGTTTAGCCCGAGGGTCGTGACGATGCGCTCAATCGTTTTGGTTTGATCAATCAAGCTATTCACGCCGCCCATGACCAAAGCTTCACCGGCAAGATTGCCGCGCTCCAACATCTGGTCATAAGCAAAGCCAGCCTCAGCGGCGGTCTTGATCCGACCTAAATTTCGCATGGTTACCGAGAGTTTTGCCTGCATTTCAGCGTCGAGGGCTGGGTCCGCTTCGACCACGAGGTCCGAAAGGGATGCGCCCGAAACGAGGGAGCCATCAACACGCACATACTCGCCCAAATAGACATTTTGAACGCCCAATCCGTCGTAATAGTGGCTGTTGTGGGTGTTGTCAGAGAAGCAATCATGCTCCTCTTCTGGGTCGTTGAGCATCAGCCCAAGGCGCATCCGTTCGCCGGCTTGTTCGCCATAGGAAAGCGACCCCATGCCTGTCAACATCGCGACAATTCCCGTGCCCTCATTGGTTGAAAGGGTTGCACGGGCCTCGCCCTCGGAGCCCCATTGCGCGGTCATCCAATCGAGATCGGATACCAAAAGCGCAACGGCCGCTTGCAAATATTCCGCGCGGCGATCGCAGTTTCCGTTGGTGCAATCTTCGCCCGTGGCGTAATTTGTCCAGGGACGATTGCCCGCACCCAAACCGTGGCCATTCAAGTCTTGGCCCCAGAGCAAAAACTCGATGGCGTGGTATCCCGTGGCGACATTTGACTCAACGCCGTCTGCTTCGTGCAGGGTTGCGGCCAGAAAGTCTGGCGTGATGGAAGAAGCATCAATTTCAGTGCCGGATAGGAGGAAGCTCGGGTTCGCGATGACGTTCAATACGGCAAGGGTGTTTTCGTCAGTGGGCTGGCCATAGGCGTCGCTTACATAGTCGATCAAACCTTCGTCAAGCGGCCAAGCATTCACTTTGCCTTCCCAATCGTCGACGATGGCGTTGCCAAAGCGAAAGACCTCAGATTGTTGATAGGGGACGCGGGCGCTGAGCCATGCTTTGCGGGCGGCGTTCAAAGTTTCCGCAGAAGGGGCTGCGACCAATGCGTCGATTGCAACTTGCAAGCTTTGGGCAGTGATTAAACTGTCTTCATATGTCGCCTGAGCGATATCAGCATAGGTGTTTAGGGTTGCGGTTTTGTCGCCGGCCCATGCGGGGGCCGCTAGCATGCAACTTAGGGAAAGTGTGGAAATAAGTGCGCGTTTCATTGGAAGTCTGTCCTCGCTGTCGAATCCATTTGTCTGGGAAAGTGCCAGTGCGCAGATATCTGAGTGATTTAGTTGGATTTGTCAAACCCGATTATTTTAGTCGCCTTTAAGTATGCATACAATTTCCCATCACGCGCGGCCTCAAGTTAAATAGGCATGAAGCGGAGCCAACGATTTGAAAACCCCAGATAGTTTTTTAAATATTTAACAGAATTCATTTCTAAATTTTTTGTGGCAAGCAAAATGAACACGATTATTGATGGCTTGAATGCCATCCTCTGGAATTACGTTTTGATTTATGGGTTGTTGGGTGCGGGGCTGTTTTTCACCCTTCGATTGGGCGGGATTCAGCTCCGGCATTTTGGCGAAATGGTGTGGTTGGTTGTGGCGCGGCCCGCGGCGGATTCGTATGGGATCACCCCGTTTCAAGCCCTATCGGTAAGTTTGGCGTCGCGCGTTGGAACATGCAACCCTGCGGGCGTCGCGGTTGCTCTTACGCTTGGGGGACCGGGCGCGGTTTTTTCTGTCTGTTTAATTATAAGCTCGGGAATGATTTTCGTGGCAGTTCAATCGAATTCAATCGCGGAATCCTTCAGCGGATTGATTGGAATCCCCAAGTGAGTCGTCGGCGCTCTGGTCGCCGCCGCGGCGGGTGTCGTGATTTTTGACGGGATACGAGTGGCCCAGTTTTTGGTGCCAATTATGGTGGGGGCTTATCTGATTGTGGCCATCATCGTCATGGCTTTGAACCTCCCTCAAGTGCCGGAATTGCTGTGGCTCATTATCTCAATGGCGGTTTGTTCTCAAATGAGGCGGGCATGGGGGCGGCTTCCAATATCGCCGCTGCCGCCCAGGACCGGAAATTACGAGGGCCAGAGGACTTGTTGCGCGGTATGTCTTGCAAAATCGGTTTCTGGCGATACCTTCTTGTTTTAGACAGGTTTTGCCGCGCATTAAAATTGCCACACAAGGACGTTAGTGAATGAAGATTACCGCATCTCGCCTTGGCCGTACGGTCGGTCACCTTTTGCTTGCGCTGCTCAATGCGACGTTGCTCCTCGCGGCCGTTTGCCTCTTTTTGGAATTGCGCGTCGTGAAGGCCGTTGATGGTCTGACACAAACTTTCTCTGAAAATCTCGTGCAAGTGGCCCCGCTTCGGGATGCTGTGATTTCCCTCTCACAGGACGCGGCGGAATTGCGGGGTGAGCTTGCGGCATTCACGCAGACGCCAAATTCATTCACCGAGGAACGTGCCAGTGCCCTCAGTGCCAAAGTGGATATTCTAAATACGCAACTTGTTGCATTAAAAGGGAATATCGGAAATGTCATGCAAAATCCTGAGGGGTTGATCGATCATGCAATTGAGAAGACAGCGCAAGAAGTGATTGATGGCTTGTCCGATTTGCGCGGATGCGAAAAACCGGTGAGTATGTAAATCACCGCCAAAATTGGCAGGGTGAACGCGTGAAAATTGGTGCTTAAAATCCGTGGGGTGAAGCTCTATACCAAAGCGTGTCCGTTTGGGCCATCCCGTGTCGCCCGTTGGCGCGCACCGATCAAATTCGAGTGAGTTTTGTACAGCATGGATCGAAATCTAGACCCAATCCTGCATATAGGTGCGCCCAAATGCGGCAGTTCCAGCTTGCAACGCGCGCTATCATTGCGGCCGACTTTTACGTCCCGCGCGGGGGTGACCTATCGGTATATTGTCCTACGTCGAGAACAAATCCTTGGCGGGCTTGCGATTAAACTCATTATGAAAACCACGCGCCGCGCGTATCTTCAATCGGCCCGCTTTGACGAAATAATCCTGACCCAAAACCAAGACGGAAGCTGGCATCCAAACGCAAGATCGATTGCGCGTATTCGTAAATTATTTGCACAAATGCGGGCGCGAAACGAGGTGCCTATTATCTCCAACGAGGGGAATTTTTCCTTGTTATCGCGCCATCTCGGTCCCGAAATTTTTCAACATCTGGGGTTGAAATGTCAGGTTTTCGTATACGTGCGCCCTCAAGTCGAATGGATAAATAGTGCCTGGTGGCAATGGGGCCTATGGGAAGAGTTTCCGTATCAGAAGGATTTTTCCGCATGGTTTCCTGCCGCCAGAGAAGGCTGCAATTGGTTGAAACGATTAAAAAACCTTCGGGAGATCGATCAGATATCTAACCTCAACGTTGCCCTTGCCAACGGGAATGTTGTGGCGCAGTTTTTTGAAGCTATTGGGTGTGATGCGCCCGTCGAAGCAGCCGAAATCGAGAACCGATCTCTGGATATTTCAGCCATCAAGTTTCTGTTGAATAATCGTGGTTTGCGCAAAGACATTCACGACTCAAAAGCGGCGTTGATTTTGGCAAAATTGAAGGTAGAAAACAGTGAAAAACCGTGGTGTTTGAGTGCAAATCAAGTTCAGAGCATCATACGCCACCACCTGCAGCACAACAAAGCCCTTCTTGAGTTTCTTGCCAAGGACCAAGCAGAAAGGATGCGTGCCGACCCGCATTGGTGGCAAGCTGATAGCTATAATACAGCGCGCGTTCACAAGGTTGGTGCTCCGGATTTTCTGCACGAAGACGATGCGCAATCAGCCTTTTATCGGGCGGAACTGCGAAAACGGGGCTTTAAAATGCGGGCCTCTGCTTAACTCCCCGCGCATTTGACGGGCGGGGAGGTTAGGTTTCGAAACGGTTTACGCCTTCGGGCGCGCGGCGGCGATTTTGGCGAGAGAAATGTCGTCGGCAACTTCTGAACTGGGGAGGTGCGCGTCATCCGCTCGTTTCAAAATATCGAGGATCGTGTGGTACAGGCCCGTGATCCGCGCCACATCTGCCTCGCGCGACGGGGTTGAGAAAATCACCGTCGAGCCCCCCATGACACCGCCCGCATTCACCACATAGTCGGGCACATATGTGATACCGCGCTCTTGCAGCGCGCGGCCGAATTTTGGTTCGGCAAGCTGGTTGTTGGCGAGGCCACATATGACCTTTGCTTTGATTTCTGGAAGGGTTGTCGCATTCACAACGGCCCCCATCGCACAGGGCGCAAAGATATCGACGTCTTGGGCGTGGATGCGGTCGGGGGAAACGGCAGTGGCGCCATATTTTGCAACGACATCCTGAACGACCTCGTCGCGGACATCGGCCACAACAAGTTCTGCTCCGGCGGCATGTAATTGGCGCGCGAGGTCGGCGCCTGTCCCGCCAAGGCCTTGAATTGCAACGCGTAAACCAACCAAATCATTTCGGTCCCACACGTGCTTTGCCGCGGCGCGAATGCCTGTGAAGCCACCAAGGGCTGTGAAGGATGACGGGTTGAAGCCCTCTTCGTATTGCTCGGCGCGGCAGAAAATATAGTCGCAGTTTTCGGCCAAAATATCGGCGTCTTTGGGGCCAACTCCGACGTCTATTGCGGTCCAATACAGGCCACCAAGGTCCTGAACATGTCTGGAGAAGGCGCGCAAAAGGTCGGCTTTATCGGCGCGTGCGGGGTCTGCAATGATCACGCATTTTCCGCCACCCAAGGGCAAATCTGCCACCGCGTTTTTGTAGCTCATGCCTTTGGACAGGCGCAAAACATCCGTGAGTGCTGCGTCCTCGCTTGCGTAGGCGTGCATCCGACAGCCCCCTGCAGCAGGTCCAAGAGCGGTCGAGTGAATGGCGATAATCGCACGCAAACCAACGGCGGGGTCGTGGCAAAACAAGACCTTTTCGTGGTTATCGAATTCTGGGTGTTCAAAAATAGACATGGTGGATTCCTTGGTTTCGCCGTGCGTGCAGTTTAGGGGATATTGGGGAGAGAATCCGTGCAAACATCTATGTTATTCCCTATAGTTCCGCAAGGATTGGCTAAAATATAGGGAATACGTAGCTAATATGACCAAAATTGAATTGGACGTGACGGATCACCGAATTCTGCGGGTTTTGCGCCAAGAAGGGCGAATTTCGAACCTTGATTTGGCGCAACGGGTGGGGCTTTCGCCCACGCCCTGCAGTCGCCGCGTGCGTCGCCTTGAGACCAGCGGCGTTATCACTGGCTATAGTGCCCAGATCAATCCGACGGCGATGGGGCATGGGGTGACCGTCATGGTGAACATTCGTTTGTCCCGCCAAGGCCCTGCAGATATTGAAGAATTTCTCGCGGCGGTGAAGCGGATGCCCGAGGTGACGGAATGTTTGCTGGTGACGGGCAATCTGGACTATATCCTGAAAGCCCGTGCGCGGGATGTTGAGGAACTCAAAGATTTTGTCTTGGCCAAACTTAAGAAAATCCCCTGCGTTTCGGACACAACCACGATGTTGATCCTTGAGACGATCAAGCAAGCAGATTAGCGCGGGATGTGGACGGTTTGCCCTGTGTCACAGGCGGTTTGAATGGCTTCCAAAACATGCATGGTTTTGAGGCCTTCTTCGCCTGAGACCAACGGGGACGCGCGCCCCTTGATGACCGCCGCGAAGTGTTCGATTTGATTAACCAATGGTGCGGACGTGGCGCAGGGGAAGGAGGCTGCACGGATGGGCGACCACCAGCTTTGCGGCGCGTCGTGGGTCCAGACCGTGAGGTCGGGTAGGGACATCGCCCCTTTTGAGCCACCGAAGTGATAACAGGATTGGTTCGTTGCGGGGTAAGCGGGGTTTTCGCCCGCCGTAAGTTCCCAACTCCAAGGGGCGGCGATGGCGTCGGACACGGTGAGGGTGCCAATGGCCCCATCGGCGAACCCAAGCACTGCGGCGGCGACGTCCTCATTATCGTGTCCGCGTCGAGAGGGGGCGGCTTGGGCCTGTACGGTTATGATGTCGCCACAGAGGTGGCGCATGAGATCAACGTCATGTGCGAGGTTGACCGAAATCGGCCCCGCCCCTTTTTGGGTTCGCCACGGGGCAACGTCGAAATAGTCGTCGGGTTTGTATAGCCAGCAGGTGGCTTGCAGGCTTCGGATGTCGCCGATGACGCCTTCAGATATGAGGGAGGCTGCTTTTTGGATAATCGGGTTGTAGCGTCGATGGTGGCCAACAAGGAGGGGGACGCCGTTTGCCTGCGCCGCTTGAACCAGCTTTTCCGCTTCCTTTGCGGTGACGGCGAGGGGTTTTTCTACAAGGACCGCGCAATTGTGCTCGATGCACATAAGCCCTTGCTCCACATGCAACGGCGTTGGCGTGGCAAGGATAACCCCATCCACCTCTGTGGCGGCAAACATCGCCTCAAGGGTGGTGAAATGCGGGACGCTATAGGTGGCAGCAAGCTTGGCCCCCTCGGAATTGGGTTCCACCAGCGCGACAAGCATAGCGTCTTGGGTGTGGGTGAGTGCGTTGAGGTGTTGTTTACCAACAAGCCCCGCTCCCACAACACAAATTCTGGCTTTTTGCTCCATGTTCCCCCCTCCGATGTTCCAACGAAAGCCTAACTTTTATCGCGACCTATACAACCCAAATTGCGCTCCTTTCAGTCTTGCGTAAGGGAGCAAAACTGGAAAAACACTTGCCATCCGCTCAGGAGGTGCGAAAGACTGCGTTCAAAAAGGAGAAGTCATGTCACATTTGGAAGATATTCGCGCGAAGTCGAGGTTTCGCGATTTATTTGAGGGCCAGTTTCAGCACGCAGCGATCGCGGCTTTTATGGCGATTGGCGCGTGTTCATTGCTTGTACGGGTGGAGGACGGACCTTGGTATCTGCTGCTGAATTCCATCGTATGGGCCAAGATTGCCATTATCCTCGCCATTGTCCATCAGGCGCTTGTGGCTGGTGTGTTTCGGCTGCAGCTTTACAAAAACTGGATGAGCAAGCGGTTTGGCGAGCGGGATATGCAGGTCTGGGCGGGGATATTCCTTCCGTTGTTGATCGCGCGCCCTTTGGCTGTGCTTTTAACGGGTTTGAGCGATAGAACACCGATCACGGGATATAACACGCTCGAAGTCATTCTTGGCGTCGCGTTGTTGGGGGCGGCGGTTTACGGCATGCATTCTGTTCTTGTGTATTTCACTTTGCCGCGCGCTCTTGGGGGCGACCATTTCCGCGATGAATATGCCGAGATGCCGATGGTGAAGAAAGGGATCTTTAAATACGTCGATAACGGCATGTATAGCGTTGTGTTCCTTGGCCTGACGGGGATTGCGCTGATCTGTGGGTCGTGGAATGCGCTGGTGGTGGCGCTGTTTCAACATGCCTATATTTGGGTGCATATGTATTGCACTGAGGCACCGGATATGCGGCGGATTTATGGGGATAGGTCGGATGACGTCATAGACGTTTAAGTGCTGACGTGAAAAAGGCCCCATCGCGGGGCCTTTTTTTTGGTACTAGATGGTGGGGGCAATACGCCCCCATTTTGCTACCTGCGACCACCGCCCATACGGCCACCGCCGCCACCCATACGTCCGCCGCCCGAGGGGCGGGATTGAATGCCGCCGCTGGGGCGTTGAATGTTGCGGTTTTGGATTTGGCGTTGGTTGCCCGTTTGACGGTTTTGATAGGCCGAACCCACGTTTGCAGGCAGTTGGGTTGGGCGATTGATGCCTGTGGCTGGCAGTTGCGCGGGGCGGGTTGTGCCTGCAGCGGGGAGTTGTGCGGGGCGGTTGATTTGCGGCAGTGCTTTGGGTTGTTGGACCCCTTGCCATTTGCCGCCACCGTCGTTGCGCTCCCATTTGCCGTTGTTTTGACGATAGACACCGCCGTCTTTGCCCGCAAACAGATCACCAGCCTTACCATTGCTAAGAACGGCGTCTTTGGCGCCTGCGGCCCATTTGAGGTCTTGGGTGCCATTCACCTTGTTGCCTGCCAAAGCGCCGAGGCGATTGTCTGCGAGTTGGTGCGCAGCAGGGCTGCCTTTTAGGACGCCGCTATTGCCTTTCCACGAGTTAAAGGCACGTCCAGCGCCCACAGAAGCGGCCGCGCTTCCAAGTTGTGCGGTAGACAGGCGTGGGTTGGTCGCCGAAACGAAGGGACGGCTCGCGCCAAGGGGTTGAGCCTTGGGCGTTATGTGTTGGTTTCGCACGAAATTACCGTCTTTGTTGATAATCTTGGGCGCATTGGGCAAGCCGCGATCAGGGCCGTAGTTGTCACCATAGCGCCCGAATTGGCCGCGCTTGGGATCATAATAGCCGCCGATGCCATAGGTCACAGGACGCGGATAGAACGCGGGGGGACGCACGGCAATTGGGGGCCGCACATGGGGGGGACGGAACCCAGGGGGGCGATAGCCAGGAGGGCGAATGAAGGGAGGGCGGAACCCTGGAGGGCGATAACCGGGGCCGGACCAATAGGGGGGGTAGTTCCAACCGGGGCCATAGAAGATGCTGCCCCATGCATAATAGCCAAAGAAGTACCCCGCCGTAACGCCAAAGTAGGTCGTTGTCGGCGTGGAATCGACAACCGTAACGTAGGTGACGTTGTGCACGGGTTCGGTTGCGGGGATGGTATAGATGACGTCTGGCACCGAGGTCGCGACTTCAAACGGTCCTTGCGGGCTGTCGCCTTTGAACCAGATGCCATCGATCACAGTGTAATATACATCGCCAACTTTCAGGACCGTCTCGTTGCTGTTGAGGGCATAGCTCATCTCGGTGCCCTTGATGGGGGTAAACTCAGGGTCGCCCGCATAGGAGACATCCGCTTTGACCGAGGCATGGTCTACGGCTGCGATCTCTGGGATGCTCGCAAGCAGGCGCGCTTCTTCGCTTTCGGGGGTACCGGGTACGGATGAGCGCACCGCGTAATAGGGGGCGTCATCGGGAATGTTGCGGAAATCTTCGGGAAGGTCGCCCGAGGCAAAGGTCCAATCGTCGCCGTTCAGATCCTTATTGCGGAACCAACGGCCAGAGGTGAGGAAGTACCATTGCGCCTCAACCGTGTGGTAAAACAAATCAAACTGTGTGTTGCTGACCCATTCCAGCTTGGTGCCGCTGACGGGCTCCTTGTTGGGCGGACCATCCATGGTGATCAATTCGGTGGGGACGTTGGAATAGAAGACTTCGGGGAGTGGATCACTGGGAGTGAGGCCCTCTGCCACAGCGCGCCGCGCGTCATCCCAGTTGCCATCGTCAGGGAGGGTGGTGAAGATTTCGGGGAGGGTGGCAACATCAGTCCATGGGCCGCTCAAGTCCTCGGCCTCTAGCCAACTGGTGTTATTGCGCAAAGTCCATTTACCCGAGTCATAGATCGAGAACAGGTCCCAGTTGGTGTTCACGGTAAAGGCCAAGTCTGGAACGCCGTCGACTGTTGCCGTAAGGGGCTCGCCATCTGTCATCACAAGGATCGAAGGTTTTTCGCTGACATAAATAAGGGGAGGGGTGGTGTCCAAATCTTTAAGGTCGGTGAAGGATTGGAAATTCTCAAGGCTCGCCGTTGTACGGGGGAGGGAGAGAGTGATTTCACCGGTGGGGAGTTGTTTACCCACACCCAGCGCAAGTGCGTCCATGTCATCGCGCGTAAGGTTAGAGAAGCTGAGGTCCGTGATGACAATATTAGTGGCAATAATCTCGTTGTTCTCGCGATCTGCAACTGTATCGGCGGAAATTGTGATGATCCCATAAAGTGGCTCGGCGTCTTTGCTGCGCTTCACTTGGGTGGCCACAAGGGCGGTCATCTTGGTGAAATTCTTCCAGTCATTCACTTGCGGCTGGTAAAGGGTAACACTCGCGCCCTTGTCGTTGGAAAAGGTGCGCGGCCATTTATTGGGCTCATCGGCTTCGGTAAGATACTTGCCACTAACAAATCCGGTTTTCCCATCCACCGTCACAGCACACCAAGCGGCGGCATCGTCACATTCCTCAACCTCAATTGATGTGCCTTGGGGGAGGGTGGTCATGACGGGGGCGCCAGTCGTTGGACCTTGGCGCATGTTTAAGTCAGCAGTGGTTTGGGCAGGCCACGCAAAGGCCGCGTTCGCCGCGAGCGAGAAGCAGGCGGTAAGAGTGGTAAATCGGTGCAGATAGGACATGAGGGCTCCAAATGGACAAAGCTATTTTTGAACCTTAAGAGAAGATGCGAGTCAGGTATAGGTTTTGATCACAACTTTCTGTGTGCAGGCTGTTACTCTGGTTTCTTGGGCGAGACAGGCTGGCCATGGGGGGTAGAGAGAAAGGCGTCCGTCCACAGCGCCCTCATTCCCTCAAGCGCGTCGGGCGCAAACATCCCTTTTGCAACGACCATCTCCTCCAAGGTGGCCACCCAAACGCGGTAATAGTCATCGCTGCCGTCAAGGGGATGCGCAGCTCCCGCAAGGGCAAGGCGCGCACCAAACATTTGTGCCCATTCAGGCCATGCAAAGACACCGGATTCATTGAGCGCCACCGTGAGGGCAAAGACCTGTCCATGCCACGGGGCCTCGAAGGTGGCTTCTGGCGTGGGCGGCGCGTTCGGCGCGCAGGCACTCACTCGCTGGGTTCCAGTAGATAGCTTTGCCACAGATCAAGGACCATATCATCCCCTGTGGCTTCGGCATCCGCGCCCCAAAGGTCTTGCGCGCTAAAACGCACGGCATAAAGCGGTTGCGGCGCTGGGCCGAGAAAATGCGCGTTGCTGTCAGGGAAGACATGATTGCCGTGCAGACGCTCAATCGTGCCGTTGCGCCCCGCAGCATAGGCGGGCAGACGGGTGTGGCCGCCTTTCAAGAGGGTGTTCTGGGCATGGGGAACCGTGCGCACAGGATCGCCGACCTTGAACTTGGCTTGGGGGCCTTCCGGCCGCATATATGAGCCTTGCGCATGCATCGCGCGGTCTACGTTTTCGGGCTTAAGAGCGCGTGGATCAGGCCTGTGCGCTGGGCCCGCGGGAGGGCTGTCCAAATCCTCCATTGTGAGGAGGTCACGGTCGACAAGGATATCCGTCAAACCGCCGAGCCATTTTTCGTAATAGGAAAATCCCGCGTAATCTTTGGGGGTTAAACATTCCCGTGCGTGGCGGCTGGCGTCGATGTTCCACGCGCCAAGAGCGCCACAAGCGAGGTTGAGGGCAAGGGCGCGGGCCTCCCAATCGGTGTGGAAAACCTCGCTATCGTCCTTTTCGGGGATAGGGCCGTCGCCAAAGCGCCCGCCCATATCATGCACGCGGCTCACGCGCTGGGTGCCTTGACCAAATCGGTGCCGATCATTGCGTTGCGCGAGATCAACGCCGCGAGATCGCTTTCCGAAAGGTCCTGCGTTCCTTCTGGGCGCATTGGCACCACCAAATAGCGTACTTCGGCGGTGGAGTCCCAAACACGGACGGATTGGCCATCGGTCAACTCCACCCCGAATTCGGCCAAAACGGCGCGGGGTTCGCGAATGGCGCGGCTGCGATAGGCGTCGGATTTATACCACGTCGGCGGGATGCCAAGGATCGGCCACGGGTAGCAACTACAGAGGGTACAAACGACGAGGTTGTGCTGGGTTGGCGTGTTTTGCACGGCCACCATGTGCTCGCCCTGTCGCCCCATGAAGCCCAACTCGGCAATGGCGGCGGTGGCGTCCTCCATAAGACGCGCGTGATAGGCCGCGTCGACCCAAGCACGCGCCACAACCTGCGCCCCATTGCGCGGCCCGATTTTATTCTCATAGGTATCAATCAGCGCATTCAACGTCGCCGGATCAACCAGCCCCTTGTCCACCAGCAAGCTTTCGAGCGCGCGCACTCGCAACTCAGGGTCCGAGGGCAGATGGCTGTGGGCGTGATCCGAATGGTCGTGGGGCATGGCGCGAAATCCTTAAAGGTAAGGGCCGTAGGCTGAGGCAACGGTAAGAGTTGCCCCAGTCTACAAAATTCTCCCGCAGAGAAAAGCCTTTCCCGCGACTGCCCTAGAGTTGTCCCTTAACTGGCAGGAACTTGGTGATATTTGCGATGGTTTTCTTTGAAAAACTCGCCCCGGGTTCGGAGGTTTCAACTTCGATGCCCTGAGGTGTGGCAATCGTCCAAAGGATGTTGCCCTTGGGGTCCAATGACAGCTTATAGGCATGGGTTTTGATATACTTGAGGGCGCCAGTTTGAAAGAGTTCCCCAAGCTCAGGCGAGTCAATAAACATGCCAAACTCGGTGTTGATTTCAATCGAACGGGGATCATAATTCAGCGAGCCAACAAAGACGGATTTGGCATCAAAAACGGCCGCTTTGGTGTGCATCGTGAGTACAACGTCGCTGTCTGGTGGGAGGAGCCCCAAGGCCTGTAGCGAATCCGCGCGGATTTCATATAACTCAACGCCTGCCTCCAAAAGCCCTTTGCGACTCGGAGCATACCCGCCGTGCACATAGGCATGATTGGTCGCGGCCAAGGAGTTGGTCAGGATTATCACCCGTCGTCCCGCGCGGCTGAGGGCTTTAAACATCGCAAGGTCCGATGGGCGTGGCACGAAGTAGGGCGACATTAAAATGACGTCCGACTGTGTCGAAAGGATTTGCTGTTTGAGCTCGTCGGAAAGCGTCCGAGGGCCTTCCTTGACCGTATTGCGTGTTTTTTGCGGGGTATCCGTTACAACCCGTGCGTCGCCGCGAAGGGGTTGGATTGTCCCGTCCAACACCTGAGCAAGAAACTCCGAACTCATGGCTTTGGCATAGAGATCTTTCTCGGCTTGATCCGCACGGCCACGAAGGTCCTGCTGTAGGCTTTCTTTGTCCACCTTGAGACCTAGTTCTTGGAAGTTTTCCATCGGGACGGAGTGCGGGTCATTCCAATAAACGTCGAAGGATTTTGCAATGTCCTTTGTGACGGGCCCCATGACGAATATATCAAAATCGGCAAATTCTGCGTCTGAGTTGATCTCAAAATACTCGTCCGCAATGTTACGCCCGCCCACGATGGAGGCCGCATTGTCCGCCGTTAGCGTTTTGTTGTGCATGCGCCGATTGACGCGATTGAAATCGAGTAGGAAATTCGCGCCTTTTGTGGCGTTGCGTGAAAGGGGGTTGAATAAGCGCATTTCAATGTTCTCATGATCATTCAAAAGCGCAATTTCATCGTCGGTCGCGGAGGTGAAAACGTCATCCAATAGGAATCGCACCCGCACCCCGCGTTCCGCGGCATCAATCAAAGCACGCGCAAAAATACCGCCTGCGAGGTCAGGTTTAATCAGGAAATATTGAATGTCTAGCGTGTGCTCCGCGGCTTCAATGAGACGCAAGCGTGCGCCAAGAGCGTCGTTTCCTGAAACCAAGGGAATCAATGTCGTTTTCCCGCCGCTCTCAAGGGTCTCTTGCGTGGCAACGCGTGTGACCCTGCTTGAGCCCAAAATGTCCGTAGCCGAAGTTGGCGTGTGGTTTTTTTCGAACGGAACATGTGTACAGCCAGCGACCAATAGCAATAGGCATCCAAGACACAAAGACATTACATTGGAACGGGGCGCGGACGGGACGGGGGCGGTAAAAATATCAGATTTCATAACGAACTGTTGCGACAGTTGCCGCAACGCGTCAACTATCCGCGCGAGGAAACTCGTCTTAATATCAATACATGTGGTAAGCGCGCCATCATTTGAGGTCTGATTTGACCTTTGCCAAAAGGGCATCGCTGGCTTTTGCGAGCAAGCCTGAATCCGAGCCACAAGCGACAAAGGTGAACCCATCGTTGAGTAATTGCGCGGCAAACTCTGCGTCGGCGACAAGCGTGCCGACGGGGATGCCTGCTGCCATCAAGGCGCGCGCAACGGGCCAGATGGCCTCCCAAACTTCGGGCGCAAGCGGCTTGCCAAGATAGCCTAAATCGGCGGCAATATCCCCCGGACCAAAGAAAACCCCCGACACGCCTTCGACGGCGCCGATTTCAAGAGCATTGGCCAAGGCTTCGCGGGTTTCTACCTGTATAATCACCGTCGTTTCGTCTTCGATTTTCGCAAAGTAATCCGTGATGCGGCCAAATTTATTGGCGCGGGTCAGGCCACTCACACCCCGAACTCCGCGTGGAGGATAACGCGTGGCGGCAACCGCTGCGCGCGCCTCATCCGCATTCTGCACCATCGGAAATAACAGGCCCGGCGCGCCGACATCGAGCAGGCGTTTTACTTTAACGGGATCATTCCAGTCGGGCCGCACAATGGCGGTCGTGCCCGTGTTGGCAAAGGCTTGGAGTTGGCCAATCACCGACGGAATTTCATTGGGGGAATGTTCGCAATCAATCACTACCCAATCATAGCCACAGGGGGCCACAACTTCGGCGGTGAAATTACTGGCGAGGGTGATCCACAGGCCGATTTGCTTTTCGCCCGATTGAATTGCTTGTGTAAACGGGTTTTTCTGGAGGTTCATATCACTGCCTTTTCAATAAATTTTTCACCTTTTGCCACACGCGCATATCCGAAGGGCGACAAATCGAGGGTTTGGTAGGCGCCGTGGGTTATCCATTCGGCCACGCCGCGTCCCATGGCGGGGGATTGCTGAAATCCGTGGCCTGAAAACCCGTTAACGAAGATGAAATTCTCGACCTCGGAATGGGGGCCAACAATCGCGTTTTGATCCAACGTATTATACGCATAATGCCCCGCCCATGTGTTGACCAGCTTGGTGGCCTCAAATTGCGGGATGCGGGTGGCAAGGATGGGCCAGACTTTGTCCTCCCAAATGTCGTGGTCGAGGGCGAAATCGTCAAAGGCGACGGCGGGATCTTCATCGGGTTTACAACCCGCCATATAATACGCGCCATCGGTGCGCACATGGATGCCTGACGGGTCGATCGTCAAAGGAAGGTCGCGATCAAGCGGGGTTTCTGCGGCGAAAATGAAGGTGAAACGTTTGCGCGGCTCTACAGGAATATCTATGCCCAGCATGCGCGCGGTGACGGCGGCGCGCGGGCCGGAGGCGTTCACAACCGTTCCACAGGAAATCACGTCGCCAGATTTGAGGGTGACAGAGGTGACGCGTGTTCCCGCCGCGTTTTTGGCCATCGAAACGACCTCATTGCTCAAGAATTCCACGCCCCGCTCGCGCGCACTTCGTTTCCACCAATCAAACATGGTGTTGCCGTCGAAATAGCCCTCGTTAACGCGGTTGTGGTTGGCACCGATAATGTCGTCGAGTTGGTAGAAGGGGTAGTCGCGCAGAATTTCGTCGGGAGACATGTATTTTGTGCCGGCCCCCAATCGCGATTGCAGTTTTTGGTTTTCTTGCAGGGTTTGTGCGAAGGCCTCTGTATCGGCCAAATAAAGGTAGCCAAAGCTTTGGAGCGTAATATCGGGAATACGTGTGTCGCCACCCATATATTCACGAAAATTCTGAATACAATCAACGCCAAACTGGCTGACCTTAATGTTGACTTCGGTCGAAAATTGTTGACGGATACAGCTGTTTGTATGCGAAGTTGAGGCGAATTCGTAGCTTGGGTCACGCTCTACCACGAGGACTGACCCCTGAAAATCAGGGCTATCGGTGAGGAACCACGCCACCGAAGAGCCGAGCATGGCACCCCCGATGATGACGACGTCGTAGCTTGTTTTTGTCGGAGAATTGTAGGTTATATCCACGCCGTTTTTCCTCAAGTTCAGATGTTTTGGGGATTTAGGCATGATCTATTGAGGAGTGTCCATAGCCTGTGTTTGATTGCGCGTTTTTAGGCTTTTCGAGCTAACAACGATGGTATGAAAACACATCGTTTTTCGATCTCAGCGTCCAGCCAGATTCTGCGCGTTGGCTGGGAAGGGGATAAAGTTGCGAATGGTTCGCAATTGCATTGACAGTTGCGAATGGTTCTCATAAACGGAGGTAACGAAATTCACCTCGGGGTAGGGCAATGCTGGCGCGAAAATCACTATGGGCGATCACATGTTTGGCGGCTTTTGCTGCGGCCACACCCATCACCGCAAAAGAGAAATTTAAGGCACTCACGACCTTTACTGTGATTGCAGATATGGCCAGAAACGTCGCTGGAGACGCCGCCGAAGTTGTATCGATCACTAAGCCCGGGGCGGAAATTCACGGCTATCAACCCACACCGCGCGACCTGATCAAAGCCCAAGACGCGGATTTAATTCTGTGGAACGGGATGAACTTGGAGCTGTGGTTTGAGCAGTTCATTGGCAACCTGAGCGATGTACCGGAGGCCATCCTAACCGAGGGCATCGTCCCGATGGATATCGTCGAGGGCGATTATCAGGGGCGCCCCAATCCACACGCATGGATGTCCCTCGAGAATGCGATGATTTACGTGGATAATATCGCTGCAGCTTTTGCTGAGCACGACCCCGAAAATGCGACGATTTATATGGAAAACGCACAGGCATATAAGGCGCAGCTCACGGCCGAAATTGCGCCGCTTCGCGACGGAATCCTCGCCATTCCAGAAGAGGATCGCTGGCTGGCGACGTGCGAAGGGGCCTTTAGTTATTTGATCCGTGACTACGGAATGAAGGAACTTTACCTCTGGCCGATCAACGCCGATCAAACGGGCACACCTCAGCAAGTGCGCAAGGTGATCGACGCGGTGCGCGCCAATAATGTGAAGGCGATTTTCTGCGAAAGTACGGTGAGTTCGGATCCCGCGAAACAGGTCGCCCGCGAGACGGGGACAGCTTTTGGCGGCGTTCTCTATGTGGACAGCCTGACCACAGCGGACGGCGACGTGCCCACGTATATCGACCTTCTGCGCGTGACCTCGCAAACAATTCTGGACGGGTTGGGGGGCAACCAATGACCCTTGCAAACGGCCAATCCTCCGGCATTCGCGCCCGCAACCTCACGGTGACTTATCGCAATGGCATGACAGCTTTGCGCGATGCGAGTTTTGAAATTCCCACGGGGACAATCACAGCTTTGGTCGGGGTTAATGGCGCTGGGAAATCCACTTTGTTTAAGGCCATTATGGGGTTCGTCCCTACGATTAAAGGCGATATTACCGTTCTAGGTCAGTCGGTTAAGTCGGCGTTGAAGCAGAATATCGTCGCCTATGTTCCACAGTCCGAAGAGGTGGATTGGTCGTTTCCGGTGCTGGTTGAAGATGTGGTTATGATGGGCCGCTTTGGCAAAATGGGCTTTTTGCGCATTGCTTCGTCAGCCGACAAAAAGGCCGTAACCGAAGCCCTCTCGCGGGTCGGGATGGTCGATTATCGCTATCGTCAAATTGGGGAACTTTCGGGGGGACAGCGCAAACGGGTGTTCCTTGCCCGCGCCCTTGCTCAGGACGGAAAAGTCATTCTGCTGGACGAGCCTTTTACGGGCGTCGACGTCCAAACCGAAGATGCGATCACGGATTTGTTGCGGGAATTGCGCGCCGAAGGGCGGGTGATGTTGGTCTCCACGCACAATCTTGGGTCTGTCCCCGAATTTTGCGACCGGACCATTTTGGTCAAAGGCACAGTTATTGCGCATGGCCTCACCGAAGACACCTTCACACGCGCAAATCTTGAGGAAGCTTTCGGCGGCGTTTTGAGGCATTTTGTGTTGGGTGGTAAAGATTTGCACGATGATGACGATACCCGCCACGTGACCATCCTAACCGATGACGAGCGCCCCTTTGTCACCTATGATGATCGCGCCCAGACGGCGGCACCCGATCCTGAAATCGAGGGGAAAACCCCGTAATGGAAACGCTTTTGGTGCCGTTTACCTATGGGTATATGATCAACGCGATGTGGGTCAGCGCGCTTGTCGGCGGCATCTGTGCGTTCCTTTCGGCGTTTTTGATGCTTAAGGGGTGGTCGTTGATTGGCGACGCCCTCAGCCACTCGATCGTGCCCGGTGTTGCTGCCGCCTATATGATTGGTCTGCCCTTCGCGTTTGGTGCATTTCTGTCGGGTGGACTGGCCGCTGGGGCTATGCTTTTCCTCAACAATCGTACGGGGTTAAAGGAAGACGCGATCATCGGGATCATTTTTACATCCTTCTTTGGACTCGGGCTTTTCATGGTGTCGCTCTCGCCATCATCCGTCGATATTCAAACAATCACCTTGGGCAATATCCTCGCGATTACGCCTAGCGACACCCTGCAATTGGCGCTGATTGGCGGGATCACGTTTGTGATCCTTTTGGCAAAATGGAAAGACCTCATGGTGACGTTTTTCGACGAGAACCACGCTCGTTCCATTGGCTTGAACACCGGTGCCCTCAAGGTCTTGTTTTTCACACTTTTGTCGGCGTCCTGCGTTGCCGCGCTGCAAACTGTTGGCGCGTTTTTGGTGATCTCGATGGTCGTCACACCGGGTGCGACAGCCTATCTTTTAACCGACCGCTTTGGCTGGCTTTTAGTCATAAGTGTGGCGCTCGGGGCGGTCTGCGCCTTTGTGGGGGCCTATCTGTCCTTCTTCCTTGATGGTGCAACGGGCGGGATCATCGTTTCCTTGCAAGCCCTTGTTTTCCTTTTCGCTTTCTACTTCGCCCCCAAGCATGGGATGCGCGCGGCCCGTCGACGTGTCGCCGCTGAAATCGGGGGAAACACATGATCGATACCCTCCTGATGCCGTTTCAATTCGCGTTTATGCACAATGCGTTTTACATCGTTTTGATCGTCTCGGTACCCACGTCCTTACTGTCGTGTTTTCTGGTTCTCAAGGGGTGGTCCCTGATGGGCGACGCCGTAAGCCATGCGGTCCTTCCGGGGATTGTTCTGGCCTATATTGCGGGTATCCCGTTGATAATTGGCGCTTTTGTGGCGGGAATGACTTGCGCGCTGGCGACAGGATTTTTGGCCGATAATAGCCGTGTGAAACAGGATACGATCATGGGCGTCGTGTTTTCGGGCATGTTTGGCTTTGGGGTGGTGCTCTATACCAAGGTCAAAAGCGACGTCCATCTTGACCATATCCTGTTTGGAAACGTGCTTGGTGTCGGCCCCGAAGACCTGTGGACGGCGGGCATTGTTTCGCTGATTGTCTCGGCAATTCTCCTGATGAAATGGCGGGATTTTCTGTTGCACGCCTTTGATCCGATTCAGGCCAAGGCCTCCGGTTTGGCCGTCGGCTTTTTGCACTATGGGATGTTGGCAATTTTGTCGCTGACGATTGTGGCGACGCTCAAGGCTGCGGGCATTATTCTGGCGATTGCCCTGCTTATCTCCCCCGGTGCCATCGCGTTTTTGCTGACCCGACGCTTCGAATATATGCTGATGATTTCGGTGGCCGTCACTATGGTTTCGATGTGCTTTGGCCTTTATATCAGCGTCTTTATCGATAGCGCGCCAGCCCCGACCATTGTCTTGGTTTTGACCTTCGTTTTCATTGTGGTTTTTGTCGGGACTCAAATCCGAAATGCGCGGGTCACAACTTAGATTTTTGCGTCAACAATGCTTTGAATGTTTTGCGCAAGGAGGCTGCGGACTTCGGTCGACGTATCCTCGCCCAAGGCGCTGATTTTGAACACGCGCCGCATCATATCATAGCCAAGCATGACCGACACCAGCAGGCCTGTTTTGGCCCTGCGCATTTTTGGATCAATGTCCGGGAATCGGCTTGCTAAAACGTCGTTAAAGGTCGCTTCTAGAGCCTCGGAAATAACCCGCACGGAGTGTTCGCTCGAGGTTGATCGCAAGATCGCGAGCGTGGGGTCATAGCCTTCTTTTTTGACGGGATGGGCGAGGAAATAATCGGCTATCCGTTGGCCCAAAGTGTTCATATCCCCGTCGAAAATTTCTTCGAGGTGCAAATGTTCAATGATTGCGGCCTTAAAAAGCCCATCTTTGGAGCCGAAATACCGATTGATGAGGGCGACGTTGACCCCTGCAACCCCCGCGATTTCGCGCAGTCCCGCGCCATCATATCCGTTATCCGTAAACACACGACGTGCGGCCACAAGGATCGCTTCTTGCGTGGCATTCGCGTTTCGTTTGCGGGGAGGGAGTGTCATGGAATTAGGGTCCCGCTTTCTTGTAAACAGGTGTTTACTTGCTTTGTCTTGTATGTAAACATATGCTTACTTCTAGCAGGCCCGCTCAACTTCACAAGTGTAAAAAGTCGGAGATACTTTGATGAAACTTTTGGTAAATGGAACCGTCCATGACCTGGATGTCGAAGAGGACATGCCCCTCTTGTGGGTGTTGCGCGATGAACTCGGCATCACTGGTCCCAAATACGGCTGTGGCATTTCACAATGCGGCGCATGTTCGGTCCATATCGACGGCGAATTGGTCAAATCCTGTCAGGTTGCCGCGATGGATGTTGAGGGCGAGGTTACAACAATCGAGGGGCTGGGAACGCCAGATTTGATGCACACCGTTCAGGCCGCTTGGGTCACACATCAAGTGGCGCAATGCGGCTATTGCCAGTCGGGGCAAATCATGGCGGCAGCCGCGCTGTTGTCCCAGAATGCTGCGCCAACTGATGACGAAATCGACGAAGGCATGTCCGCAAACCTCTGTCGCTGCGGCACCTATCCACGCATACGCGCTGCTGTGAAAACGGCTGCATTACAAATGAAAGGCGTTTAAAATGAGTCGCGCTGGAAAAATTGCGCGCCGCACGTTCCTGATCGGGTCGGCGGCGATTGTTGGTGGTGTGGCTTTTGGCTTTTACCAATACAAAAAACCCATCACAAACCCGCTTTTGGACGGGTTACCCGAGGGGAACGCAGCGTTGACGCCCTATGTTCGCATTGATGCTGACGGGGTTACGATCATCACGCCGCGCACCGATATGGGGCAGGGCGCATACTCCATTCAGGCGGCGATGGTCGCCGAAGAATTGGACATTGCTTGGCAGGACATCAAGGTTGATCCGGGTATGCCAAGCCCCGCGTATTTTAACGGTTCTGTACAAGGCGAAGGCATGCCGTTTCCCGCGACGGACGACGGATTTATGGCCACCAATGCGCGCGCGTTTGGCCATGTACTGGGTAAACTTCTGGGCGTTCAGATCACAGGCGGGTCTTCGACCGTCCCTGATGGATACGAAAAACTACGCATCGCAGGGGCCGTTGCCCGCGAGACGTTAAAGGCTGCCGCCGCCGCACAGACGGGCCAATCTGTGGCCTCCATGAATACCGAAAATGGCGCGGTTATTCTGGCGGACGGAACCCGTATTAGCTATGTGGATTTGGCCGCAGAAGCCGCCAACGTCACGCTTGTTCAAGAGGTCAATTTGCGGCCAGAGACCGAGTGGAAATACCTCGGAAAAGATATGCAGCGCATTGATATCGTGGCAAAATCGACGGGTACGCTTCCCTATGGTATCGATATGGAAATGGACGGTATGGTCTATGCGACCGTGCGCACAAATCCGCGTCTTGGCGGGGCGGTATTGGGGTATGACGACAGCGAGGCAAAAGCCGCGCGCGGTGTCCTCAAGGTTGTGCCTATCACCGGCGGCGCGGGCGTCATCGCCGACAATACATGGCGCGCGTTTGCGGCGGCGGATATGATTTCCTTTGACTGGGGCCCCGCACCTTATCCTGCCGAACAGGATGCTTTGTGGGAGGCCGTTGGTGCGTCTTTCACAAAGGAGTATCAGGACAGTCAGTTCAAAGATGAGGGCGATGTTGAGGCCGATTTGGCCAAAGGTGACGTGCTTGAAGCGACCTATCGCATTCCTTATTTGGCGCATGCGCCGCTCGAGCCGATGAACGCAACCGTCCTTTTGAAAGACGGGCGTTTGGATGTCTGGACAGGCACCCAAGCCCCTACCTTTGCGCTTGCCAAAATTGCAAAAACCTTTGGCATTGAGGCGGAAAATATCTTTCTGCATGCGTTGAGTGTTGGCGGTAGTTTTGGCCGCCGTTTAGAGGATGATTTTATCGTGCAGGCGGTCGAATTGGCCGTCGCTTATCCAAATGTCCCGATCAAAATGACGTGGACCCGCGAAGAGGATATGACGCATGATTTCCCACGCCCAATGCAAATGTCACACGCGAGTGGCCGTGTCGAAGATGGTAAAGTCGCGTGTTTTGATTTGGGAATTGCGGCGCAATCCGTGACGGCCTCGCAAATGGGGCGTGCGGGAATGTCCGTACCGGGCCCAGATATCGCGATTGTTGCGGGCGCGTGGGATCAACCCTATGCCATACCGAATTATCGCGTCACGGGCTATCGCGTTCCCGAGCTTTTACCTGTGAGTTCTTGGCGTTCGGTTGGCGCGTCCGGCAACGGCTTTTTGCACGAAGGTTTTCTGGACGAGTTGATCCACGCGGCGGGGGCCGATCCGTTGCAAGAGCGCTTGCGTTTGTGTTCGGATGACGTGTCGCGCAAGGTGTTGGAAGCGGTTGGCGAGATGTCAAACTGGGGCGAAAAAATGGGCGAGGGACGCGGGCGCGGCGTGGCGTTTAACTTGTCCTTTGGAGTTCCGGTGGCGGAGGTTGTTGAGGTGACGCAAACCCCCGACGGAATCAGAATCGATAAGGTTTTTGTTGCCGCCGATGTGGGCCGCGTGCTTGATCCGATCAACTTTGAGAACCAAGTTCAAGGTGGCGTTATTTGGGGGCTGAGCCATGCGATCATGGCGGAGCTGACCTATTCGGACGGTGTCGCCGACCAGAATAATTTCGATGGGTTCGAGGCCATGCGCCTGTTCCAAGCGCCCGAAATTATCGTGCGTGGCCTTGAAAACGGCACGAAAATTCGAGGTATTGGAGAGCCTGCAGTGCCGCCCGCGGCGCCCGCTTTGGCCAATGCGATCTTTGCCGCCACGGGGCAACGCATTCGCGAACTTCCCCTGTATAATCACATTGATTTTGTAAGCTAAGACGCAGAAATACTTGTGTAAAAGAAAACCCCGCGAAAGGAAAACTTTCGCGGGGTTATTTGTTTGAGATTTAGGAAGAAACGCGGGAGCGACGTTGGCCGCCTGCACCTGCGCCAGCACCGCCGCCGCCACTGCGACGTGGTTTGCCACCGGCACCGCCGCCGCCATTTGGCCGCCCTTGGCCGCCACCGTTTCCGCCGCCACCATTGGAGCGACGTTGGCCGCCACCAGCACCACCAGCGCCGCCTCCGGCACCGCCGCCGCCTGCGCGACGACCGCCACCACCAAATCCACGGCCACCGCCGCCACCTGGTTTTTTGGCAGGGGTTTCATTTTCCCATGCACGGCCACTCGCGATTGGAAGCGGGCTTCCGGTTACTTTTTCGATGCCGCGCAATTCGCCCATTTCCGCAGAGGAACAGAAGGCAACCGCTTGACCAGAGGCACCAGCACGGGCCGTGCGGCCAATACGGTGCACATAGTTTTCTGAAACATTGGGCAGGTCGTAGTTATAGACATAGCCTACGCCTTGGATGTCGATGCCGCGCGCCGCAACATCAGTTGCTACGAGGACTGTGATTTTGCCCTCTTTGAATTCTTTGATCGCACGGTCACGTTGGCCTTGGCTTTTGTTGCCGTGGATGGAGCCGGCGGTAAACCCAGCAGCGCACAAGCTTTTCATCAGTTTTTCGGCGCTGTGTTTTGTGCGCATAAAGACCAGCGAAAGCTCTTCTTTGTGAGTGCCGAGAAGCTCAACCAGCAAGCTTTGTTTGGCGCTTTGAGCGACATAGTGCACGGATTGGGTGACTTTGTCGGCGGTTTGACCGGGACGCGAAACTTCTACGCGTACGGGGTTGTCCAAATAGGCGCGCGCAAGTTCGTTCATTTGTTTTGGCATAGTGGCCGAGAACAACATTGTCTGACGCTCTTTTGGCAAGAGGGGCGCAATGCGGCGCAGCGCGTGGATAAAGCCAAGGTCCAGCATCTGGTCGGCCTCATCAAGCACAAGGTAATGTGTGGTGCTCAGGTTTACGGCGCGACGGTCGATGAGGTCGATCAAACGGCCCGGAGTGGCGATCAAAAGATCAAGGCCACGGGTCATCATTTCGATCTGACGGTTGATGGAAACACCACCCACAACGAGACCAACTTTAATGTGGCTGCCTTTGGTGAAGGCGCTCAGGTTGTCGGCGATTTGCTTGGCCAATTCACGCGTTGGCGCAAGGATAAGGCCAGCAGCATGTTTCGGCGCAGGTTTAACGCCTGTCTTAGTCAAGGCGTGGATAAGGGGCAGACCGAAGGCCGCCGTTTTGCCAGTACCGGTTTGGGCAAGGCCCATCACATCGCGGCCATTCATGGCGTGCGGGATGGCTTGGGATTGAATTGGAGTTGGGGTTTTAATGCCCAGCTCGTCTAGTTTTTGTACGAGACGGGGGGCAAGGCCCAGCATGTCGAAATCCATTGGATAGTCCTTTCGCGGGAAAACCCGCTAAACGGCATCGCCAATTGGCGTGCCGAAAATACAAATGCGCCAGCCCAATAGGACTAGCGAAGGCGTTAGGGTTGCGTTTGAAGCCAAAGGCGTGGCCGAATGCCGACCTATGTCCAAACGACGGCCCCCCCGCGTGATGTGGGAAACTTTTTGCTTACACTGCGCTCTTCGCGGATCGCGAATCTCTGCTCACGCGGCAGAACGCTTGTGTAAGGGGTATGTGGGCGCTCTCGACTTCAAAGTCAAGAGCGTGTCTTTTTAAGCCATTTCCCAGTATAGCGCCTAAGTCTTGATCACTTTGCTGGAAGGCCTTCGCGAGAACTCGCCTATAAAACGGCCCGCGCTTGGTCAATTTTGAGACACGTGCTAAAAGTGTGGGCATGTGTTAAGAGCCTAAATCCGTTTGGCAAAATCACTAAGTCGAATTCTATCAAGTTAAGGTGTTATGGGCTTATTAAATTTTAGTCGATCAAGTGATGTTTTAAGTGTATTTTTGAATGGTGTAGATGAAGTGTTAATCATCGTGGACAGTATCGCAGCCAAATTCGTCAGGACCTCGACAGGTATGGCCTGCGAGAGAGATTTTGAGCGACTTAGCCCTTCTAAAGCGAGGGCGCGCGCATGAACGCGGGCGGGAGTTATTACCAAAAAGTAGCCAATGCCTATGCTGGCGCGACCGTCATCGTTGACCTTAATGGTAAAATCGTTGCGGTGAATAATGCAGCCAATGAGAAGTTCGCGTTTAATCTCGGAGATGACTTTTGCGCGTCCTTTATGGACCCACAGGCCGCGTTGCTCGCCTTGCAAGAAAGTGCAGCCCCAAACGCAAACCACCTCTTTCAAATCAAGTTGGCAGGGCAGGAGACCTTGGCTATATTTGGTACAGGTGTGGTGCCGGAACCATCGCAAAGCTTTCGGGGCAAACCAAGTGTCCTGCTCCGCCTTGAGACACAAAGCGCCCTTTCGGCACGGTTCACAAGCTCGCCCACAGATGGCCTTGAAGACCTCAATCAGCGTTTGCGTTTTGAAATTGAGCGCCGTTTGAAGCTAGAGATGGAAAATGCGACCCTCGAAGAAAAGGTGAAACGCGACCCGAAAACCTCCCTTTTGACGCGCGGCGGAATGGACAAGGCCTTGCGGGCGCACGTTCAGGAAACACCTGATGTGCCGCTGATTATGATTTATCTCGACCTGAATGGTTTCAAAACCATCAACGATAACCTTGGCCATGACGCGGGCGATCTGGCGATTGCCGAGGTCGGGCGCATCCTCAAGGAAAACCTGCGCCAAGACGACATTGCGGCCCGTTTAGGAGGCGATGAATTCGCGGTTGTCCTGAAAGGGGCGCAAAACCGTGCTCAGATCCAACAATTCGTCCTCCGGCTACATGATCTTATTTGCGAGCCGTTTGACTATACCGATCCTTTGACCAAGCAAGTCCATCTCATTGATCTGAGTTTTTCGGCGGGTGTGGCCAAGTATCCCAGCGATACAAAGGATGTCGGGTTGCTTACAGTCTTTGCGGATCGTGCGATGTATTCGGCAAAGGCGCGGGGGGTTCCGTCGGAGAATTTCACCAATATTCGCCCCCCAAGACCTCAGTGACCCCCTGATAGAACTAGGGTGCGGACAGGCAACAACAATGCCTGCGACCGCAGCAAAATTGCATGCACCAACGCCAAGGTATCGGTGACATGGTAAAACGTTTTCATACCAAACCCCAAGGTGCCGGAGGCAATCAGATCGTGGTGGTTTGAATAGAGGTTGGCGATGCAATTGCTCCCCGAAATAATACCGTCAGTATGTCCCTCATAGAGGGGTGTCAGTTCGACCGTTATCGTGCCGGGGCGGACGACGTCTTGGGTGTCTATAAGGCGATCGCTCGGGCGGAACTGGCCCGAAGCAATGACATCCTGAACGCGGGACACAAACATTGGAATAACGGTGAAGGGTTTTGAAGCACAGGTGATTTCCGCGATCATACCCTCTTTTATAACGCCGGCGGATATCTGGCCAAATCCGGCGATGAATGAGCCTTCGTTATCACTTTCGGGGACCATAATGCCAGCGGGGCGGAACATCGGATTCACGATATCTCCGACTTGCAGCGCCAGTTGGAAAATAGTGGCATCCACGCCGGCACTGATGAGGGTTTTATCGAGCGCCACTTGGGCTTCAACAACATGCGATAGGGCGCTCTCTTTTTGGGCGGGAAGGACGAGGTCGCGTTGGGTGATCACCCCATCGCGATTTGCAACTGCGGCATCATATGTGGCAACCTTGGTCGCCAAAAGTTGTGTTAAAGTGTCGAGTTCCTTGTCTGTAACCACGTCGGGATTGCGTTTGTAAATGTCCTGTTTACGTTGCAACTCATTGGCGGTTTGGTCTCGGCTGGCTTGGGCTTGGGCAATCGTGGCTTCCGCCACGGCAAGCTGGGACACGACCAAAATAAGCGCAGCATCAACCTCGGAAACTGTACTTTTTGCCGCCTCAAGATTGGCCACTTGCATGGAATCGTCGATTTTAAAAATCGGATCGCCTTGCTTCATTTCTTGGCCTGTTGTCACATAAATTTCCGTCACACGGCCATTTGATTCTGGAAGAATAGAAATGGTGCGATAAAACGACGACACATTGGTCGTGGAGGGGTGGTAGTAAAAGATGATGGTGATCAGCGTAAGGGTCAGAATTGCGCAGGCCGTGATGCCATAACGCAGAACATACCATACCGAAAACAGCGTGATTTCATGGCCGATACGCTTGCCCTGACCATAGCGGCGGTACAGGTAATCGGGCAGGATTGTGATCAAGGAGCAGCCGATAACTTCAAACATTTTTCGTGCCCCCATTTTTGGATATGCGAAGCAACGAGCGCGCCATTGAGCGGAAAGGGGTTAGGAAATCGGGGAGGGTCACCGTGGCCAAAACCAGAGCCGCAACCCAAAAATAACCGTTGTGGGTAAAGAGGGCCAAAAGCGACAAAGCCCCGATAACCTGAAGCTGGTTGCCGCGCTTTTCTTCGGCAAGGGACTCGGGAATAGAATGGAGTTTGAAGTAGAACACCCCAAGCGCAAGGATCAGTCCAAGAACGAAAACAGTTACGACGGTAAACATTTGATCTGTGCCCCCCGGAGGAACGATAAAATAGGGCAAATGTTCAGTGGCCGCCGGATTGAGGGCAAGGCCAGTGGGAGGGTTGGACATGGGGGTTCCTCGTTTTGATTTGCCACTTTAGTGCGCGACTAGTTGGCCGTTGTCTATCTTTATAACCAATATCAAGGGTTTGGTAGCATGTTTTTATGGAGTCTCAATTCACCACTCTTGCTGTGAATTCGAGTGGGTATGCCGCCAGCGCATCGGGCAATCTAGGTTGAAACAGGTCACAGCCCCCGCAGGCCGCGCAGGGCAAATTCCGGAAGGCGTAATTGCGCTCAATCCCCTGCCTGTCGCACTGGCGGGCAGGGGTCTTCAAAACGGGCTAATATCACCTCAGTTTGAGGGCGTTGCCGCTGCCAGATGCTCCAATGAAACGCGCGGCGAACTTGAATTTTGAGGCATAGTAGGTTAGGGAGGGTGTACTGTAACAATACAGTCCAAACGCGGAGCCCGTCGTGTCCACCATAAACCTTGAGAATACCGACCAATTCAACGAAACCGTCGCCACATTCGGCGACCGGCTTGAAGCCGCGCGCGAGGCCAAAGGGTTGACTGTGGAAGGTCTGGCGGGGAAGATTGGTGTCGAAGCCAGCAGCGTCGAAGCATGGGAAAACGATGCCGACTCGCCGCGCGCAAATCGCATCCAGATTTTGGCAGGATTGTTGAACGTGTCCATGGTCTGGTTGATCAGCGGCGAAGGCAATGGCACCAGCCACGTTGCGGACACATATGATCGCCCCGCTGGCGTGAATGACGCTCTGGGCGAAATTGCACAGATGAAAGCAACACTGACGGGCGTACTCGACAAGCTCGACAAGCTCGAAAAACGCCTGCAAGAAATCGATTGATCTCCCGTTAGTTTGCCCCGTGGAAACGCTTGCGTTCCATTGTGCGCCGTAACCGTAGAAATACGGATTGGCGAATTGTGGGCCGCATGCGATGAAGACGGATGAAAACGGCGCGCACATCTTTTGAAAATATCTGGCGAACCCTTGCGCTTTGGGGTGTTGTTTTAGCACTTACCGTTGCAGCCCTGGCGCTTTTTGAACGGCAGAGGCTGGTACGCGAGCTGACGGTCAAGAGCGCAACGCTACATCGTTTAGCGTCTCAGCGCGCTGATCAGCATGACGCACATTTAACGTCCCTTTCAGCGATTTTTGTTGCTGGAGGAGCCGAGCGGCAGGACTTATTCTTGGATGTCACGGCGACAATCAAGCGCTTTTACCCACGCATTCTTTCAGTGGATGTGGTCTCGTTTGATCCATCTGAGGTGGGCATTCAATCGCTCCCGCGCCTAGAGGTTGGGACTGCCGCGCTTATCCGCGAGATGGCCCAAAGCTCAAATGGCGCGTTGCAGTTGCACCAGATGCCCGCGCGGCCGACACAATATTTTCTGGTGAAACGCAGCCCCAATACAGATGCAGCGCGGCACGCTCTCGCATTGGTCATCGACGCAAATGCGCTGGTGGCATCGGAGGATCCCTTTTGGGAGCGGCCCTCTGTCTCGCGCCGAATTTCAACACCGGAAGGAGACGTATTGACGGGAACAATCGCGCCCGACGGTGCCGGTTTCTCCATGCCCCTCGGGAGCGCGTCACAGCCATTGATCCTTGAAACATCGCTGGCGATACGCTTGGCTGACTTGTTGTCCGTGGGGAAAACCATTGCGGCAATCACTGGGGTTTCGACGTTATTTTTGCTGATACTCCTTGGCCTTAAACAACGCGCCCGCCGGAAGGACGCCGAAAGTCGTGCCCAATTGAGCGCACAAGAAACCCGATTGGCCCATGCTTCGCGCGTCAATGCGATGGGCGAGATGGCCAGCGGAATGGCGCATGAATTGGCGCAACCCCTGACCGCTATTCTAAGTCAAGTACAAGCAGGGCGTCACTTGGTCCGGCAGGGAGACACTGGGCGGTTGGCGCAAGTTTTGGACGATACGGTGACGCAGGCGCAAAGGGCGTCCGACATCCTTGATCGCCTCAGAAAATGGAGCAAACCCAATCGCGCCGCGCCCACGGCCTGCGCCCTGCATGACGCGGTGCACAGCGTTGATCGGCTGTTGGCGCTGGAAGTTAAAACCGTCGGGGCCACCATTTTGTTGCAGCTTTCGAAGGAGCCGATTTTTATTGTCGCGGACCCAGTTGAGGTGGAACAGGTTGTGTTTAATCTGGTGCGCAATGCACTGGATGCCTCAGACCACCCGAAAGTTACGATCAGAACGCAGATCTCTCAAGGGCGGGCGATTTTGGAAGTTTTGGACGATGGCCCTGGTGTTCCACCCGACCTTAGGCCACGTATTTTTGAACCTTTTGTAACGGGGAAGCGCGACGGAACGGGCCTTGGGTTGGCGCTCTGTCAACGACTGGTCGAAGAGATGAGTGGCGATTTGGAACTTGCCGCCGACACGCCGCAAACAACATTCCGCTTGTCCATCCCTCTCGCATCCCCCCGAGGTTCCTTATGAAAAACTATGTCTATCTCGTGGATGATGACGAGGCCGTGCGCAAGGCGCTGACCCTTTTGCTTGAGACAGTTGGCCTAAATGTGCGCAGCTTTGGCGCGCCTGAGACCTTCCTAAATCAAGCGGCGAGCCTCGATCCGGGATGTCTTATTCTTGATATTCGGATGCCCGCGATTTCTGGTTTGAAACTACAGGAAAAACTGCGGGAACACGGGATAAACTGGCCCACAGTGGTGATCAGCGGCCATGGCGATATTGAGGCCTGTAGGCGGGCGTTTCGCAACGGCGCGATGGATTTTCTGAGTAAACCCGTGGATGAGCATGACTTGATTGATGCGATTCAAAAGGGACATGCCGAACTTAAAGCCCAAGAGCAGGTTTCAGCAGAGCGGGCCGAAGCTTTGGCGCTGGTCCATCACCTCTCAGTGCGAGAACAGGAAGTGCTTGGGATGATTGCCAAGGGGTTGACCACCAAGCAAATGGCCGACGCACTCAGCCTGTCGCCGCGCACCGTCGAGAGCCACCGTGCGGCGATTGCGGCCAAGGCGGGCACCTCGTCGGCGGCGGAATTGACGCGGTATTGGCTGGAGGCGCAGGCCGGTCCGTAGAACTACGGACATCCCTGCGGGCGCTACGAATGGCGCAACGCAGGCACGCGATTTAGAGTTGGATTATCAGTTAAACAAAAGGAAAATCCAATGATCCGTACAATCGCTCTTGTCGCCTTTCTCGCCCCTGTCGCCTCCTTCGCACAGGACTTGCCAACCGCGCCCTATCTGCCGCTCGACATGGCCACCAAAGCCGCTCAAACCGCCGTCGACGCCTGCACCGCCGAAGGTTACAACGTCAGCGTCGCGATCGTCGCCCGCAGTGGTGTAACCAAAGTAATCTTGCGGGCCGACAACGCAGGGCCACACACGGTTGGCAGCAGCACGGGTAAAGCCTTCACCTCCGCAAGTCTTGGCCGTGACACGGCTGGTTTGGCCGATTTCATCGGTGGCAATCCACAAAATGACGGTTTGCGCGATATGGATAACCGTCTGGTTATTCAAGCGGGTGGCCTTCCGATCAAGATCGGCGGCGCTTTGGTCGGTGGGATCGGTGTTGGTGGCGCTCCCTCGGGGGACATTGACGCGACCTGCGCACGGGCTGGCCTTGACGCCATCAACGCGGAATAAACCAAAGGCGGCCCGCTCCCACTAAAGGGTGGGCCGCTGCTTTTTAAAAGGGGATCTATATGCTGCGCTCTCTGGTTTTTTCTGCCTCCTTGGTGCTGTTCGGTGCCGCCCATGCCCAAACCGCCCCATCGCGTTCGGATGTTGCGTCTTATGTTGGCCTGCACCGTGCGGCGCATGAAGGGCAGGCGGGTGAGATTGCCCGTTTGATCGCGGCGGGTGCCGACCCGAACGTGCGGGACCCCGCTGGCCGCACCCCTGCACATGTTGCCGCTTTTGCCTCTCACAACAACGCGCTTACGGCCTTGGCGCAGGGGGGCGCCGACATGAATGCGTTGGAAGATGGTGTCTATGATGTGGTGACAATTGCGGCGGTCGCCGACGATCCCGACATGGTGTCTTTGGCCATGAGCCTTGGCAATAAGGCGGATTTGATCACCAGCGTCTATGACGGCACAGCCCTGATTGCTGCGGCACATCTGGGTCATGCCGAAGTCGTCGCGCGTCTTGTCGCGGGGGGTGCCCCGCTCGATCACATCAATAATCTTGGATGGACTGCCGTGATGGAAGCGGTGGTTTTGGGAAATGGCGGTGCGGATCACGTCCGAACCGTTCAGATACTTGTGGAAGCCGGTGCGGACATTTCCCTCTCGGACCGCGACGGCGTCACTCCCTTACAACATGCGAGATCACGAGGGTACGCGGAGATTGTTAGCCTGCTTGAGTGAGTATCAGGAGGCGGCATTTTGTCAGCTCAATATTGACCTTCCTGTAGAAATATGTTTAATATAATATTCCTACAGAAAGGAATAGCACTTATGGACACCATCCAAAGACTGGCCTCTGTTCCAAGTCGTGAGGCGATTTTGACCAAAGCTACGACCCGTGCCGCCGCACGCCTCGGTCTGTCTGGTCGATTTCTGGCAGATGTGCTTGGGGTTTCCGAAGCGCAGGTGTCGCGGTTTAAAAGCGGCGAAGCCACTCTTGCCCAAAACACGAAATCATTCGAACTTGCCGCGCTCCTCGTGCGGGTTTTCCGTTCGCTTGACGCGATTGTTGGCGGGGATGATCGCGTGGCCTGTACGTGGCTGAAATCAGAAAACACGGCCTTGGGCGCACAGCCTTTGGAACGCATGACCTCAATACAAGGATTGATGGATGTCGTCACCTATCTGGACACCCGCCGCGCTCCAATCTGAGGTTCAGCCGATTGACAGCACCGCGTGGCGTCTTGTTGAGGCGCAACACGTCGTGTCGACATTAAGCCTCGTGGACAGCTTGGAAGAGCAAGCGATGCTTGAGGATATTCTGGAAACAACAAAACCGCCGTTGCCCAAGGACTGTCAGGGGCTGGATTACCTGCTGGCGACGCCGTTCCGCTACAGGCCCTATCCACATGGGTCGCGGTTCCGTCGCGCAGGCCTCACAAAGGGCGTCTGGTATGGGTCTGAAGCCCCAGAAACGGCGCTCGCCGAAATGGTCTTTTACCGGTTTTTGTTCTATGCCGAGAGCCCGAACACGCCGTTTCCCGACAATCCAGCGGATTACACGGCGTTTTCCGCCGCACTTTCAAGCGAACGCGCGCTTGATTTGACGACGGGTGGCCTCAAAGCGGATGCCGCAGATTGGCAGCACCACACGGATTACACTTCCTGCCAAAACATTGCGGACACCGCGCGGGAAATCGACGTAGGCATCCTTCGGTTTGCCTCGGTGCGTGACCCGTCCAAAGGGGCGAATTTTGCGGTTTTGGACTGTCGGGCCTTTCGGAATAGTGCACCTCTGGATCGGCAAACGTGGCGTATCCGTATTTCTCGAACGGGGGCACAGGCCGTTCGGGATTACCCGCGACTTGGGCTTGAGTTTCCTCAGACGGCTTTTAACGATGACCCACGCGTTGCCGGAATGGTTTGGGAGAGATAGGCATTTACAAAGGGCCCACTAATAAGCTTCAGTTGATCCATCTGGGTGTAGAACTTCTGCGGTGCGATTCATGAAGCTGCTGATTTCGGTGCCGATGAAACGGATCTTCTTCAAATACTCACGGGTGTGAGCTTCATTACGCACTGCGAGCAGGGCATCAACCTCGTCTATGAGACCAAAAAGAGTGCTGCCGATTTCAAACAGACCATCGAGTTTGTTGGCTTCCATCGTCATACACAAGGCAGCCTTATACAAGCGAGCATTGACTGTACGGTGATTGACGGCCATGCAGGTGTCAACATAGTCTTGACCGCTTTTCTTGAGGTCTAGAACGTCTCGAAATTTTAATAAATCCCGAAGATATCTCGCGATCATATAAGATTCATAGCATTATCGTCGGTAAGAAAGTCCCAAGTCGTCTTTTTCCCCCTCTTAAGATCAATCGATCCAAATTCTAAAAACGACAAACTAGTTCTTTCAGAGGTTCCATAATATTCTTCTAGTTTTAGTTTGTCGCTTATTGTCATTTCCCATGCTTTGTTGGTTTGCGTCCTCGCCTAATGCTCAGAAACCTAGATTTTTTTTAAGTAGTTAGGTCTAGCGCGATCCCCTCGAAAAATGGTTGTGTTGAATCCGCTCGCCGCAAGGACGGACAAATGGAGGAACGAACCACAGACGAACAAATTACTGCGATGATTAAGGAGCAGGAAGCTGGCCACACGGAAGTTGGTTGGTTCGTTATCCGTCAGGCTGGTGAACCCAACTTCACTGAGGTTAGCGAAAACATGTGCAACGCGGCTAAATCTATCGGATTTGTACGGGGTAAAATCCCATTAAGCACTATCGGGCGCTCTTGGTCTCAACATGCCGCAGCAGTCCATTGCTCCGCCAAAACCATAGCGAACAATGCTGAACAGGTTATGTTCGCGGAGCAAAATCAAGGCATTCACCCCGCAACTGGGCTAGCGTACGGCACCACCCTACGAGACGTCAGGTTTTTGGTGCGTAGACGACCCAATTCCTTCTCCACCTTATTGAGAGCGGCGTCTTTAGAGCGGCCCCAAGGTTTGTAGGGCTTAATCCCAGAGCGGTCCTTTCTTATCATGTCACCCATTGCAGCAGTCTTCACATCTGCATTGTGGCCTGCTATTGCGCGATCTAACTCCGCTTCTAGGGCCGTGGCCCAAGCCGTCGCAGCGGTCTTACTGGTAAAGGATTTTGACTTGGTTACGCCATGCTTGCGCACTTCCCACTTCTCACCACGCTTCCTAGCGAACGCCATTTCTGCTCCAGTCTTTCAGGGGTATTTGTGCGATCAAGTAGCATGTGATTTCGGTTAAAATATGAGCAATAATAATGCATTAGCTTCTGCAAGACTATCCGTTGCTCCGATGATGGACTGGACGGATCGCCATTGTCGGTATTTGCACCGTTTGCTGACCAAACGCACGTTGCTGTATACCGAAATGGTCACGGCTCCTGCGCTTGTGCGCGGGCAGGCGTTGCATTTGTTGCGTTTTGATGCGGCGGAACATCCTGTGGCGTTGCAGCTTGGTGGGTCTGATCCGGTGGAACTCGCGCAGGCCTGTGTGTTGGCAAATGACCACGGCTATGACGAGATTAACCTGAATGTCGGTTGCCCAAGTGACCGCGTTCAGTCGGGCTGTTTTGGGGCCATTCTGATGGAAAACGCGCCGCTTGTGGCGGAATGCGTGGCGGCCATGCAGGCGGCGAGCACCTGTGAAATTACGGTAAAATGTCGGATTGGGGTGGATGATCAAGACCCGAGCCAAGTCCTGCCGGATTTCATTTCCAAAGTTGCACAGGCGGGCGTGACGCGGTTCCAAATCCATGCGCGCAAGGCGTGGCTCAAGGGGCTTTCGCCCAAGGAAAATCGTGATATTCCGCCGCTGGATTATGATCTGGTCGTGGCGATGAAAGCGCAGTTTCCAGAATTGCACATCTCGATCAATGGCGGGATTACCTCCTTGGATCAAGCCGAGGAGTTGTTGGCGCGCGGGCTTGATGGCGTCATGATCGGGCGCACGGCCTATCATTCCCCAGCGGATGTGCTCTGTGCGGCGGACGCGCGGATATACGGCGAAACGGGTGAGAGCGACCCTGTGGAAGCGGTGCACCAGATGATTCCCTATATTGAACGCCACATCGCTGAAGGTGGGCGGCTCAACCAAATCACCCGCCATATGTTGGGGCTGTTTACCGGCCGTCCGGGTGCGCGGGCATGGCGTCGGGTGCTCTCGGATGGAGCGCCACGCGAGGGGGCGGGGCCGGAATTGTTGCTTGAGGCGCTTGACCGCGTCACCGGAGGCGATATTGAGGGTGGCAACCCTTAGGCCATCGAAAGACACGTCATGACTGATTTAATCCAATATGTCCCCGCTCTTATCCTTTTACTGGTGATCGGGGCCTTTGCGGGCGTCATGGCGGGCTTGTTAGGGGTTGGAGGCGGCATTATCCTTGTGCCTGCGTTTTACTACGCGTTTGACGCGCTTGGGTATGGTGGCGATCAGTTGATGCAAGTCTGTCTGGCCACATCGCTCGCGACGATCATCGTGACCTCCATGCGCTCGGTTTCGAGCCACCATAAAAAGGGCGCGGTGGAGTGGGATATCCTGAAAAAATGGGCCCCTGGAATTGCGGTTGGGGCGGTGTTGGGGATGCTGACGGTGTCGTCGCTGCGCTCATCTACCCTGCAAGGCATCTTTGGGTTTCTGGGTATTTTTATTGGGTTTTACATGGCGTTCGGCAAGGCCACATGGCGCTTGGGCGATGAAATGCCCTCGGGCCTCAAACGGATCGCAATTTCTCCTTTTGTCGGGTTTCTCAGCGTCCTGATGGGCATTGGCGGTGGTAGCTTTGGCGTGCCGCTGATGAGTTTGCACGGCATTGCCATTCACCGCGCGGTGGCTACGGCGGCTGGTTTTGGCGTGATTATCGCGTTCCCTTCGGTGATCGGGTTTCTGTTTGTGGACGTCGCCGCCGACAGCGCGCCGCCATTTACGCTGGGCGCTGTGAATATTCCTGCGTTTCTTGTGGTGATTTCCATGACGCTCATTACCGCGCCCATTGGGGCGAAATTGGCGCATCGACTGGACGCAAAAATGCTCAAGCGGATTTTCGCGGTGTTCTTGATTGTTGTCGCGACGAATATGTTGCGCAAAGCGGCGGGATACTAAATCTAGCCACGTTCCTTGAGGCGCGCGGCGCGACCGCCGCGACGTTGCTTGAGCAACTCGATACGCGGGGGCAGGGCGTCTAAAATGGCCTGCCGACCCGCCGCATCCATCCCGCTCCAATCGGCGATTTCATCCAAAGTGCGCAAACACCCCGTGCAAATTTCGGCCTTGGAATGGATCACACAGATGTTGATACAGGGGGATTCAGGCTCGTCTCGTTTCCAAATATCCGTCATTGGCGCCTCAGGTGGCTCAATCGGTCCAACGCGCCCTGAAGGATAAATCCAGCGGCAACATGGTCGATCACATCGGCGCGTTTGGCCCGCGACACATCCGCAAGCAACAGCGCGCGCTCGGCGGCGACGGTGGACAGGCGCTCGTCCCAATAGGTGATGGGCAGAGGGGTGAGCCGTTCCAAATTGCGCGCAAAAGCCCGCGTTTTTTGACAGCGCGGCCCCTCAGAGCCATCCATATTGCGCGGAAATCCAAGGACAATGCCGCCGACTTCGTTTTTGGCCAGCAAGGCCAGCAGCGCTTCAGCGTCGAGGGTGAATTTCTTGCGACGGATGGTTTCAAGCGGGGTGGCGATGTTGAGCATGCGATCCGAGAGCGCCACGCCAATGGTTTTGTCGCCAAAATCCAAGCCCGCAATCGGGCGCATGGTCGGCAATTGCGGCGCGAACTCTTCGATCAATTCTAATATCATTCCGTAACGCCCACTTCATACCCTTCTTCGATCCCCGATTGAAAGATGACTTGGGCATCTTCGGGACTATCTGCAAATGTCGCCTTGGCGGTGTCATAGGCCTGTTTGGCAACATCATTTTTGCCCAAAACGCTGTTGGCGCGAATGTATTGCGCCCATTCTCGGGCCGTGCCATCGCCGCTCTCAAGTTTGCCTTTGAGGTTTTCGACCATGCCCAAGATCATTTCTTGGCGGTCTTCTTCCGACATGCTGCCTGCGTCGCGCATTTGTTGGGCTGTTGGCCCTGCGGTTTGGACGGTTGGGGGCGTGTAGTCTTTGCCTGCGAAATAGGCGACATCGGGGAATTGCGCAAAGAGCAAATCCGTCCAAGGCGCGTTTGGATCGGCGCGCTCAAGCAGCGGTTCCCAAAACGCGTAAGTCGCATCGGGGCGTCCGGTTTGCGCCAGCATCAACCCCATATAAAACCGTGCTTCGGCGTTTTGAGGTTCGCGGCGCATGACTTCGCCCCAAAGCGCCTCGGCTTCGGGTGAAACAAAACCGTTCGCGCCATAAACCATGATTCGCGCCAAAAGGATCAAGTCGTTGGTGTCCACTTTCTCGGCACCCATAAGTTCTACAACGCGGGTTTGCGCGGATCGTGCGGCGGTATAGTTGCCCAGTTGGGCTTCCTGTTTTGCCAACAAGCGATGGCCAACCTCGTCAGTTGGCCTCTGTTCCAGCGCGGTGCGCAGCTTGTTAAGAAGGTCTAAATCCGCGTCACTTATGTTTTTAACGGAGCGATCAGGGGCCAGTGCTTCGGCTTCGCGTTGGGACATGCGGTTTTCATAGGCCTCGTTAGCCTCGGCAAATCGTTCGGCCAAAGGTTCATCCGCGCGACCTGCGCCGCCCAATTCCGCGTAAATATATCCGCCCACGCCAAACAAAAGCGCCACGATCAATGCTGCCACCGCATAACTTGCGCCCTTGGGCGCATGTGCCAAAACAGGGGCGTTTTGCGCGCGTTTGTCCGCTTCCAGCAAGCGTCGAGAGACTTCGGTTCTGGTGCGGGTTGCGTCCTCTTCTGCAAGGGTACCGCTGGCAACGTCACGGTCGATATCCGCGAGTTGGCGTTGATAAAACATAACTTCTTCGGATGGCGGCTTAGCGGCATCAGGCGCCGCGTCGCGGCCCTCGCGTTTCATCAAGTTTAGAATTACAAAGGTTGCACAAACCCCCGCAATCACCGCAATTGTCAAATAGAACCACATGGCCGCTCCTTTAGTTGCTCCCTTCCTAGCGACTCTGGGGCGGTTGCAAAAGGTACAAGTAGCCGCAGCAGGCCCTCAAAACCCAACATTCCTGTGATATGTCGCAGATGTGCCGAAAACTGCCGCAAGTTGGCTGCCTATGGCTTGGCAACTGCGCAAGAAAAGGCAAGGATAGCCTTGTCCGTTACGCCCTTGCGGCGCGTTGCCCTTTTTGCCGACCCTTCATTGTGGAAGTACCCTATGAAACGTTATTCTGCCTTTGCCATTGCCCGCGAAGCCCTGCGTCACCACACGGGATGGGAACGCGCGTGGCGCAGTCCCGAACCCAAGAAGCGTTATGACGTTGTGATCGTCGGCGCGGGTGGGCACGGGCTTGCGACGGCCTACTACCTTGGCAAAAATCACGGTATCACCAATGTGGCGGTGATTGAAAAAGGCTGGCTTGGCGGCGGAAACACAGGGCGCAATACCACGGTTATTCGCTCGAATTATCTGCAAGACCCTTCGGCGGCGATCTATGAAAAAGCCCGTAGCCTTTATGAAACCATGAGCCAAGACCTCAACATGAACGTGATGTTCAGCCCGCGCGGCGTGTTGATGATCGCCCAAACCCATCACGAGGTGCGCGGCTATAAACGCACGGCCCAAGCCAACGCCTATCAGGGGGTGGAAACCGAGTTCGTGACGCCTGAACGCGTGCAGGAACTGTGCCCGATTATCGACATCGCAGGGCCGCGCTATCCGATCCTCGGCGCACTTTGGCAACCTCGCGGCGGCACCGCCCGTCACGATGCGGTCGCATGGGGCTATGCGCGCGCCTGTTCGGGCATGGGCATGGATATCATCCAGAAATGCGAAGTCACAGGCATCTCGCAAGCCAACGGCCAAGTCACCGGCGTTTCGACCACACGCGGCGATATTGACTGTGGAAAGCTCGGGATTGTCGTTGCGGGCCATTCCGGACACCTTGCCGATATGGCAGGCTTTCGTTTGCCCCTTGAGAGTGTAGCGCTACAGGCTCTCGTGAGTGAGCCGATCAAACCCTGCATGGATGTGGTCGTGATGGCCAACACAGTGCACGGCTATATGAGCCAGTCTGACAAGGGCGAAATGGTCATTGGCGGTGGGGCGGATAGCTATAACAACTACACGCAACGCGGCTCGTTCACCCATGTCGAGGAAACCGTGCGTGCGCTTGTGGAAACCTTCCCGATGATTTCGCGCCTGAAGATGTTGCGCCAATGGGGCGGGATTGTGGACATGACGGGCGACCGCTCACCGATCATTTCCCCCACGCCACTGGGCAGTTGTTTCATCAACTGTGGCTGGGGAACGGGCGGCTTTAAGTCAATTCCAGGATCAGGCTGGGCGATGGCCGATATGATGGCCCGTGGCGCCCCGGGTCCGCTTGCATCCGCCTTTGGTCTCGACCGTTTCGTCGAAGGGCGCTTTATCGACGAAAGCGTCGCAGCGGGGGTGGCACATTGAACATCTCTAACATCAAGTCCCTCGGAGACCGCCCATGCTGACCTTCAAATGCCCTTATTGTGGTGTCCAAGCGGACGAAACCGAACTTTCGGCAGGCGGTGCGGCGCATATTTCCCGCGCGTTGCCCGATAGCGACGATGCCGCGTTTGAGGCCTATCTGTTCCATCGCGCCAACCCGCGCGGCGTGCATTTTGAACGCTGGCGGCATAGCAACGGCTGTACCAAATGGTTCCATGCCGCCCGTGATACGATGACCCTCGAAGTCTATGGCACCTATCCGGCACAAACCTTTGGCCCGCCTGACGAAATTATCGCCAAAATCCGCGCCCGCCACCCCAATTGGACGCTCGATGCCGCCATCGCAACACCCGCCGGAGGTGCCGCATGAGCACGCGCCAAACCACAGACGCTCGTCTGATTGACACAAGCAAACCGCTGAAATTCACCTTTAATGGCCAAACGCTCACGGGCTATGCAGGCGACACACTCGCCTCGGCTTTGCTTGCCAACGGCCACTTGCTCATGGGACGCAGCTTTAAATACCACCGTCCGCGCGGCCCCGTGGCTTCGGGCGGTGAAGAACCTAACGCGCTGGTCAATTTGGGGAAGGGCGGGCATGTCGAGCCCAACCAACGCGCCACCACCACGGAATTGTTTGACGGCCTCGTGGCAACGTCGCAAAACCACTGGCCCAGCCTGAATTTTGACGTGGGCGAGATCAACAACAGTATCGCGCGCTTCCTTCCCGCTGGCTTTTACTACAAGACCTTCATCTCGCCACGGCCCGCATGGAAGCACGTGTTTGAGCCGATCATCCGCAAATCTGCGGGGCTGGGTCCGGCTCCCAAAGATCGTGATGCAGATCGCTATGAACATTTCTATGCCTTTACCGATGTTTTGGTCGTCGGTGGTGGCATCGCAGGCCTGCAAGCAGCCCTCGCCGCAGGACGCTCTGGTGCCAAAGTTCTGCTGTTGGAGCAAACCGACAATTGGGGTGGTCGCGCACCTGTGGACGGCGACGTTATCGACGGTATGGATGCTCAAAGCTGGATAACTTCGGCTCTTAACGAATTGAATACGCTCGAAAATGTGACATTGCGCACCCGCACCCAAGGCTCTGGCGTTTATGACCACGGCTATGCTTTGGGCTATGAGCGTCTAACCGACCACGTCACCGCATCCGCCGCCCCGCGCCACCGCCTATGGCGCATCCGCGCCGCGCGGATTGTGACGGCCACAGGGGCTTTGGAACGCCCCCTCAGCTTCGCGGGCAACGACATCCCTGGCGTGATGCTCGCAGGGGCAATGCGCGACTATTTGGTCAATTTCGGAGTCGCTCCGGCGCAAAATCCAGCCGTAATCACCAACAATGACGACGCCTATCGCACGGCCATCGCATGGCGCAAAGCGGGGCTGAAGATTGCCGCAATTTTGGATGTGCGGGATGCCCCTACGGGGGACTTGATCGATCAGGCGCGTGCGCTCGGGATTGACATTAAATTCGCCACCGGCATTGCCAAAACCATGGGTCACAAAGTGGTGACGGGCCTTAAAATCTGCGCCATCGATAGTGACGGAAGCCAATCCGAACTCCTCGAATGTGACGGTGTGGCCATGTCCGGCGGCTGGTCTCCCGTTGTCCACCTTTGGTCCCATTGCGGTGGAAAACTTCTCTGGGATGACGCGCAAATTCACTTCGCCCCCGATCCTTCCCGCCCGCCGCTTGGCGCGGATGGCACGGGTTTCGTGCTCACGGCGGGCACGGCCTCTGGGCCTCTCGCGACAGGGGCGCTGCTTGCCGATGCGGATGCCGCAGGCAAACGCGCCGCCAAGGAGGCGGGGTTTACCCCCTCCGACGCGGCGGCTCCTACCAGCGCTGAAATCGCGACCGCGCTGCCCAAAGCTATGTGGATTATTCCTGCCAAAGCGACCGCAGATATGCGCGCAAAATCGTGGTTGGACTTCCAGAATGACGTCAAAGTTTCCGACGTGCAACTGGCCGCCCGTGAGGGCTATGAAAGCGTTGAACACACCAAACGCTATACTACTTTGGGTATGGCAACTGATCAAGGTAAGTTGAGTAATATCAACGGATTGGCGGTGCTTTCTCAAGCGATGGGTCAAGAGATACCCTCCGTTGGCACGACCACCTTCCGTCCGCCCTATACCCCGATCTCCATGGGCGCAATCACCGGCGAAGCGCGCGCAGATTTGTTCCAACCTTTGCGCCGTACGCCGATGCACGATTGGCACCAAGACCACGGTGCAACATGGGAACCCGTCGGCACGTGGCGTCGCGTCTATGCCTATGAGCAGGCGGGAGAAACCTCCGATCAGGCCGTCATGCGCGAAACCAAAAACGCGCGTGATAACATCGGTCTTTTGGATGCCAGTACCTTGGGCAAACTTATCGTTAAGGGCCCCGACGCCGCGGCGATCCTTGACCTCATGTACACCAATATGATGTCGACGCTCAAACCCGGCAAATGTCGCTATGGGTTGATGTGTAACGACAATGGATTCCTGATCGATGATGGTGTTGTTGCCCGCATAGATGAGGAGACGTTCCTTTGTCACACAACAACCGGCGGCGCGGAATCTATCCACGCGCATTTCGAGGATTGGTTGCAATGTGAATGGTGGGATATGAAGGTCTATACGGCCAATATCACCGAACAATTTGCGCAAATCGCTGTGGTGGGTCCCAAGGCGCGGCTCCTGTTGGAAAAACTTGGCGGTATGGATGTTTCCAAGGAAACGCTGCCGTTTATGTCTTGGGCACAGGGCACGCTCGCGGGATTTGACGTGCGGGTGTTCCGCATCAGTTTCTCGGGCGAATTGAGCTATGAAATCGCCGTTCCAGCCTGTCAGGGATTGGCGTTTTGGCAAGCCTTGCATGAGGCGGGGCAGGAATTTGGCCTGATGCCTTATGGCACCGAAGCGCTGCATATTTTGCGCGCAGAGAAGGGCTTTATCATTGTCGGTGACGAAAGCGATGGAACAGTTATTCCGCAAGACCTCAATTTGGGTTGGGCGGTGTCCAAGAAGAAACTCGACTTTATCGGTAAACGCGCCCACGCGCGCAAGGATATGCTGCGTGAGGATCGCTGGAAACTTGTGGGCTTCCAATCGGTTGACGGATCAATGCTGCCCGAAAGCGCCTATGTTCTGGGAACGGGTAAAAACGAAAATAACCAGCAAGTGATGCAGGGACGGATCACCTCCACCTATCATTCGCCCAATCTTGGATACGGCATCGCGATGGGCCTTATTGAGGGCGGCTTGGCGCGGATTGGGGACGTTGTCGAAGTTGGCAATCTGGGCCGCGAAACCATCGCCGCACGGGTTGTCGATCCGGTTTTCTATGACAAAGAAGGGGCCAAACAAGATGTCTGAAGCAATTGAAATCGCCGTGAGCGCCCTTGAGGGGGCGACCTCCACGGGCTGTGTGACTGTGCGCGAAATGGGCCTGCAGGGCATGTTGACAGTGCGGGCCGATTTGTCGAGCAAAGTGGTCAAGGCTGCAGTCAAAGCCTTGACGCAAGTGGCAATTCCAAAGCCTCGGCGCGTGTCGATTTCAAAAGGCGCTGGGGTGGCATGGATGTCGCCCGACGAACTGCTAATTTTGCTGCCCTATACTAAGGCCGTTGAGGCATCGGTTGCGTTGGACAAGGCCTTAGCGGGCACCCATGCGCTGGTAGAAAATGTCTCCGACGCGCGGGCGGTGTTTACGGTTTCCGGTCCCGATGCTCGCGATGTTTTGGCCAAACTTTCCCCTGTTGATCTCTCGGATGACAACTTTGCCAAAGGGGAAATCCGTCGCAGCCGTCTGGCGCAAATTCCGGCGGCGTTTTGGATGTCGGGGGATGCCTCCGCGCGCCATGAGGAGATGACCATCGTTGTCTTTCGCAGCGTTGCTAAATACGCGTTCGATGTCCTTTCTAACGCCAGTAGTGGCGGGCCGGTCAAGTTCTATTCTTGAAAGGAGCGTGATCCTTGTGGGTTGGGGCGGGCCGAATGAGGTATCATAATATGTTTGTTTACAAATGGTTATGACCACAAGACACAAGCCTCCACACGCCTTGCGATAAAACTATTATCACGCTACCTATGTTGGATATTGTTTTTTCGATTTGGAGAAGTCATTTGAAATTTTCGTTTTTCGCAGTGGTTGCTGCGACTTTAACCCTCGGGATCACAGCACCCGCTTCCGCCGCCAACCTGCTCATGTGCAAAGTCTCAAATGCTGGCGCGTCACGAGGTTGGATTTCGGACAAGATCGTAATTGCCTATGAGGAAGGCAGAAAAGATGTTTTAGTTTTTGATCGTGTGATTTCCAATTATGGTTCGGAATCAGCGGTGGGGAAGGTTGAAACCGATAATGCAAAGCGGACGACTTTTGTTTGGGAAGTTAAGGTTACGGATTCCAAGCGCCAACACGCCACAATGCAATACCGATTGACGTTTCTAAAGAAGAACCACGGTCTGCGGTTGACAGTAAACCCTTTAGGATATCGCGGCGACGTGACTGGCAAAGGTATCTGTACGCCAACGGTGAGCTAAAACGCGCTCCTATACTGGGATCAGCATAGTTTTGTTCCGAAGCGTGGCGCAAGACGCGTTTGACACGCTGTCTAACGCGTCATCGGGCGGGGCCGTTGGCTACTACGACCAACCGTTTTTATTCGGCTCGGACTCCATTTTATTGTGCTTTATTGAGGAAATTTCGTCCCATTTAGGGAATGCTGTTGTCCATCAACCTCTCAACCCCTAGGCTTGAGACGCGTAGTATTTGAAAATTATGGAGAAGTTTTGTGAAACCTTTGACTTTTGCCGCCGCCACTCTGGCTCTTATTGTTGGGGGCGTCGCACCGGCTTCCGCACTAATTCTGAAATGCAACGTCTCGAATGCAGGCTCGTCAAAAGGGTGGATCGCGGACAACATTGAGATTGAATATGAGGACGGATCAGAGCTGGCAATGGTTTCCGATCAACTCATTCTAAAATATGGTTCCGGAATTGCAATCGGTCGGGTTAAAAGTGACAGTTCCACACGAACGACCTTTGTTTGGGAGCAAAGAATTAAAGACACGTCGCTCCAAAACGCCACGATTGAATACCGTCTGAACTATGAAAAGAAAGACCACCAGCTAAGCATGACGGCTAAGGCGATGGGGATTGGACGTACTGCTACTGGCAAAGGGTCCTGTACGTTTTAATTGGAAAAAAACAAGGTCTTGCACAGGGAACTTGTTTTATGAAAGGTGTCTGACCGAGGTATGAAAATTTCGAATTTGGACACGAAACCTGCAAAACACCCTTGACCTCCCCCCATTGACGGGGCCATTCATCAGGGGACAATATCCGCGAACATGCGCCAATTTGCGCTCAAAACATGAGGTTCACCATGGCTTTTACGCTTCCCGATCTTCCATATGCCCACGACGCCCTTGCCGACAACGGCATGTCCGCCGAGACGCTCCAATTCCACCACGACCTGCACCACAACGCTTATGTCACCAATGGCAACGCGGCGATTGCGGGCACCGAATGGGATGGCAAGAGCCTCGAAGACATCATCACCGGCACTTACAACGCCAAATCTGTTGCCCAAAACGGCATCTTCAACAACATCAGCCAGCTTTGGAATCACAACCAATTCTGGGAAATGATGTCCCCTGGCACGACCGCTATGCCCTCCGAGCTTGAAAAAGCTTTGGTTGAGAGCTTTGGCTCGGTCGACGAATTCAAAACTGAATTCGCAGCCGCTGGTGCTGGTCAATTCGGTTCTGGCTGGTGCTGGTTGGTAAAAGCTGCTGATGGGGGCCTCAAAGTCACCAAAACAGAAAACGGTGTAAACCCGCTTTGCTTTGGCCAAACCGCGCTTTTGGGTTGCGACGTGTGGGAGCATTCCTATTACATCGATTTCCGCAACAAACGCCCAGTTTACCTCTCGAACTTCCTTGAGAAGCTCGTGAACTGGGAAAATGTTGCATCCCGTCTGGGCTAAGCTTCGTCCTATAATTTTTGAAAACCCGCTAGGAGTAATTCTGGCGGGTTTTTTCGTTTTACCACAAGGGAATTTTCCTTTACGTTACGGCGCTGCTGTGAAACGCTGACGCCGATACGCGTGCGTTTTTGACACGGGTTACCCCAATAAATTTAAGGTGATCCCCCATGCCCGAGCATATTAAGGGAAGTCTTGCGATGCTCTTGGCCTGTGTTGTCTGGGGCTTTTCGTCGATTTATTATAAAGCGATAGATCACGTGGCACCCTTGGAAGTTTTGAGCCACCGAAGCCTATGGTCGCTTGCGTTCTTGCTTGGTATTCTGGCGGTGCAGGGGCGGTTGCCGACCTTGTGGCCGATCTTGCGGGATCGCCGCAAAATGCTGTGGATTACGGCGGCTTCCTTGCTGATTTCAATTAATTGGTTTTTGTTTATCTATGCGGTTCAATCGGGGCGCGCGGTTGAAAGTTCGCTGGGCTATTTTATCTTCCCTCTGTTTGCTGTTTTGCTGGGGGCCTTTGTGTTGGGAGAGCGTTTGGGGCCGCTCAAATGGGCGGCTGTGGCGCTGGCTGCGATGGCCGTCATGGGGCTGACCTACGCGCTTGAGGCACCGCCTTGGATCTCGCTGGTATTGTCCAGCACCTTCGCGGTTTATGGCCTGATCAAGAAGCAGCTAGATGCCGGCCCCGTGGTTTCAGTGACCTTAGAGGTGCTCATTCTCCTGCCTCTTGGCGTGATCTGGCTTTGGGGTGCGCATACGCAGGGTTGGCAGGCGATTGGCACGCAAACCCCCGGTGTGTTTGGCAAAAACTGGCAGGACAGCCTGTTGTTGATCTTTTCTGGCGTCTTGACGGCGGTGCCGCTGCTGCTTCTGTCCTATGCTAGCAAACGCGTGTCCTTGGCGACTTTGGGGTTGTTGACCTATGTGAATCCAACGCTTCAGTTTTTGGTGGCAGTTTTTCTGTTTGGCGAGATCATGACGCCCGCGCATTTGATCGCTTTCCCCGTCATTTGGATCGCTTTGGCGCTTTATTCCGTTGTGAGTTTCTCTGAGGAAAGGTCGTCGCGTAAAGCGCTGCGCAATGCGGCGACGGTTTCGACAACGTGAACGAAATCGCGCAATGAGGCGTCGGCAAATCCTTGGTCGATAATGTGATCTATCAGGGCCATGAGTGGCGCCCAGTATCCGTCGACCGACAAGAGGTAAATGGGCTTGCTGTGCAGGCCCAACTGGCGCCACGTCAAGACCTCGAAAAACTCGTCCATTGACCCCGCGCCCCCGGGCATCACCACCACGGCATCGGCGTTCATATACATCACCTTTTTGCGCTCGTGCATGTTTTCGGTGATGATGAAATTGGTGAGGTCGCGCTTGCCGACTTCGTGTTTCATCAAGTGGGTTGGAATAACGCCAAAGGTTTGAGCGCCTGCGGATTGTGCGGCGTTGGCCACGGCCCCCATCAATCCGATATCCCCCGCGCCATAAACCAAGCGCCAGTTTTCCTCGGCGATCATCTTGCCCGTTTGTTTTGCCGCCTCTGTATATGCGGGATTTACCCCGTTTCGCGAGCCACAATAGACACAAATTGATGCAGAAAAAGTGGAAGTCATGGACAACGGCCTTTGGTTAGGGTTTCTTGAGCGTCAATGTGGGCGCTGCGCCTGCACAATCGCTTGTTCATGGGACGGGTGCAAGACCATTGGGGAATGGAATACATGGCTGTTCAGGGCAAATCAGGATTAACGGGCGCGACAGGCGTGGTTTTGGGCGGAGGGGCGGCATTGATTGTCGCGATGGTCGGTTATTTGGCCTATTACGCGCAAACGCAACACCCCGTAGAGATAGAGATCAAAGAGTCCGCCGTGGTTGCCCCCGCGCAGGTCGCGGCACCGGTTGAGAATGCAATCGAAACTGTCTCCGAAACGGATGTGGTTGCGCCTGAGCCGCAAGCTCAAACCAAGGCCCAAGTGCCAGAACAACAAGTCTCAGAGCAGCCTGAACCTGCGCAGGCAGAGACCGACGTGGTGGAAATCGCGCCCGCTGTTCCCGAGCCACTCGCCGACCAAGGCCTCGCGCCGCCGACGTTTGATGTGGTGCGAGTTGATGCCGACGGCAATGCGCTTGTGGCGGGGCGTGGCGTTGCGGGGCAAGAAATAGCCATTCTGGTCGACGGAGAAGAAGTCGCGCGCGCACAAGCAGATGGCGCGGGTAATTTCGTCAGCCTTTTCACCATCAACCTCACATCGGCGGCCAAAGTCGTGTCCCTCCTTCAAGGAAGCGGCGCTTCGTCTGTGGCGTCCGTTGATACGGTGATCCTTGCGCCGCCCGAGGCACCTGTGGTTGTTGCAGAGGCCACACAAACGCCAGCACCGTCGCCAGAAAAGGAACCGCAAAACGCACAAGAGGCCGTAGACCCTTCGCAGGAAACGACGAATTTGAGCACTACAGAGGGCACGACGCAAAGTACACAATTGGTCGTGCCTGCCGAGTCCGTTGAGGTTGCAAAAGTACAGATTGAGGAAGAGAAGGTTCCTTTGTCCTCAGCGCAGGCTGCGGCGACACCGGCAGTCCCTGAGGAGGATGTCGCAGAGGCGGCACTTGAAGGTGTCGCGCAAGTCGACACAGCCCAAACCTCTGTTGTTCCTGATTCCGCGCCGACCGCAATCGAGGCTGCTGGAATAGAAGAGGCGGTTTCTCAAACGATTGAGACACAGGAGTTGAACACGCAGACCGCTTCTCAAACGCCTGCCGAAGCCGTGGCGGAGCCTGTCGCCCAAGCTCCTGCGATCCTTTTGGCGACGGAGGAGGGCGTGAAAGTGCTGCAAACAAGCGGGGCCTCCGCCATCAAAAACATTGCGATTGACGCCATCACCTATGCGACCACGGGCGACGTTCAGGTCACAGGGCGCGGCAAGGCGGGCGAATTCGTGCGCCTTTATCTCGACAATAAGTCCGTCGGTGAGGGCGAGATTGCTTCTGATGGTGCGTGGTCATTTGACTTGGAACAGATCAGCGCGGGGCTGTACACTTTGCGCGCGGATCAGGTCGACACGGCGGGAAAAGTCAGTGCGCGCGTTGAGACACCGTTCCAGCGTGAGGCGCCAGAACTTCTGGCCCAAACCGCGCCCTCTGCCCCCGAAAGCGGAGTGGCCACCGTCAAGGCGGTCACTGTGCAACCGGGCAATACCCTTTGGGGGATCGCGAAGGCAAGCTACGGCGACGGGGTGCTTTATGTGCGGGTCTTTGAGGCAAACAAGGACGCCATTCGCAATCCTGACCTCATCTATCCCGGGCAGGTTTTTACGGTTCCAGCATCAAAAGAAAACTAGGTTTCTGACGGCTCCCCTCTGGCCATCCACCGCGCGTCTGTCTACTTTGCGAAGTTCAGCTAGCCGGAGGAAGCCATGCGTCGATTGACCCCCACAGATGCCGCCCTAAAAGGCGGCCCAAAGGGCGGAGCGTGGAATGTGATCCGCCGCGTCACCCCCTATGTTTGGCCCAAAGATAAGCTCTGGGTGAAACGTCGTGTGGTCGCGGCCATGACCATGCTTATTCTATCTAAGTTCGTCGCGGTTCTCGCGCCGGTTTTGTACAAAGAAGCGGTGGACAACCTCGCGGGCGAAGGGCAGTCCGCGGCGTGGATGTTGGGCATGGGCGCGGTCGGATTGACCGTCGCTTACGGCATGACACGGGTGATGACGGTCGGGATGAACCAATTGCGCGATGTCATCTTTGCCAAGGTTGGCCAAGGAGCGTTGCGCGCTCTCGCGCTTGAGACGTTCACCCATATTCACCAACTCTCAATGCGCTATCATATCGCGCGCAAAACCGGCGGCCTCTCGCGGATTATCGAGCGTGGCGTAAAGGGCGTTGATTTCCTCCTGCGCTTCCTTTTGTTTTCGATCGGGCCCTTGATCCTAGAGTTGTTGATGGTCGCCATCATTCTATTTTTTGTGTTTGATGTCTGGTATTTAGCTGCCGTTGTCGTGACGATTACCCTGTATGTCTGGTTCACATTCGCGGTGACCGAATGGCGCGTGCGCGCCCGCCAAGAGATGAATAAACAAGATACCGAGGCCAATCAAAAAGCCATAGACAGCCTTCTCAATTTTGAGACGGTGAAGTATTTTGGCGCAGAGAAGCGCGAAGCTGCGCGCTATGACGAGTCCATGGCGCTCTATCAAGTTGCCGCGCTCAAAACCAACTATTCCCTCGCGTTTCTGAACTTTGGCCAGTCGCTTTTTATCACTGCTGGCCTTGTGGTTGTGATGGTGATGGCGGCTATGGGCGTGCAAAGTGGCGCGCTGACGGTTGGCGATTTTGTGATGGTGAATGCCTATATGATCCAAATCACCATGCCGCTCAATTTTCTTGGATCGGTCTATCGCGAAATCCGCCAAGCCTTGGTGGATATGGGCGATATGTTCGACCTTTTGGGGCAACCCGCAGAGGTGGTCGACAAGCCAAATGCGCCCGACCTCAAGATCAACGGCGGCGAAGTTGTTTTGGACAGTGTGAAGTTTGGCTATGACGCCGAGCGGCCGATTTTGAAGGGCGTGAGCCTGACGATTGGGGCGGGGGAAACCGTAGCGATTGTTGGCCCCTCAGGGAGCGGAAAATCCACCATTGGGCGTCTGTTGTTTCGGTTTTATGATGTGAGCGACGGCGGGGTGCGCATTGATGGTCAAGACCTGCGCGATGTGACCCAAGAAAGCCTGCATGCCCAGATTGGCGTCGTGCCACAAGACACCGTATTGTTCAACGACAGCATCTATTACAACATTGCCTATGGGCGTGCGGATGCCAGTGAGGAAGAAATCTTTGAGGCCGCACGCGGTGCTAAAATCCACGACTTCATCACGTCGCTTCCCGATGGGTATAACACTCCCGTTGGTGAGCGCGGTTTGAAGCTTTCGGGCGGTGAAAAGCAGCGGGTCGGCATTGCGCGGACCCTGCTCAAAAATCCACCGATCCTGTTGCTTGACGAGGCCACCAGTGCACTAGACAGCGAAACAGAGCGCGACATTCAGGACAGCCTCGCGGCCATGGGGCGGGGGCGGACGGTGATTACGATTGCCCACCGTCTCTCGACTGTTGTGGATGCGGATCGGATTGTTGTGTTGGAGGCGGGCGAGGTTATCGAGCAAGGGTCGCACGATGAATTACTCGTGCGTAACCAACGTTATGCCTCGATGTGGTATCGCCAGCAAACAGAAGAAGACGTGGCCTAAGAGCACCGTTTTTACGTGACCCGAACCCGTCTATTGTGGAATGCCTAAGGAAGAGACCTCAAGTCTCGCAGACAAAAAAGACCGGAGATAATCTCCGGCCTTTTGCGTTTTACACTACTCGGCAGCTTTTAACGGGGGGCCATCTTTTTTGGCGATCCCGTTCTGGAGTTCGCCGTCATTGCTTGCCGCACCGACATCCGCTTCGCGTAGGTAATCCTGCTTTGGGTCCGGCGCTTTGCCGGTTTTCTCAAGGACGCTCTCAAGTTCGCTGAGGTCGATATCCTCGGCGGGTTCCTCTTCAAAGCCGTCGCCTTGTGGCAAGGTCAGGCGGGTCCAGTCCAGTTCGGGAGCGTGGATTTTACGGGCGGCGGATTGGAGGGCCCAATCCTGTGCTGCCTTGCTGCTGCGTCCCATCGACAGCATCGCAAACAGGCGCGCGAGCCAACTTACATAGGTCCAGAACCACACTCGAATGGCGAGCATGGACGGGGTGAACACAAGCGTCAGAACGGTTGCAATCCCAAGGCCAAAGACCACGGCGGTCGCCAGTTGGTTCCACCAAAGGGCAGTGGGGCTGTTGACGGAATAGCCACCGTTGATGAAGTCGAGCGACAGGCCAAACATCATCGGCGCAAGGCCCGCCATCGTGGTGATTGTGGTCAGCAACACTGGGCGGATACGGTTCTGCGCCGTGCGGATAATCGCTTCAATGCGCGGCATGTAGCGCGCGTATTCCTGATAGGTGTCGATCAACACAATGTTGTTGTTCACCACGATTCCCGCCAAGGCCACGATCCCCGTTCCGGTCATAATAATCGAGAACGCTTGTCCCATCACCAGCATCCCGATGAGCACGCCCGTGGTCGAAAGAACCACCGCGATGAGCACCAAAATGGAGTTATAGAAGCTGTTGAATTGCGCCAGTAGGATCACAAACATCAAGGCCAAAGCGCCTGCGAAAGCTTTCATCAGGAAGGCGCCGGACTCCGCTTGCTCTTCTTGATCGCCCGTCCATTCCCATGCAACCCCCTCGGGCAAATTGCCGTCAGCGTCGAGCCATTCCGTGAGGGTTTCGATGCGCTCGGTGGGGTTTACGGGGATTGATTTGTAATCACCCGCGTCAATCTGCGACTGATAGGTGGTCCCGTTTGAACGCGTCAATTCAAGTTGGTCCTCGCTTATCACGACGGTTTCCATGCCCTCTTGCGAGGTGTCCTGAGGGACCAGTTTTACGAGGTTTGAATCAACCGCCGCTTTCACATCGAAATACCGTTGCTGATCAATCCGGTCGATCTGTGCCAGCTTTGCCACAGGCTTGCGGGTGGTGAAATTCGACAGCGGGACAAGTCCCTCGGAGGTGCGAATACGCAGGCTATCCAAGGTCGAAAGAACGCGGTCCGCTTCGGGTAAACGCACCCGAATTTCGATTTCCTCGTCGCTGGTATCGACCCGCATGGTGTCGAGCAGAATACCGCGCGTGACCAGCTGAACCATGCCGCCAACGGTGGCCACATCCGCGCCGTAACGGCCGGCTTTTTGGACGTCCACGTCGATTTGCCAATCAATCCCCGGAAGGGGAAGCGTATCGTCAATATCGGCCAGACCCGCCGTGTCTTCAAACTTCGCGCGTGCGATTTCTGTTGCAACAAGAAGCGATTCCCAATTGTCGGATTTCAGGCGCAGATGCACAGGTTTTCCAGAGCCCGGACCGCGCGACAAGTTCAGGATTTCGGCTTTGATACCCGGAATTTGAGCGAGTTTGACTTCGAGGCGCTCCAGCACCTTATTGCCATCATATTCAGGGTCGACGGCGTTGCGCTCGATGCCCCAAAACCATGGCACTTTGACGGTGGGGCGGTCTTCCCACGGGATCAGCTCGATTTGCACCTGACCGATGGCGTCACGCGGTGCGCCCGCGCCACCGTCGTTTTGGGTCAGGCCGCCGTCACCTGCGAAGGCAAAGGTGCTTTGCACACCAGTTTCATTGATAATAACCTCTTCGGCCTCGCGCAGGGCGGCGTCTTTTTCCTCAAGCGACAGGTTCCCGCGTTGGCGCACGTAAATGATCGCCTGCTCGGGTTCGCTTTCAACAAAAAACTCGACGCCTTTGTTGTTTTCGCCAAAGTATTGGAAGGTTGTCATCACAACGAAAATCACCGCGGCAACCGACACCAAGGGCATGATCGGGTTGCCCACAATGAACTTGATGAACAGGCCAAAGGGCGAGCGATGAACGCCTGCGCGCACCTTTTTCTCGCGTTTGGGCAGGGCCGCGGCCCCAAGGAACGCCGAGCTGGCAAAAGCCGAGATCATAAAGAGCACAGCTCCTGGAAGGATGGCCAGCACGCCCTCGGTTGGGGCAGTGCCGCCAAACAGATATCCGGGGTTGAGCATTTGCATCATGCCCAAGAACAACCCGTAGAGCGCGAAAGGCACGAACGCCGCGCGCACGAACCACGGGAGTTTGGTGATCAGCCACGCCGAGACGTGTTCAATGATCCGCGAGCCACGGCCAAACACGCCGCCCAAGACAGGCAGGTAGATGAGGGCAACTACAAGGGAGGCCGAAAGCACAAAGATCAAAGTGACGGGCAACATGCCCATGAATTGGCCGGGAACGCCGGGCCAAAACAGCATGGGCAGGAAGGCACAGAGCGTGGTCGCGGTGGAACTGACGATGGGCCAGAACATGCGTTTGGCGGCCTCGGTAAAGGCGTGCATCGGGCCGACGCCCTCTTTGATACGTCGGTCGGCGTATTCCACCACCACAATCGCGCCATCCACCAGCATCCCCACGGCGAGGATCAAACCAAACATCACGATGTTGGAAATGGTGATCCCCATCGCGCCCAAAAGCACGAAACACAATAGGAAGGACGTGGGAATGGAGAAGCCCACCAGAAGGGCGGAGCGGGTGCCAAGCGACGCAAGAACGACGATCATCACCAGCGCGATTGCCGTGAGAACCGAGCCTTCAAGCTGGCTCACCATCGACCCCACAGTGCGCGATTGGTCGTTGCTCGCCCCCACATGGACGGCGGCTTGCAACTGTTCGGGCCACTCGGCGCGGGCCTCTTCAACGGCGGCACGCACCTGCGCGGCGGTGTCGATAATGTTATAGCCTTTGCGTTTCACCACCTGCAAAGCGACGGTTGTTTCGCCATTAAAACGAGCGGTTCCTGTGCGGTCTTCAAACGTCAGACGGATATCCGCGAGGTCGCCAAGGGTCACAACACGGTCGCCGTTGGTTTTCACGGGCAGGTCAAAAATATCTTTGGCATCGTTGAAGCTTGAGGGGATTTTCACGGAAAACGCGCCATTAGGGGTTTCGATTTCACCCGCTGCGATCAATTGGTTGTTGTTGACCACAACGTTGATCAATTCGGGCGCAGTCACATTATAGGCTTCAAGGCGCAACGGGTCGATTGTGACTTCGACCATCTCGTCGCGATGCCCCGCAAGAGCCGCTTCCAGCACCGGCTCAAGGGCTTCGATTTTATCCTGAAGCTGCTTGCCAACACGCACCAAGGTGCGCTCTGGTAAATCGCCAGATAGATTTACAATGATGATCGGAAATTCGGAAAAGTTGATCTCGGTGATGGAGTATTTATCGGCCCCAGCGGGGAAATTCCCCTCAACGGTGTTCATCTTGTCGCGCACATCGGCGATGATTTTGGTCTTGTCCCAGCCGAATTCAAACTCCAGCGCCACGCCGCCATAGCCCTCAGAGGCGGTGGCGGTCATGGTCTTGAGGCCATCCAGATCAGACAGTTCGTTTTCCATCGGCTTAACCAACAGGGCTTCGCTGTCTTCGGCGGAAATTCCGGGGAAGGGGACAGAAACAAAAAGAGCCGGAATTTCAATATCCGGCTCGCCCTCCTTGGGCAGGTTCATGTAAGCCGCAGCCCCCGCGATCAGGGAAATCGCGATAAAGGCAACCACCATGCGGGCGCGTTCGGCGGCCCAATCGACTAAACCAGTCATCAGCTTGGCTCCCTATAGGTCACCGCGACGGTCACACCATCAATAACATATTCTTGGCCTGACGTAATCACGCTCACTTCTTGGGGAAGGTCCAAGACCCAAATCCCATCGACGCTATCGCGTAAAACGGACACTTCCAAAAATTTCACCACGTTTTGGTCTTCGACAACCCGAACCCCAAGGGCACCTTCGTCATTCAGGGTCAAGGACGAAGCGGGCAATAAATGCGCGTCCGACCCCGCGGAGGATACCACGATCTCCACCGTTTGGCCGTCGCGAATGGCGAGATCTGCGTTCGGCACGATTACCTCCACGCGGAAGGTGCGGGTCGCGCTATCGGCGGTGCGCGACAGGAATGACACGCGGCCAACGGCGTCCACACCCGAGGCCAAACGTGCGCCGGACATGGCCCCAACTTTGATGCGTTCCACATCGGTTTCCGGAACAAACCCGACCAGCTTAATCGGATCAAGCAATACGACCGTTGTACACAGAGCGCCCGGTTGCATCAGGGTGCCAAGCTCGGCGGTGTCTGTTTCCAACATGCCCGAGAAGGGGGCCAAAATGCGCAGACGTTCGATATCCCGCTCGGCGGCAACCACACGGGCCACGGCCGATTTGATGCCAGATTCGGCGGCGGAAACGGAGGCTTTTGCGCCCTGAACACCCGCGAGCGCGCTCTCATACGCGGCGGCGCTGGAGGCCACCCGTGTATCGGAGGCAAATCCACCCTCAGAAAGACGTTTGGCGGCGGTGTCGTTAATTTTTGCTTCAGAAAGGCGTGCATTGGCCTCGGCGAGGCGAGCATTGGCTTCAGGGACGGCGGCATTTGCGCGCTCAAGATTGCCCTCGGCATCCGCGAGGACAGAGGCGCGGGTGCCAATCTCGACTTCGCACAAAAGCTGGCCTTTTTCGATATAGCCACCCTTGCGCAGGGGTTCGGAGATAATCAATCCGGTGACTTCGGAGCGGATTTCAACTTTGCGGGCCGCTTCGGTTTGGCCACGCAGTAAGACCGCATTTTCAACAGGCTGGGCAACAGAGCGCAACGCGACGACAGAGACCATCGGGCTAGCGTTTTGCGTGTTTGTGACTTCGTCTGAGGCTTCGATTTGGGCCACGGAGGTGGGTTGGTCGCCTGCCTCAACCGTTTCTTCTACAACGACGGGGGTGTCATCTTTAAAGGCAAATCCCAAGAGCCTGTCGCGCTCAAATACGAGCAAAAATAAAAATAAACTTACCAAAATGGCAGAAATCACGGGTAATGGACGCATGGAACCCTCTTAAAAACATACTATGGTTGCCCGTCGGACAGGTGTTAATCACGTTCACATAAGTGGTTTTGGTTAGATTACAACTGAAATCTAACGTCAATTTACCTGAACTGTTCGGTTTAGTTTATTTATGCGGCACAGTGATTGCAAGTGATGAAGAAATGATTGATGGGGGAAAATGTTGCATCGAACCGCCCAGATATTCCCAACCAAGCCCGTGCATTTATAAAGAGCGACGCGGCGGGTCTTGGCAAGGCGTTCCGCTTCGGGGTATGAGGGGGCATACCGGACGCATTCGGGAAGACGAAATGCCCCCGCACAGACGGGTGGGCAGACGGGCAGGAGAACGACGTGAGCGATACAGACAGTTTTATTGACGAGGTAAGTGAAGAGGTCCGTCAGGATCGACTCTTCGGATATATGCGTAAATACGGGTGGGTCGCAGGTGCGCTCGTTTTGCTTTTGGTTGGGGGAACCGCCGTTAATGAGGCGAGACGCGCCTCAGCCCAAGCGTCAGCCGAGAGCTTTGGCGATGAAGTGATTACCGCGATGCTCAACAATGAATCCGCAGCCCGAGTCACCGAACTTGCGGTCATCCAAGCGCCTTCCCCACAGGCCAACGTCATTCTTGCGTTTTTGCAAAGTGGTGAAGAATCTTTGGGCAGTGAAGGCTCAGATGCCGCCATTGCAGCTCTTGATGTCATCAAAGCGAGCCCCGAGTCTGCGCAGGTCTATCGGGACCTTGCAGGTTTCAAGGCGGCATTGCTTTTGGGTGCGGGCGTTCCTGCTGCGGATCGCAAATCGGCTTTTGAGGCTCTCATCGTTCCAGGCAGCGCGTTCCGCCTGTTGGCCGAAGAGCAAGTGGCCCTTATTGAGGTCGAAATGGACGACAAGGACGCGGCGATCGCGCGTTTGAACGCCATTTCTCAAGATGCCGAACTGACGTCGAGTTTGCGTCAACGTGTGGAGCAATGGAAATTGGTTCTGGGCGTGAAAACAGCGACCGGCTAGAGAAAACGCGTCACCGCTTGAGAATGGCCTATTTGCGCCGTGAACTAGGGACGAGGAATTTGAGTGGAGCTTAACATGAACCCAGTGCTACCGAAATTTGCACTCGAGTCCGCCAAAACAACTTCTGTTTTCGCGCCCTCACGGTTCGGACTCAAAAAGGCCGCGCATCTTTTTGCGGGGCTTGCTGTGGTTGCTTTGTTGGCGGCCTGTGCCAAGGATGAAGTTATTCTTCCGGGCGAGCGGATTGGTTTGCGCGCGCCTTTTGGCGCTCAAGAGCCTGCAACCGCAATGGTTGTCGAAACCCGCGCCGAAGTTACGCTTCCGCCAGCGCCCAGCTTTTCGGCGCGTCGCCCCGTGACCAACAGCGCGTGGACCCATTCCAACGGGTCCCCACAACATCACATTGACCACCCTGCCTTGGCCCAAACCATCCGCCCCCTTTGGAGTGTGGATATCGGCGAGGGTGACAGTCGCAAGTACCGGATTTCAACCACCCCCGTCGCCAAAGACGGCCGGATTTTCACCATGGACAGCCAATCACTGGTCATGGCGCATAACACCAGCGGCGCGCTCCTTTGGAAGCGCAACCTGACGCCGATCACAGATTCGCCAGAGGATGTTTCGGGCGGCGGCCTGGCGATTTCGGGTGACATCTTGGTCGCCACGACGGGATTTGGCGAGATGGTGGCACTGGATGTGAAAACAGGTGGCGAAGTCTGGGCGCAACGGGTGGATGCAAATATCGCAAGCCCTCCGACAATCTATAACGGCTTGGTCTATGCCATTTCGCGCAACAATGTGGCTTGGGCGGTCAATCTGAGCGACGGGCGCGTTAAATGGCAATTGGCCAACGCGCCAAGCGATTCCGGCATCATTGGCGGCGCGGCCCCCGCGGCAACTAATGATGTCGCGATTTTCCCGTTCAGCACGGGCGAAATGATCGCCACCTTCCCGCAAGGCGGCGTCCGTCTGTGGAGCACGACGATTTCTGGCCGTCGCGTCGACTCGGCCTACGCGGGCATCACTGATATCACCAGCGAGCCTGTGATCCTTGGCAATACGGTCTATGCGGGGAATGCTTCTGGGCGCACGATTAAATTCAACCGCGCCAACGGCGATGTCGTTTGGACCGCGCAAGAGGGGGCTTATGGTCCCGTTTGGCCTGAGGGCAACTCGGTGTTTCTGGTCAACGATCAATCCGCCCTCGTGCGTTTGAGTGCGGCGACGGGCGAAACCTTGTGGAAAGTTGATCTGCCTTATTTTGTTGAGGAAAAGATCAAGAAACGCAAAACAATCTATGCCCATTACGGCCCTGTCCTTGCGGGCGGACGCCTTTGGGTGGGGTCGAGCGATGGCGTGCTACGCTCCTTTGATCCGCAAAACGGCCAGCTTTTATCGACGGTCCCGCTGCCTGAAGGGGCAACCACAGCGCCAATCGTCGTCAACAACACACTCTATATCGTCACCGGCGATGGGGCTTTGCGCGCCTATCGCTAGGTGCGGCACCCCGATATCTTAGGAATTCTTTACGCAGGGGCTTTCCGTTCCTGCGCAAATCATGTTACGGACGCGCCTGATCCGTGCATTGGAGCATAAAATGAGCTTTACCCTTGCCATCGTGGGCCGCCCGAATGTGGGCAAATCCACTTTGTTTAACCGTTTGGTCGGTAAACGTCTTGCGTTGGTGGATGACCAACCGGGCGTCACACGAGACCTGCGCGAAGGTGCCGCGCGGCTTGGCGACTTGAATTTCACCGTCATTGATACGGCGGGCCTTGAAGAAGCCACGGACGAGAGCCTTCAGGGACGCATGCGTGCGCTCACTGAACGTGCCGTCAGTATGGCTGACATCTGCCTGTTCGTGATTGACGCGCGCGTCGGGGTGACCTCCACGGACCGCGTGTTTGCCGAAATCCTGCGCAAAAAGAACGCGCATGTTATTGTTGCCGCGAATAAGGCCGAGGGAAACGCCGCCGAAGGGGGCGTGCTCGAGGCCTATTCTTTGGGCCTTGGCGAGCCTCTTCGGCTATCTGGTGAACACGGCGAAGGCATGTCGGATTTGTATTCGATGTTGCTGCCGATTTCCGAGGAACTTGCCGCCAAGACCTATTCGGCCGAGCCAGAAGTCGATGTTGACGTCTCGGATGATGACGAAGAAGAAGGTCCCCGCGTTCCGACCAAAGAACAGCCGCTGCAAATCGCAATTTGTGGGCGTCCCAATGCGGGGAAATCCACCCTTGTGAACCAACTTTTGGGCGAGGAGCGGATGCTTGTTGGTCCAGAGGCGGGGATCACGCGCGATGCGATCTCGGTGCAGACTGTTTGGGAAGGCACACCTGTGCGCGTGTTTGATACCGCAGGCATGCGCAAACGGGCTAAGGTGCAGGAAAAGCTTGAGAAACTCTCGGTTTCCGATGGTATTCGCGCCGTTAAGTTCGCCGAAGTTGTGGTGGTTTTGCTGGACGTTGAAATCCCATTTGAGACCCAAGACCTGAAGCTTGCCGACCTTGTGGAACGTGAAGGGCGCGCGGTTGTTATCGCTGTTAATAAATGGGACACGGAACCGGATAAACAATCTAAACTCAAGCAGTTACGCGAGAGTCTTGAACTGCATTTACCCCAGTTGCGCGGCGTGCCGATGGTGACGATTTCGGCCAAAACCGGCAAGGGCATGGACCGTCTGCACGAAGCGATCATGAAGGCCCATGATGTTTGGAACACACGGATTACGACAAGTCATTTGAACCGCTGGTTGATGGCGATGGTTGAGGCGCATCCGCCGCCCGCACCGTCGGGTCGTCGGATCAAATTACGCTATATGACACAGGTGAAAACACGCCCACCGGGGTTTGTGGTGATGTGTAGCTTGCCGGAAAAATTGCCCGAAAGTTATTCTCGGTATCTTGTCAATGGATTGCGGCTCGACTTTGAAATGCCAGGGACTCCGATCCGTCTGCATATGCGCAGTCAGGCGTCGCAGAATCCGTTTAAGGATAAGAAGAAATCGACGCCGTCGCGTTTGCGCAAGCACCTTGGGAAACCGACCGCCAAGAAGACGTGGTAGGGCGTTTTTTAAAAAGTTTAAAACCTCTGAGAGGCACTTTTTAAAAAGTTTAAACATTCTGGAATAAAAAAAGGGGCCTCAACGGGCCCCTTTTTCGTGTCTTGTGGGAAGTGGCTTAGGCCAAAGCGCCCTCGGAGGTGATGCGGGTTTTGCCGCCGAGGTAGGGGTGCAAAACGGCGGGGAGGGTGACGGAGCCGTCGGCTTGTTGGCCGTTTTCTAGGACCGCAATGAGGCAGCGTCCGACGGCGAGGCCGGAGCCGTTTAGGGTGTGGACGAATTCGGGTTTGCCGCCGTCCGCAGGTTTGAAGCGGGCGTTCATGCGGCGGGCTTGGAAATCGCCTGTGGTGGAGCAGGAACTGATCTCGCGGTAGGCGTTTTGACCGGGGAGCCACACTTCGATATCATAGGTGCGTTTTGCGCCAAAACCGATGTCGCCTGTGCAGAGTTTGACCGTGCGATAGGGCAGGTCGAGTTTCTCAAGGATGCCCTCGGCGCATTTGGTCATGCGCTCAAGTTCGGCGTCCGACTCGTCGGGATGCATGATCGAGACCATCTCGACTTTTTCGAACTGGTGCTGGCGCAACATACCAGAGGTGTCGCGGCCTGCGGAGCCAGCTTCGGAGCGGAAACACAAAGTATGCGCGACCATGCGGCGGGGCAGGTCTTCGGCGGCGAGGGTGCCCTCGGCGACGCTATAAGTGAGGGGGACTTCGGCGGTTGGCACGAGCCACCAGCCGTTGGTTGTCTGGTAGCTGTCTTCGCCGAATTTGGGCAATTTATCGGTGCCTGTCATGGCGTCGTCGCGGACCAAAACGGGCGGGTTGATTTCGGTCAGGCCGTTTTCATCGACATGGGTGTCGAGCATGAATTGGGCGAGGGCGCGGTGGACGCGGGCGACGGCACCTTTGAGCATCACGAAACGCGCGCCCGAGATTTTGCCAGCGGTTTCGAAATCGAGGGAGGCCGCGGTGCCTGCCAACTCAAAATGTTCCTTGGGGGCGAAATCATAGGTGGGGAGGGTGCCCCATGTGTGCATTTCTTGGTTTTCGCTCTCGTCCGCGCCCTCGGGCACATCGTCGGCCACGATATTGGGGATGACCATCAGCATGTCGCGCAGGCGGGCGTCTTCAATCTTGGATTCTTCTTCGAGGGTAGCGATTTCGGCCTTTTTCTCGGAGACCAGCGCACGGAGGCGTTCAAACTCGGCGTCGTCGCCACGGGCCTTGGCCGCGCCAACTTCTTTGCTGGCCTTGTTGCGGGTCGCGAGGGCCTCTTCGGCGGCCATGATTTTCTCACGGCGGGCGGTATCAACGGCGAGGATTTCGGAGGACAAAGACGACAGGCCCCGACGTGCCATAGCGGCATCAAAAGCGGCGGGATTTTCGCGGATTTGGCGAATGTCGTGCATGGGAGCTGTCCTTTATTGGGGTGATCTTGGAGAGCTTTTAGCGCGTTTTATTTGGGTTGGGAACCTTTGGTTTTACGACGTTTCAAAAATCGTTCTAGACGTTTCGCAAATCGTTCTAAAGGATTTGGGAGCCGGTCAAGAAGGCGCTTCACCTGCCAGGCTAGGACTGGACCGAAGGTGTAAGTGAAGGCTTGAATGTAGCCACTTTTTCGAACGTCTGGGTCAAGGCTTTCTAGTTTGGGGCTCCAAATTGGATAGGAGTACAGATAGAAAAGCCAGCAAAGGGGCAAAACCGCCAAAACTTGTACAAAGATGCCCGGTTTATAGGTCGCGATCGACGAACCCACGCGTTTTAGGCGCAGCCAAAGGGCTTGAAGGATATTCGGGTTGTTCTCAGAATCACGCATTAAGACCTCAATTCAGTTGCAATAGTGTTAGCGCTGCACTGGCATTGGGACAACAGGCTGCATATGTCCTGTGGGGTCGGGTGTTTAGCTTGTGATTCTGTAAACGCGCCTTTAGGGTGCCCGCCAGCCAATACGGTGCAAATGCACCACTAAACCCAAGAAAAGGACGACCAAATGTTCGTGACCCCTGCATATGCCCAAGCCGCTGGTGGCTCTTCCAGTGCTATCTTGCAATTTGTGCCCCTCATCGCGATTTTCGCCATCATGTATTTCCTGATGATCCGCCCCCAGCAAAAGAAGCTCAAAGAGCACAAAGCGATGGTTGCGGCGCTGCACCGTGGCGACCAAGTGGTCACACAGGGCGGTTTGATCGGCAAGGTTTCCAAGGTTAAAGATAACAATGAAGTTGAAGTTGAATTGGCCGAGGGCGTAAAAGTGCGCGTGGTTCAATCGACGATCGCGCAGGTTTTGAACAAGACAGAACCAGCTAAATAATCAACAAAAACAATATCCTAATACGATTGTCTAAGAACAGGCGGAAAAGATGCTGAGTATCGCTTTATGGAAGCGGATTACCATTTGGGGACTCGTTGCCCTTGGTGTGGTCCTTGCGCTTCCCAATGTGTTTTACCCACGGGTAGAGCGCCACAACGACGCCGTTGCGGCGATTGAGGCTGGGTTTAATACACCCGAAAATCAGGCAGAAGCGGCGCTTTGGCCTGATTATCTGCCGTCAAATCTGGTCAATCTGGGGCTTGATCTTCGCGGCGGGGCGCATTTGCTGGCGCAAGTGAACCTCGCGGAAGTTTACGCGTCGCGGATGGAGGGCATGTGGCCCGATGTGCGGGATGCGTTGCGGGTTGAGAGCGATGTTGTTGGCGGTGTGCGTCAGGTAAAAGACGCGCCCGAGGGCGAATTACACGTTCAGATCAACACGCCCGCCGGATTGCAACGGGCGATTGAGATTGTGCGGACATTGGCGCAACCCGTTGTAAGCCTTACAAGTATCGGCCACACCGATCTGGAAGTGACGGGTGAAGGCGACGTTATTGTTGTGAAGCTGTCGGAGGCCGAACGTGTGGCAACCGATTTGCGGACCATGGCAACATCGCTTGAAATCGTGCGCAACCGTGTGGATGCGGCAGGCACGCGCGAGCCGACAATTCAGAGCATTGGCGAGGATCGTATCCTTATTCAGGTGCCCGGAATTGGTTCGGCGGAAGAGTTGAAAACACTGATCGGTTCGACCGCGAAGTTGGAATTTAAACCTGTGACTGGGCGCGCAACAAGCGCCGATGCACGGACGGATTCGCGCAACGAAGTCCTTAAGTCGGTTGACGAAGAGGGTGTCTATTACATTGTCGAGAAAACGGCTGTTGTGACGGGTGAAGACCTGACCAATGCGCAACCGAGTTTTGACCAAAATGGCCGTCCCGCCGTGAGCTTTACGTTCAACGGGTCTGGGTCGCGCAAATTTGGCGATTATACGCTGGAAAACATCGGGTCGCCGTTTGCGATTGTCCTCGATAACGAGGTGATCTCGGCGCCGACCATCCAAAGCCACATTCCAGGTGGATCGGGGATTATCACGGGGAACTTTGATATTGCCGAAACCACGCATCTGGCGATTTTGCTGCGGGCGGGGGCGTTGCCAGCCAAGATGACTTTCCTCGAAGAACGCACTGTTGGGCCAGAATTGGGCCAAGACAGTATTGATGCTGGGCGGATTGCTTGCATCATCGCCTTTGCGGGTGTGCTGATCTTTATGATGCTATCGTATGGAATGTTTGGCCTGTTTGCCAATATCGCGCTAATCATCAACGTCGGGCTTATTTTCGGCATTCTGAGCGTCTTTGGCGCGACCCTGACCCTTCCCGGGATTGCGGGGATCGTTTTGACGATTGGTATGGCGGTGGATGCCAACGTGCTGATTTTTGAGCGGATTCGCGAAGAACTCAAGGCGGCGCGCGGGCCTGTGCGGGCGATTGAACTTGGCTATGAAAAAGCGCTGAGTGCGATTATCGACGCGAACGTCACCACACTGATTACGGCGTTTATCCTGTTTGCCATGGGCTCTGGCCCCGTCAAAGGCTTCGCGATTACGCTGGGTATTGGCATTATCACATCGGTCTTTACGGCCATTTTCGTGACCCGTTTGATCATTGTGATGTGGTTTGAACGTACACGTCCCAAAACGATCGAGGTATAAAGATGCGTTTGAAACTTGTTCCTTCGGAAAGCAATTGGGATTTCTTTTCGACCACCAAAATCACTTTGGGCGCCTCGGCGCTCGCGGTGGTGGTGTCGGTTATCTTGTTCTTCACCATGGGTCTGAACTTCGGAATCGACTTTAAGGGTGGCACAACCATCCGCACGGATTCCGACATTTCGGTGGACGTGGGCGCCTATCGGGACGCCCTTACGCCGCTCAATTTGGGCGACGTATCGATCACGGAAATCTTTGATCCCACCAATGCCGATTTGAATGCGGCACAAATCCGCATCCAAGCCCAAGAGGGCGCGGAAAGCGTGTCCATCGACATGATCACATCGGTGAAAGAGGCGCTTCTGGCGACCGACAGCACCCTGACGTTTCCAGAGGTCAATTCGGTAGGCCCGAAGGTCTCGGGCGAGTTGGTGCAAACGGCGGTTCTTGCGATTGTGGCGGCGATGGCGGCGGTGTTGTTTTACATCTGGCTGCGGTTTGAATGGCAGTTTTCGGTTGGCGCGGTTGTGGCGCTTATCCACGATGTGGTGCTGACGATCGGGGTGTTTAGCCTTGTGCAAATCCGGTTTGATCTGGCGATTATTGCGGCACTTTTGACCATCGTGGGGTATTCTCTCAACGACACTGTGGTTGTGTTTGACCGTGTGCGCGAGAACTTGCGTCGCTATAAAACACGGCCCTTGCGGGATGTTTTGAACCAGTCAATCAACGAAACCTTGAGCCGTACCGTGATGACATCGGTAACCACATTGATCGCGCTAATTGCCCTGTTTATCTTGGGTGGCGACGTGATCCGCGGGTTTGTTTTCGCGATGATTTGGGGCGTTGTAGTCGGGACATATAGCTCGATTTTCGTGGCCTCCGCGATCCTGTTGCGCCTTGGTGTGACACGCGATTGGTCAAAAGAACAAGGTGATCCCGCCGCGGAACAAGCGGAAGCTTAAAACACAGTGCTGGCCCATAACGGGCTGGCATTTTTTTTGCCTTGGCGGTCTCCAGACTTGTCGGACTTACGAATTAGGGGTAAAAACACGTTATGAAATTTACCGAAGTAACATATGGCGATGTGGTTCCTGTGGACGGTTACGGCCCCGGATTTTTTCGCATTTTGGGCGAGGTTCATACAGGGCCGATGGCCTTGATGCCGAGCGGTGTTGTTGAATGGCAGGGGTTTGATGACCTCGCGCCATTGCTAAAAGCTGCCGATGATTTGGACGTATTGTTTGTGGGCGTTGGGGCCGAGATTGCCGCGCTTCCTGCGGGTGTGCGCGCCGCCCTTGAGGGGGCTGGCATTGGCGTGGAACTGATGGCGACGCCCACGGCCTGTCGGACGTATAATGTGCTTTTGAGTGAGGGGCGGCGCATTGGGCTTGCGGCCTTGCCTGTCTGAATTCCTTGCATTTGTTGGGCGCAATAGTCTAGGCCTTTCCCTATGATATTGCAGGTTGAAAATCTTACAGTGCAGCGCGGCGGCGTCGCGGTCTTGGCGGGGGTTTCCTTTGCGCTGGACGCGGGGCAGGCCGTTTTCTTGCGCGGTCCTAACGGGATCGGCAAGACGACGCTTTTGCGCACCTTGGCGGGGTTGCAACCCGCCGTGACGGGGGCGATTTCGGGCGCGCATTGGCCAGAGGGTATCGCCTATGCCTCGCACGCAGATGGGGTGAAACCGACGTTGACTGTGGCCGAGAACCTATGGTTTTGGGCGCGTGTTTTTGGCACGGTGGAGATTGACGCGGCCCTTGATCAAATGAACCTGCTGGATTTGCGAGATCGCCCCGCGCATACGTTGTCGGCGGGACAAAAGCGGCGGTTGGGGCTGGCGCGGATGCTGGTGACGGGGCGGCCGATCTGGGTGATGGATGAACCAACGATTTCACTGGATCGGGACAGCACGGCGCTTTTTGCACAGGCGGTGCAAGGTCATCTCAGTGCTGGCGGGGCGGCGGTGATTGCCACCCATATCGACCTTGGTTTTGACGCGCAAACCCTTGAACTTGCGCCGTTTAAGGCGGCCCGCATGAGTGACGCAGATTTTGATGAGGCTTTCCTGTGAGAGCGCTTTTCTGGCGGGATATTCGCCTTGCTGTGCGGTCGGGCGGCGGCTTTGGGCTTGGGCTTGCGTTCTTTTTGATCGTGGTAGTGTTGATTCCATTCGGGGTGGGACCGCAGACCAGTGTGCTACGGGTGATCGCGCCGGGGGTTTTGTGGGTCGGGGCGCTTTTGGCGTGCCTTTTGTCGCTTGATCGCCTTTTTGCGCTGGATTACGAAGACGGCTCGCTTGATCTTATGGCGACTTCGCCCCTACCGCTTGAAGGGGTTGTGGCGGTAAAAGCCATGGCGCATTGGGTGACGACGGGGGTGCCGCTGACGCTGGTTGCGCCTGTTTTGGCGGTGCTTTTGAATATGACGCCGGAGGCATTCGTGTGGTTGGTGGCGACGCTGGCGATTGGCACACCTGCGCTTTCGGTGATCGGCACGTTTGGCGCGGCGCTGACGGTGGGGTTGAAACGCGGTGGGTTGCTGTTGTCGATTCTGGTGTTGCCGATGTATGTGCCGACGTTGATTTTTGGGGCAGAAACTCTGCGCCGTGGAGCGAGTGGCATGGAGGTACAAACGCCTCTGCTTTTGCTCGCGGCCATCACGCTTGCGTCCTTGGCAATCCTGCCTTTTGCCTCGGCTGCGGCAATCCGTATCAACCTGCGTTAACACAAACCCGTGTAGGGTGATTGCGCAAATGTTTAACTCAATTTAGGGTCCGGCCATGTCACTTTGGGAATATGCAAATCCGCGAAAATTCATGGTAACCTCCGGCACTATCTTGCCGTGGGTGATTGCGCTTGCGGTCGTGACGTTGGTCGGCGGTCTTGTTTGGGGGTTCTTCTTTACGCCTGAAGATTATCGCCAAGGCGCGACGGTGAAAATCATGTTTTTGCACGTGCCAGCGGCGCTTATGGCGATCAATGCGTGGTTGATGATGTTGGTTACGAGTTTGATCTGGCTGGTGCGGCGGCACCATGTGAGTGCGCTGGCGGCCAAAGCGGCGGCACCGATCGGCATTGTCATGACGCTGATTGCGCTGATTACGGGCGCGATTTGGGGGCAACCGATGTGGGGGACCGCGTGGGAATGGGATCCGCGTTTGACGTCTTTCCTTATCTTGTTGCTATTTTACCTTGGCTATGTGGCCCTTTGGGAAGCGATCGACAATCCTGATACCGCCGCCGATTTAACGGCCGTTTTGTGCCTTGTCGGATCTGTTTTCGCGCTTTTGTCGCGCTATGCGGTGCTGTTTTGGAACCAAGGCCTGCATCAAGGGGCGAGCTTGTCGTTGGACAAAGAAGAGAATGTCTCTGATGTTTTTGCCTATCCGCTGTACCTTTGTATGGCCGGTTTTATCCTCTTGTTTGTGGCGCTTGTTTTGATGCGTACACGGACCGAAATTCGTGTGCGGCGGTTGAATGCGCTGCTGGCAAGGGAGCGTTCGGTATGATGCCAGAACTTGGAAAATATGCGAGTGAAGTCATGGCGGCCTATGCCGCCACGGCGGTTTTATTGGCGGTGTTGATTGCCATGACCGTGGTGAAAAGCCGCCGCGTTGCGGATGCGCTGCGTGAAGTTGAAAATCGGCGTGAAGCGCTTAAAAACAGGAATGAAAATGGCTAGAATATCACCTTGGGCCGTTGTCCCCCCCCTCCTTTTTGCGGGGCTTGCAGCCGTTTTCTATGTCGGCATGTACCGCGAGGACCCGAGTGCTTTGCCAAGCGTTCTTATTGGCAAAGAGGTGCCCGTGTTAACGCTTTCCTCGTTTGAAGGCAGCGACGTGCTCTCCGCCGAAACCCTCGCGCTGCCAGGTGTGAAGCTGGTGAATTTCTGGGCAAGTTGGTGCGTGCCGTGCCGTGCCGAACATCCGCAGCTTGAGGAAATGGCGCAAACGGGCATTACAATCCACGGCTTGAACTACAAAGACAAACCAGAGGCCGCGGCGCGGTTCCTAGCTGAGCTTGGCGATCCCTTCGCGACAATTAGCGCGGATGATACGGGGCGCACGGGGCGTGATTGGGGGGTATACGGGGTTCCGGAAACCTTCGTGATCGATGGTGACGGAGAGGTAATTTTGCGCTTTGCTGGCCCGATTACCCAGCGCGTGATGAAGGAAACGATCCTTCCCGCCATAGAAGAGGCCACCCCTTAAGAGGGGAGGCCCGAGAACGCTGGGCAACCCTAGTGAGGAGCGTGCGTCAGAAAAATTAATAATAGAAATCCGGCTGTTTCGAGCAATGGCCATGAGAATGGCAGTCCTACGGGAATCAATTTTATCTTGGAAATTTTCATACCTAGAGTGTCGCATCTATTTATTAACAAGGCTAGAACGCCAATGGCTCCATAGGCGGTCTCTTGGGAATTTCACTGTTTCCAACGAAGGGTACTTTCGCCTTTAAGATGTAAAAAGGCGCCCCGCAAAACCTGCGAGGCGCTTAAGTTGTCTAGATTCGGTAGTTAAGCCTTTGAAACTTAGGACTTAGCAAGGTTGCGCAGCACATAGTGCAACACGCCGCCGTGTTCGACGTACTCAACTTCAATCGCAGTGTCGATCCGGCACTTGAGCATGATCTCTTTGACGGAACCGTCCGCCATCGTGATCGTGCAGGGCACCTCTTGGAGGGGCTTAATGCTGTCCAAACCGCTGATTGAGACCGTTTCTTCGCCAGTGAGGCCAAGCGTTTTGCGCGTGTCGCCGTTTGTAAATTCGAACGGGATAACGCCGAAGCCAACGAGGTTGGAACGGTGAATACGTTCAAAACTTTCCGCAATCACAGCTTTGACGCCGAGGAGGGCCGTTCCTTTGGCCGCCCAGTCACGTGAAGAGCCCGCACCGTATTGTTCGCCGCCAAAGACAACGAGCGGTGTTCCGGCATCTTGATAGGCCATGGACGCGTCGTAGATCGAGGTTTCTTTGCCGTCGGGACCGTTTGTATAGCCGCCTTCAACGTTGTGCAGCATCTCGTTTTTGATGCGGATATTGGCGAAAGTGCCGCGCATCATGATCTCGTGGTTGCCGCGACGCGAACCATAGGAGTTGAACTCCCGTGGGGCGACTTGGCGCTCGATCAGATACTTACCCGCAGGGCTTGTGGTCGCGAAACCACCCGCTGGAGAGATGTGGTCGGTGGTGATCATATCGCCCAAAACGGCCAGAACTTTGGCGTCGTGGATGTTGGTGATCACACCTGGTTCGGGGCTCATGCCTTGGAAGTACGGCGGGTTTTGCACGTAGGTCGAAGTTGGGGGCCAGTCGTAGGTGACGCTATCTGTGGTTTTGACGCCCTGCCATTTATCGTCGCCCTTGAAGACGTCGGCATATTTGCTTTGGAAGGCTTCGCGGGTCACGGTCTTTTCAACCAAATCCGCGATTTCCTGTGTCGAGGGCCAGATGTCTTTTAGGTAAACATCATTGCCGTTTTGGTCTTGGCCAAGCACGTCAGATGCAAGGTTAATGTCCAAGGTTCCGGCGATGGCATAGGCCACAACGAGGGGCGGCGAGGCAAGGTAGTTAGCGCGCACGTCGGGGGAAATACGGCCCTCAAAGTTGCGGTTACCAGACAGAACGGAGGTTGCCACGAGGTCGCCTTCGGCGATGGCGGCGGAGATTTCCGCTTGGATCGGTCCCGAGTTACCGATGCAGGTTGTGCAGCCGTAACCGACGAGGTTGAAGCCGAGTGCGTCGAAGTCTTCTTGCAGGTCAGCCGCCTCTAAGTAGGCAGAAACAACTTGCGAACCGGGCGCGAGGGACGTTTTGACCCAAGGCTGGCGGTTAAGACCCAAAGCGCGTGCTTTGCGGGCAACGAGACCCGCGCCGATCATCACGTAGGGGTTGGAAGTGTTGGTACAGGAGGTGATCGAGGCGATCACAACTTTGCCCGATTCCATTGTGTAATCTTCGCCTGTGACAACCACTTCTTTGCCCATTGGACGTTTGAAGGTTTCTTCCATTTCGCGACGGAATTCGGTTTTGCCGTCTGTCAGTGCGACGAAGTCTTGTGGGCGTTTTGGACCGGAAATCGCAGGAACGATTGTGCCCATATCGAGGGACAATGTGTCGGTGTAAATCGGGGAATAATCCGCGTCGCGCCAGAAGCCGTTCTCTTTGGCATAGGCTTCGACGAGGGCAATCCGGTCTTCGTCGCGGCCAGAAACACGCAGGTAGCGGAGCGTTTCGTCATCGATTGGGAAGAAGCCACATGTTGCGCCGTATTCTGGCGCCATGTTGGCGATTGTCGCGCGGTCAGCGAGGGGCAGGTGATCAAGACCCGCGCCATAGAATTCAACGAATTTGCTGACAACGCCTTTGGCACGCAGCAGTTCGACAACTTTGAGCACAAGGTCGGTGCCGGTTGTGCCTTCGACCATCGCGCCTGTCAGCTCAAAGCCAACAACTTCGGGGATGAGCATGGAGATCGGCTGGCCGAGCATCGCAGCTTCGGCCTCGATGCCACCAACGCCCCAACCAAGAACAGCCAAACCGTTGACCATAGTTGTGTGGGAATCGGTGCCGACGAGCGTGTCGGGGTAAGCAACTTCGTTGCCGTTTTGGTCGGTGTCCGTCCAAACAGTTTGCGAGAGATACTCAAGGTTCACTTGGTGACAGATGCCTGTCCCTGGAGGAACAACGCGGAAATTGTTAAAGGCGGATTGGCCCCATTTCAGGAAGGTATAGCGCTCCATGTTGCGCTCATATTCGCGGTCGACGTTCATTTGGAACGCACGTGGGTTGCCAAATTCGTCGATCATCACGGAGTGGTCAATCACCAGATCAACAGGGTTGAGCGGGTTGATTTTCTCAGGGTCACCACCGAGGGCGACAATCCCGTCGCGCATCGCGGCAAGGTCAACCACGGCAGGAACGCCGGTGAAATCTTGCATCAAAACGCGGGCAGGGCGGTAAGCGATTTCGCGCGGGTTTTTGCCACCGTTGGCACCCCATTCGGCGAAAGCTTTGATGTCGTCAACCGAGACGGTTTTGCCATCTTCAAAGCGCAGCATGTTCTCAAGAACAACTTTCAGCGCGGCTGGCAATTTGGAGAAATCGCCAAGGCCTGCGGCTTGGGCGGCTGGGATGGAATAGTAGGAAATGCTCTTGTCGCCCACAGTGAGTGTTTTGCGGGTCTTTGAGGAATCGTGTCCGACGGTGATGGGCATGTTGGCCTCCCTTTATAGTGAAAATAGGGTATCGCTGGAGGGGTTTTGGACCAGTTTGACTCGATAATCAAGAGGGGAGCACGTCTATTGTATACCATTGTACACGATTTTTACGCCAAGAGAGGGTTTTTTCCCGATTTTGACGCGCGGGCACCACACGCGGCGCTCGCAAATGGTTGATTGGCGCTTTTACTGGTGTTTCAATACAAGGTTAAGAAACAGATGTATCGGAAAGATTTTATGACGGCAATTTGGACACGCGCAGCACGCGCCCTTGCACTCTCTCTTGGCTTTAGTGCGATTTGCGGTGCCGCCAATGCGCAGTCTGGACCTGTTGTCGTGGAACTTTATACCTCTCAGGGGTGCTCGTCTTGTCCACCTGCGGATGCGCTTTTGGATCAATTGGCGCAGCGTCGCGACATTATCGCCTTGGGGCTGCATGTCGATTATTGGGACTACATCGGATGGAAAGATGTCTTTGGCGACCCCGCCTTTACCGAACGCCAGCGCAATTATAGCCGCGCGGCGGGAACGACGGTTGTGTATACCCCGCAAATGGTGATTGGCGGGGTTGAACATGTGGTTGGCAACAAACCTGCCGATGTTGAGCGAGCGATTAAGAAAGCCATGGGCGTGGTTTCCCCTGTCACGCTTTCGGTGGTTAAAAACGGCCCGCTGTTCGTGATCGAGGCGCAGTCCAAGCAACGTGCGGATATGGTGGTGCAATTGGTGCGGTTCGTGCCAAATCAATCGGTAAAAATTCGCGGGGGCGAGAACAATGGGCGGGAAGTGTCGTATTCCAATATCGTGACCGATTGGCGGGTGCTTAAGAAATGGAACGGCGCAACGCCTTTTACGGTAAAAGTTGATCCCAAGGGCGCGCATCATGCGATCATCATTCAGCGCGCGGGGCATGGCCAGATTTTGGCCGCGGCGCGTTTGGATTAATCTTCGGGCGGATCATCATCCATTCTCAGGAAGATTTCGCCCGCCGCCTCAAGTTGACGGACCGAAGCCACAAGTTTGGTTTGGGCATCATCTGAATCTTTGGCTTTGATAACGCCCGCTTCTTCCATTTCTTCGAGGAGGCTTGCTGACAGTCGTTTGGACATGCTTGCGAGAACAAAGTCGACGGTCGCATTGTCTCCCCCTTGTTTGGCCGCAGCGAGCGCGGTCACAAGATCGGCCTGATCTACGCCGCGCAAAACTTTGGCCATGTCGCGGGGGTGAATGCGCTGGGGAATATTGGCGAAGGTGAAAATCGCCTTGCGCACAAGGGCGCCGAACTCTTTGTCATCCTCATCCAGCCCATCCAAAACCTCGTCGCGACGGGTGGCGGCCGAGAAGTTCAGGATTGCGCCGACACGGTCAACGGGGTCGTCATCAAAGGCGACGGGGGGCTGGTTGTTGAGTTGGGTGGCGAGGGAAACGCCGATGCGGCGCACGGCCTCTGGGGTGACGGATTTGGTTTGGGAAATCGCATAGGCAATGCGGCGCGCGCGTTCGCCCGCAATCATGCCAAGCAGTTCGGCGGCGCGGGGCACGGCGAGTTTGGAGATCATCACGGCGCAAATTTCAATTGCTTCGGATTCCAGCGCCACGAGGAGAATGTCAAGCGGGAGATCGACGACTTTTTCCCAAGGGTCACCGTAGAAAACGCCACCCGCTTCACGGCGCAAGCGCGTGACCATCGAGGGGGAGAGCGCGCCTTCCAGAACCTTGAGCGCGCCATCAAGGCCACCGGGGAAGAACATGCCGACACTCTCGATTTCCGAGAGGAATTCCTCGATAACGGAGATCATCGTCTCGCGACTGATACTTTTCATGCTGCCCATAGAACGGGTCAGAGTGTGTTGTAATTCCTCGGGAAAATCAGAAATCGGGAGCTTGGCGCCATCCGAGAGGAGCAGGCGCACGATGATCGCCGCTTTTTGGGCGCGGGAGAGTTTGGGGGCGGGGCCGGAATTTGAGGGGAAAGACGGTGTGGCGGGAAAGCCACTTCCAAGGGCATTGCCCATGGGAGGCAAATCTAGGGGGAAATCGCCGATTGGGGCTAAAGCTGTGCTCACGAGTGTCTCTCCATTCTGGATGTCCTAGGAATGCACCAGAGATGTTAAGAGAGGCTTTAAGAAAGGGAGGTTAGAGAAAATTCTCAGTAGTTTTTCGGCGTAGGTCTGAAAAATCCCGCCAGAAGGTGTCTGACGGGATTATAAGTGTTTGAAATTTGGGCTGGGTTAGCTTTTGCCAAAGACCCGTGCAAAGATCGTATCGACGTGTTTTGTGTGATAGCCGAGGTCGAATTTTTCCTCGATTGCTTCAACGCCAAGCGCTTTTACGACCGCGTCGTCCGCGAGCAATTCAGTTTTGAAATCACAGCCCGTTTCCCAGACTTTCATCGCGTTGCGTTGCACCATGCTGTAGGACTCTTCGCGCGACACGCCGGCTTGGGTGAGGGCGAGAAGCACGCGTTGGGACATCACGAGGCCGGGGAATTTGTTCATGTTGGCGAGCATATTCTCAGGGTAAACTAGGAGTTTGTCGATCACGCTTGTGAGACGCGCGAGGGCGAAATCGAGGGTGATTGTGGCGTCGGGGCCGATGTTGCGCTCGACCGAGGAGTGCGAAATATCGCGCTCGTGCCAGAGGGCGACGTTTTCGAGCGCGGGGATTACGGTCATGCGGACAAGACGCGCGAGGCCTGTGAGGTTTTCGGTGAGGATAGGGTTTTTCTTGTGCGGCATCGCCGAAGAACCCTTTTGGCCCATCGAGAAAAACTCAGCCGCTTCAAGCACTTCGGTGCGTTGCATGTGGCGGATTTCGGTGGAAATGTTTTCCACGGTCGAGGAGACAACACCGAGGGCGGCGAAGAAAGCTGCGTGGCGGTCGCGCGGGATAACTTGGGTTGAGATCGGCTCTGGCTCAAGGCCAAGTTGGGCGCAAACGTATTCTTCTACGGCGGGGTCGATATTGGCGAAAGTGCCGACCGCGCCAGAAATCGCGCCTGTGGATATTTCTTCGCGGGCAGTTTTTAGGCGGCGCAGGTTGCGGTCCATTTCGGCGTAGAAACGCGCGAAGGTGAGGCCCATTGTCGTTGGTTCGGCATGAATGCCGTGGGAGCGGCCGATACGGATGGTGTCTTTGTGCTCAAGGGCGCGGCGTTTGAGGGCAGCCATGAGGCCCTTTGCGTCCTCAATGAGGATGTCGGCAGCGCGCACGAGTTGGACGTTGAAACAGGTGTCCAAAACATCGGAGCTGGTCATGCCTTGGTGGACGAAACGCGCTTCTTCGGAACCGACATGCTCGGCAAGGTGGGTGAGGAAGGCGATGACGTCATGTCTGGTTTCGGCTTCGATTTCGTCGATCCGTGCCACGTCAAATTCAACGTCTTTGGCTTTCCAAACGGCGTCGGCGTTTTCGCGCGGGATGACGCCAATATTGGCCATGGCTTCGCAGGCGTGGGCCTCGATTTCATACCAGATTTTGAATTTGGTTTCAGGTGACCAAATGGCAACCATTTCGGGGCGAGAATAACGAGGGATCATGGGGTAGCCTTTTTTAGGGAAACAGACATGGCAGAGGCGCGCGGCTTCTCATAGACTGACGGGGCACAGGCGGCAAGGCCACGCGGCGTAAAGGGACGTGACAAAGTGAGTTTTTCACCAGATTTAGCCGATTTTCGCGGCGAATGGGCGTTGGAACGCGATATTCAGAGCGAAATTGCGGGTCAGGCGGGGCGGTTTTCGGGGCGGGCGTGGTTTTGCGCGGCCGAGGGGGGCTTGGCCTATCGCGAGGTTGGGAAGCTGCATCTTGGGGCGGCGGTGATTCAGGCGGAGCGGCGGTATTTTTGGCGCGAGGCGGCGGGCGAGATTGAGGTTTTGTTTGCCGATGGGCGTCCGTTTCACAGCTTCACCCCCGCCCAAACGGTGGCCACGCATTTTTGCGATCCTGACGTGTATCAAGTGGCCTATGATTTCGCCGATTGGCCATGCTGGTCTTCGCGCTGGCGGGTGACGGGGCCGCGCAAAGACTATGTGATGACCAGCCGCTTTAGTCCCGTTTAGCCCCAAGAACCGTCGTGATGTGGGATTTTTTCTCAAGGGTTTGATGCACGGGGCAGCGATCGGCAATTTCGAGAAGGCGCGCGCGTTGGGTCGCATCGAGGGAGCCCGTGAGGTGGATTTCGCGGTGGAAACTATCAATTTTTTGCGGCGTCGTTTGACAGGCGTCTTGGGCGTGGACCTTATTATGGGTCACGTCGACCTGAACCGAGTCCAGCGGCCAGCTCTTGCGACGGGCATACATGCGGATGGTCATGGAGGTACAGGCGCCAAGGCCGGCGGCGAGGAAGCCATAGGGCGACATGCCCTGATTTGTGCCGCCATAGGCGTGGGGTTCATCGGCTAATGCATGATGAAACGGGCCAGAGGTGACGTCTTGCAGGAAGCCCGATGGATCGGCCTCCGAGACGCGCACAATCCCTTCGGGCGCGCCAATCGGCGGGGCAGGGGGCGCGAGTTTGAGGTAGCGCGAGGCCCATGTAGCAATCACTTCGGCGACATATTCGGCATCTTCGGGGCGGGTCAGAAGGTGGTCGGCGCTATCTAATGTGACGAAACTTTTGGGGTGTTTGGCGGCGGTGAAAATATCGGCGGCGTTGTCGATGCTGACAATTTCATCGCGGGGCGCATGCATCACCATGAGCGCGGCTTTGAGCTGGGCCAAATCGGGCAGGATGGGGGCGTTGGCGATGTCGTCGATAAAGGTTTTACCAATGGTAACCGGACGGCCGCCAAGTTCGACTTGGGCGGAGCCTTGGGCGTTGATTGTCGCGAGATCGTTCTCAAATAAATGCGCCACATGCGACGGGTCGGCAGGGGCGCCGATGGTGGCCACGGCTTTGATGTTGGGTAAGGAGAGCGCCGCGCGCAGGACCGCCGCGCCACCCAAAGAGTGGCCGATGAGGAGGGATGCGGGGGAGCCGATACTCTCAAGATGGGCCGCAGCAGCGAGGAGATCTTGGGCGTTGCTGGTGAAGTTTGTATTGCCAAATTCACCGTCTGAATGTCCCAAGCCCGTGAAATCAAACCGCAAAACGGCAATGCCCATTGAGGCAAGGCGCGCAGAAATCCTACGGGCGGCGGGGATGTCTTTGCCACAGGTGAAACAATGCGCGAAAATCGCGGTCGCCAAATGCGGTCCGTCGGGTCGATCAAAACGGGCGGCGAGCTTGTCGCCATCATGGCCGACAAAAGTGAGTTTTTGGGGGGGCATTGGACTTCCTTGTTGCAGGATTTGAGAATGGGGTGCGGGGGCGATTTGGGCAAGGGGGGACGGGGGCACCTCACGCATTGGTGAGGCGGCGCGGGTCTTTGTGAGGTCGAAATTGGGCCGGTGTTCGGGGCGGGGTCACCTAAACTTGCGTTATGATCGAGATCTTGAATACGTTCCATCCGCCCGAGCAAGCCACGCGCGCCTGTGCGCCGCGTATGCCAGGACTTGCGCCGCTTGGGTTTACGGATTGGCTTCAGATTTCGGAGGTTTACGGGCCGCAGATGGCGTTGCGGCGGGAGTTGTTGGATTTGGTTTTGGCACAGGTTGCGGTGGCTCGAGCCCCGCCTTTGGCGACTCTGGCGCAATCAGAGGCATTCGAAAAACGAAAAAGGGCGCCCGAAGACGCCCTTTAAGATATTGAAACCGTTAAATATTAACAGCTGTAGTACATTTGGAATTCCACAGGGTGTGGTGTGTGTTCAAAAGTGTAAACTTCTTCCCATTTGAGGGCTGCGTAGCCTTCGATTTGGTCTTTTGTGAACACGTCGCCCTTGAGCAGGAAGTCGTGATCCGCTGCCAATTCTTCGAGCGCTTCACGCAAGGACGCACAAACCGTCGGGATGCCAGAAAGCTCTTCTGGTGGCAGGTCATAGAGGTTTTTGTCGGACGCCGCACCGGGATCGATTTTGTTGAGGATGCCGTCAAGGCCAGCCATCAACAAGGCTGCAAAGCAAAGGTAGGGGTTTGCTGCGGGATCAGGGAAACGCGCTTCAACGCGTTTTGCCTTGGGGGATTCCGAGAACGGAATACGCACACAACCAGAGCGGTTGGACGCGGAATAGGCGCGCAGAACGGGGGCTTCAAAACCAGGGATCAAACGCTTGTAGGAGTTTGTCGATGGGTTTGTGAAGGCGTTCAAAGCTTTGGCGTGCTTGAGGATACCACCGATGAAGTACAAAGCTTCTTGGGAGAGATCCGCGTATTTGTCGCCCGCAAAGAGCGGCTTGCCGTCTTTCCAGATCGACATGTTTACGTGCATGCCAGAGCCGTTGTCGCCATAGATTGGTTTTGGCATGAAGGTCGCGGATTTGCCATAGGCGTGCGCGACGTTATGCACAATGTATTTGTATTTTTGCAGGTGATCGGCTTGCTCGGTGAGCGTGCCAAAGATCAGGCCAAGCTCGTGCTGACAGGAGGCAACCTCGTGGTGGTGCTTGTCAACTTTCATGCCCATACGCTTCATAGTGGAAAGCATTTCGGAGCGAATGTCTTGGGCATCGTCGATTGGGTTGACGGGGAAGTAGCCGCCTTTGAGACCAGGACGGTGGCCCATGTTGCCCATTTCGACTTCTGCGTCTGTATTCCAAGAAGCGTCCAGCGCGTCAACTTCGTAAGACACTTTGTTGATCGAGTTGGAGAAGCGCACATTGTCAAAGAGGAAGAATTCAGCTTCTGGGCCGAAATAGGACGTGTCACCTACGCCGGAAGCGATGAGGTAAGCTTCGGCTTTTTCCGCGGTGCCACGTGGGTCGCGGGAGTAGGCTTCGCCGGTATCAGGCTCAACAACGGAGCAGTGAATGCAGAGTGTTTTTTCCGCATAGAACGGGTCCATATAGACCGATTTTGGGTCTGGGATCAATTTCATGTCGGATTCGTTGATCGCTTTCCAGCCCGCGATGGACGAGCCGTCAAACATGAACCCGTCTTCGAAGAAATCTTCGTCGACGATGTCTGAGATCAAGGTGACGTGTTGGAGTTTGCCACGTGGGTCTGTGAAACGAACGTCCACATATTCAACATTTTCGTCGGCAATAAGTTTGAGAACGGCAGCTATGCTCATCTGTTTCTCTTCCCTCTGGTTTAGTGTTAGATTAGAACCGCTTGCGCGGCGTTGTTAACTTACAATGCGTCTTCGTTGGTTTCGCCGGTCCGGATGCGGATGGCCTGTTCAATGGAGGACACAAAGATTTTGCCATCGCCGATTTTGTCGGTTTTAGCAGCATTGATAATGGCTTCGATTGCGGCATCTACCTGATCGGTGGCCAGCACGATTTCGATTTTTACTTTGGGCAGGAAATCGACAACATATTCGGCGCCACGGTAAAGCTCCGTGTGGCCCTTCTGACGGCCGAAACCCTTGACTTCAATTACCGAAAGACCCTGAACGCCAACTTCTTGGAGCGCTTCTTTTACCTCGTCCAATTTGAACGGTTTGATAATGGCTTCAATTTTTTTCATTGTGCGTCTCCTTTGAATGGGTCGGGGAATCTCCGCTGTCGAAGTGTTCAGAACACTTTCCTAATCAGGGAACAATTGGCTATGCTGACGCATCCACGGTGGGGGCGGGGAATCTGGGCGTTAAGTTCGTTAATTGTGCGATTTGATTAAAAATAGGGCAGTATGAAAACTTTTGGGGCAATGCAGGTCCAGAGGTTTCGGACTGGTGACTTTGATTTCCTCAGGAATAAGTTTGAAAGTGAAGTTATGACGGACCTTATAACAGCGGCGCAAATGCGCGGTGTCGAACAAGCTGCGATCACGTCGGGCGCGGTCACAGGGCTTGAGTTGATGGAGCGGGCAGGGCGCGGCGTAGTGGCGGCCATTTTTGAGGAATGGCCAGAATTTGCGCAGTCCGGCGGGCGCGCAGTTGTGCTCTGTGGGCCGGGAAATAATGGCGGCGACGGCTTTGTGATTGCGCGTTTGTTGCGGGAGTGGGGCTGGGAGGTGGAGGTTTGTTTGTGGGGCGGTCCTGCGCGGCTTCCGCCCGACGCCAAGGCGAACTATGTGCGTTGGTGTGCACTTGGCGCGGTGCATCCATTGGGGGAGCCGGTATTTGAGGCGGCAGAGTTGGTGGTGGATGCCCTGTTTGGCACGGGACTTACGCGGAAGTTAGAAGGGCTTGAGAAAACGGCATTGGCGATGAAGGACAGGGGGGCAGCAGGGCGTCCCAAGGTTGTCGCGGTGGATGTGCCAAGTGGTTTGAGTGCGGATAGTGGCCGTTATGTGGGGGAAATCGCCGTTGAAGGGCGCATTTCTGCGGATCTGACGGTGAGTTTTCATCGGGCCAAAACGGGGCATTACTTGGCGGATGGCCCTGCGGCCTGCGGGCGGTTGGTGGTCAAGGATATTGGTTTGGACGGATTTTGTGTGTCTGGGGAGGGAGTCCGTTTGGCGAGCCCGAATGCGGAAAGGCTCCAAAAACGAGGCGAAGGGCATAAGTTTTCCCATGGACATGCGTTTGTGCTGTGCGGGGGTGTTGGCCACGGCGGCGCGGCGCGGTTGGCGGCGCGCGGGGCTTTGCGGATTGGCGCGGGGTTGGTGACGCTCGGGTGCCCTCCGGCGGCGATTTTGGAAAACGCCTGCCAGCTTAATGCGGTGATGCTGGCGCGGGTTGCGGATAGGGCGGGGTTGACGGAAATCCTTGAAGATAGCCGGATCAACGCGCTTTGTGTGGGGCCGGGGCTCGGGAGCCGCGCCGAGACGCGGGGTCTGGTTCGGGCGGTGCTTTTGGCGCGGCGCGCGAGCGTGGTGGATGCCGATGGCTTGTCGGCGTTTGCAACGGCCCCTGCGGATTTGTTTGAGATGTTGCATGAGGCATGTGTTTTGACGCCCCATGCGGGCGAATTTGCGCGGTTATTTCCGGATATCGCAGAGCATTTGTCGGCAGGATGTACCAAGGTTGATGCCGTGCGAGAGGCTGCTGCACGAGCGGGATGTGTGGTTTTGTTGAAAGGGGCGGATACGGTAATTGCGACCCCAGAGGGGCGGGCTTGTATTAACGCCGCCGCCTATGAACGCGCGGCGCCGTGGTTGGCAACGGCGGGGTCGGGAGATGTATTGGCGGGGTTTATCACAGGGCTTCTGGCGCGCGGATTTGCGCCCTATGAGGCGGCGCAGACGGCAGCTTGGCTGCATGTGGACTGCGCCCGCATTTTTGGAGCGGGGTTGATTTCCGAGGACTTGCCGGAGGTTTTACCGAGCGTTCTTAAGCGTTTACACGGATAGGCGGCGCGCTGGCGACTTCGAGACCGTCCACATAGAGAATATGCGGCGTTTCAAACTCAAGTGCATAGAATACAGTCTCTGTGGAGGTTTCGCGTGCAATGAAGTGACCGTCCGCAAGGCGGCTTACGGGCACCAAAGCTTCGGCCTCGCCAAACATCGCTTTCGCCCGCCAGTCGCGCAACAATATGCGTTGCCCTTCGGCGACCAGAAGTTCGCTTGCGGGACGATCATGCCCCAAGACGCTGGCGCGAATACGGTAGGCCGAGTCGGAGCGGGTGGTGGTGACGGCTTTGAGTTGCGCCATGCCGATGTCGCGCGTGATAATGCGGTCCCCCGCGCGCAGATGCTCGACAGGCATTTCGCCTTTCAGCGTTAGGACAATACTTCCCGTCGCAAAGCCGGACGGCAAGGTTGGCCCAGTGTCTTCGATTTTCCGCGCAAGATTCGTCACAAGGCACGCCTGGGGAGCGTTCCCTGTTTGCGCGCGTCGGACCGTTTTCGGTTTCATAGACGTGCTCTCTTTTAACCGCCTCAAGGTTTTCCTCAACCTAGGGCACAAAGGGGGAGACTTAGGTTTTTTTTGGCGGAAATTCGTTAATATTTGATTGATGTTGCCCCGAAGACTCGCATTGAGGGCAGTTCTTTTGGCGGGGCGGCGAAAAAACTTTAATATTGGCGCATTTTCCACTCGCATAGGGGAAACCTCTAGGCTAGAAGGGCGCGAATGGTGGCCTCGGCCCCATGAGTGCGGGTGTGGCGGAATGGTAGACGCACCAGATTTAGGTTCTGGCGCCGCGAGGCGTGGAGGTTCGAGTCCTCTCACCCGCACCACTTTGATTTTATTATATAAAATTGATAAAAGTGGTGTTTCGCTTAGTTGGTCAATTCTCAAGTTTATCAATTTAGTTATCACTTTCACGTTTCGTATTTGTTCTGTTCCTCCTTTCTTGTGCAGTCTTGCTGAGCTTTTTTTGATTGGCTTGGGCGCGATACTTTTGAACCATCGTCAGCGTCTTATGCCCCGTCACGGCTTGAATTTCGGAATCGCTACATCCAGCGTCTGCGAGCTCACGCGCAGCATTGTAGCGCCAGCCATGAATAACAAACTCTTTGGCCCCGATTGCTTCGCGCACTTCTAGAACCAGCTTTTGAACGTGGCGCTTTGAGATCGGCGTCGTGAGGTTCTTTGCTAGGATGTGCTTGCCTGCCCTGGGGGCATTCGCTAAATGTGCGCGAAGTCTGGCAGGGCAGAATACCCAAACGCGGCTGTTTGTCTTTTCCTGCAAGACTTCCATGTATTCGCCGTCAAAATGGCTCCACTCCATTTTCACCACGTCGCCAATGCGCTGGCCTGTTCCTGTGCAGAGATGAAAAGCCAGCAATTCAGTATCTAGGCTTTCACGTTTACAATAACGTTCGAAGGCTTCGAGCTTATCTTCTGGCCATGGATGGTATTCTCCTCCCTTTAACTTCGAGACGCCCGATGCGGGATTGGCTATGATCCATTCCAACTCAATTGCATGGTTGGCTAGGATTGAAAGCTGCTCAACCATCGCGTTTGCCTTGCGCCATGTGTCGGCATAGGCATCCCTTGCAGCAATCACATCTCTACGGCGCATTTTCGTGAAGTCACGTTTCCCATTTTTCTCTCGGATCAGCTCAAGGGTCCGGCGGTATTCCGTGCGGGTGTTGGGCTTAAGGCTCTTAAAGCGAGGCGTTTGGTAGTAGCTCGTAACCAGGGCGTCGAAGGTAGTTTTTGTTATGCTGGTTTTGCCCGATCGGATCTCCCAATAGGCGGTATCAAACTCTCGGCTATCTGGGTCGTCGGGCAGGCGGATATACTTCCCTGATCGGCGAAAATACCAGTACTCTCGGCCTTTTCGCGTGATTTTGTGCAAGTGAGGTTTGGTTGTTTTCTTCACCATTCAAATTGACCGTCCATGATTTCACCGCTCTTTATAGCCTCAAGTTCCCGCACGGACCAACGGACATACTCGCCGCCGATCGTTACGGGTTTGGGCAATGCACCTTTTTCCACCAACCGCTTGAAGTCGGCGCAGGGCATTTCAAGCATTTTTGCCGCGGTTCGTTCGCTGGCAAAGATTGGTGATTGTCGATTCATAGCCAAGGCTCCTTCGGTAAAGTCATCGGATTGCCTCCCAACTTGCAAAGCCAATCCAGACAATTAGAAACCATCCAGTGAGGATAATGATTGCCCAGAAGGCGAGCATCGCAGCACCTTCGAGGAGGACCCATGCTTTCCCGACCAGTCGGTTAGAGTTGTGGGGCTCCGTCATGATGCGGCCTCGCTTTTTGTCGTGCGGATTTGATGTTCCAACTTGGCTATCGCGAGTATCGCTGGTCTAAGAGGAATTTGACCGCAGCCATGTTCGCTGTCGCACTTAAGATTTGTGCGGACAGGATTTCGACGGTCGTTCTTCTTCTTCGTGCAATTCTGCGAAGGCTTTCAGACGTGTGTGGTTCTAGCTTCAACAATTCCATTGCTGTTTTCTGGGCGGGGACATAGGCGGCTTTGGGACGGCGTGCCCTCCTTCTCGCAGGGAATTTGATGCCTCGTTCTCTGGCTTCGCGAATGATCACGTTGAAGGTGCTCCTCGACATGTTTTGGTCGGTCTGTTCCCTTATTTCGTCAAACTTCATGCCAAGACGCGCCAGATCGACGACGTGCGCGTTACGTTTTGTGAAATCTTTCGGCATGACGGTCTCGCTGTTTTGAATTGGGCGCGCGCAGCTGGGAATTCCGTGAGTGAAATGGCTGCGCGCGCGTTTGTGCGGGTGGGAGGCTCCCGCGGTTGTAAAAGTGGCCGAAGGCGGGAGGAAGTACCTTCGGCCGAGGTGGCCGATCCGTTTCAAGCGTGGGTCGGCTGAGGTTTTTTGTGTTTGCCGATCGCGGCCAATAGTTGGCGCGCAAGGTGGCTATCTTCTGGGGTGCCGAGTGATTTCAGGATCTCGCAATGGGTTGCGATATCTGCGTCGCTGATGATGTCAGGAAGGCGTAGTGCGTTGCGCGCGGTGTTCAGTTTCTCGGCGGTTTCAATGCGGCGGCTGGCGCATTTCATCCAGTCGCGGATGGCCTCAATCGGGGAGGTGCCAAGGCCGGTGATTTCGAAAAGCTGTACCTCGACCAAATGGGCCACGCCGCGCGGCATGATGGGCCATGTGCCGCCTTGCTCCACGACCCAGCTTGCAAAATGGCTGGGGCGTTCTTCTTCGGTGCGCATTTGGAGCGAGCCGATACAGGTTTGAATGTGCTCTAGATCGATCATGTGCACGACGCCGCGTTTTGGACGCGATAGGCGAGCAGTTCACCGATGACGTCAGGCAAGTACATTGCGAGGGCGGCTTGATCTTCCAAAGATATGACGCCGAAAACGCGCTCTGGGCCACCTTTGGCGAGGGTGCGAAGGGCGTGGGTTGGGACAAGTTCTTCATTGCTCAGCACTTTGTCAGGCGTAGCCGCTATCGCTTGCGCTGTTGCTCGGGGTAAATCGGCTAGAAACATAAAGACCTCCATCGGGTTGATGAAAGATCATTAATGGACGATTTTTCCACTGTCAAATAAAATTATGGACAAAACATCCATTGCTATGCCGTGTGATATCAGCCAAATCTTGGCGCAATACTATTTTGAAGCAATCATGGGGTAGGGTGATTTGAGTAGCTATGGGTTTGGAGAGCGTGTTTTGTTTTGGGTGTCTAACTTAACAGGCGTGTCAATTGATAAAGTTTACAGCTTCTCGCCGCGTTGTATTGTAGTTAAGGCGTCGGCGAGGTTCTTAGGCAGTTCTGTCAAGCGGCCACGGTAGATGAAGTCCATTGAAATCCCCCACTTTTCGGCAATAATATAAGCCATATCGGCTTTTAGGGGTTTTGTCCCATTTTCAATTTTGGTGTAGCTGGATCGATCAATTCCCACTGAATCAGCGAAATCTGCTTTATTCAGTTTGTAGTGATTTCTAAGTGCTGCGAGCCGTTCCCCGACTAGAACCGGATGGAAAGGGTTGTGAGATGTATGGGTGTTTTTGATGTTTTTCATACTTCAATTATTGCCTATGTATGGAAGATATTTCCATGGATGTTTTGTCCACTATTGACTAATGGTAAATTCTTCCACTAATTGTGGAGAATGGATGATTTTTCTACTTTCAGAGATTTGATTGCATTGTGGCCTTCTCGGGCGGCATTTGCTGAAGACGTGAGTGTATCCTTAGGAAGGGTGCATAAATGGGCTCAAAAAAACAGCATTCCGGCACCGTACTTAAGCATTATTTTGACCGCTGGTAAGAATAGGCGTTTTGATATTTCCGCTGATCTTCTTTTGCGGCTGTCTAGTTCGGGTCTCGAAAGGAAAGTTCTCTGCCCCAACCTTGAGGGCATTTCCCAACATTTAAAAAGAAACGAGGTTTCCAGTGGGTGATCCAGTTACGCGCGGGATTTTCGACGGGCTCGTGCGCCGCGCTGGCGGCGTTGATGCCGTCGCGGCGGTTTTAGAGGCCCGTTATGGTACAGGCTCAAAGGGCACGGTTTCCAAGATGTGCAGCGGCATCATTGGCGTCACGGTGGACGCGGCGGTTGCGGTGGAGGACTTCGTCGGCGCTTTCCCGATCACCAACCGGATGTTTGAACGCACCGGGCGCGAGGGGGTTAAGCATGGCTGCCTCAAGGAGCTGGCGGCGCAAAGCACATTGGCGACGGGGCAGGCGCACTCCGCCCTGATCCGCGCGTTTTCGGCAATCAGCGATGATCCCGAACAATTGACCGACAAAGAACGCGCCGAGGTCATCGCGGAAATGCGGGCGGCGCGGCAAATCATCACCAACATAATCGACGCAGCGGAGGCGGCAGGATGAGTGCCCCTTACGCGATGGAGCTAGGTTCTAACCAAATCGAGAAACTCTCCTTCACCAATGATTTTGATGGCGCAGCCTTCTGCAATCAGTTCTTCCGCGCGCCGGTGTTTAGTGCTCTTTTCGTGCCCAGCAAGCAGGGTCAGGTCCTGATCGCCGACGATCAGAAGTGTGATTTTTTTCGAAATACCTGCTTTTACAGAAATACCTGCTCCGGCAGCGGTTGTGGCCGCTTCGGTTCTCGAAAGTTTCAGTTGGCCAGTGAAGCAGGCGACATGACCAAAGAGCGGCCCTTTATGGTTGCCCTCTACTGCGATCGAAACGGGAAATTTGGCCGCACCCTTTCGTGCGGGAGCGGCAAGTTCAGGGAACTGCAGACTGGTTCTCTCCTCTGCAAGCAAAACGATGCAGGCGGCAGCTCTTGCGTCTTCTTCGGCATCATGGTGCTTGAAATCCAGCGCAAGTTCTTGCTTGAGGTTTGCGAGGCCGTGGCCACCATTGCCAGTAAATTCCGGCCACGCCTTTCGGGCAATCCTAACACTATCGAGCCAATTGGAACGCAAAGCCGGTATTCCATAGTTTTTGCTCGCGGCATTGAAGGCTTGTTTGTCAAAATTGCTGTGTTGTATGAGCGTATGCCGTTCAAGAAACGGGCGCAGAGATTGGAGAACGCTGGAAAAATCTGGCGCGCCTGCAACCACATGTTTGTCGATGCCATGGAGATTGGAGTTAAAGCTTTCAAACTTCTCTTTGGGGTCGACAAAATAGCTCAAAGTCTCGATCTCACCGTCCTCGGTGACCATAGCGAGGCCAATCTGGCAGATGCTGTGCTGGTTCCCATTAGCTGTTTCCACGTCCACAGCAACAAATCTGAATGTGCGGTCGAACAATTCATTTTGTCCAGGCCTACTCGAGGCGTTTTGCGTGACAGCGGGGCTCGGGTCGGTACTTCTAAAGATATTGAGGAATTTCCGTATCATCATAAAGCCTTATGCATACTAATTAATCTGGCGACGTTAACAACGCTAATCCCTTCAAGTCCAGTAAAACCGCGTTCGACTGGTTCGCAATCTAGCTTAGTGCGTGATTGGCTTGGACCATTTGTACGCCCTTTTGAAGGGTGTTTCCGCATCGGAAATGGCTTGTGGTTCCGAGTTTCACAGACATTTATATTGCCGAGTGACCGGACTTTTTTACTCGCGGCAGTCGCATATCTCACTGCATTGTTTTCGGCAATCAGCGATGATCCCGAACAATTGACCGACAAAGAACGCGCCGAGGTCATCGCGGAAATGCGGGCGGCGCGGCAAATCATCACCAACATAATCGACGCAGCGGAGGCCGCAGGATGAGCCATAAAGCAACCAATTGGCTGTCGGGTATTCCGGCCGATTTGATCGGGGCAAGCGAGTTCCGCATCCTGTTTCACCTCTGTGATTGTCACAACCCTTCGAAGGGTTGCTTCCCGACGCAGGCCTATTTACGGGGCTGTACGGGGGCCTCAAACGGCACGGTGAACAACGCTCTCAATGCGCTCGAAGCGAAGGGATTGATCGCCCGCCATCGGGAACGCGAGAAGGGCTCAAAAAGGCAAAAACCGACACGCTATATTCTGGGTTTCGAGATGGAGAAATCGCCAAACCCGTCTCCAAATACTGGAGATGGAGCCGTCTCCAATCTAGGGGGCGACCCGTCTCCAATTTGGCGGCAAAGCCGTCTCCAGCCCACTGGAGAGAAACCTGTAAGTAAACCAGTAATTAACCATGCGCGGACGCGCGAGGCGCAGTTTTTCACAAACTCCGAGCAGTTTGAAGCAAAGCAGGTTTGCGAATTTGTGAAGGGCGGCGGCAAGCCAAATGCGCAGGCCATTCCCAGCCGTGTTTTGGAATGTTTGATCGCCAAAACGATGCTGTCGACCGATGAGATGAAACGGGCAGGGCTTGGGAAGAAGTGAGTTCCTTTTTTTGAGGAGCCGACTCCAATAATTGGAGTTGGGCTTGAGGCAAGTGAAGATTGAGCGGAGAGGATTGAGGCGATGAATGCGGAAGAGTTGAAGGCAGGCAAAGAGCGGGTGCGCGACCTTCTGATTGCGCCGTTGGTCGAGTTGGGCATGAAGCGTAAGCGCGGCGACACGGTTGAGGCGCATGACAAGATGCTCGATAATTTGGCCGCCATTCTGGCCTACATGGATGCGCCGAACCTCAAGGGCCTCAAAAGCGTGATGATCGGCTTGGCTGGTGGCAAGGCGCGCGACCAGTGGCCGTCGCAGATCAGCTTTCTAAACAATGCGAAACGGTTTCAGGAGCCCGAGGCGAGCGACAGCGAAATGGTCCATAGCCTGATCGGGTCCAAGGCAGGGCAGCGCGCCTATGAGGGCGGCTATCTGGTTGAGTTCTATTCCGATTTGAAGGCGGGCAAGCATGTTCTTGGATCTTATGCGGAGCGGAATTTGCGCGAGCGCGGGGCCGCCAATAAGCGGCGGTTGGATCGTATTCGGGCGCAGCAGGACCGCGACACCGCGCTGCCGTCGGATCTGAACTGGATGGCGGGATATGCGGGTTATGAACGCCGTGCGCTGGCGGTGCTGGAGGCAGAAAATTGCAAAAACGAGGCGGGCGCATGAACATGGCAAAGATTGAGGTAGGTGGCGTGGTGCGGGTTACTCCGGCGGGAGTGGCGCGGGTTATTTCCAAGCGGTTGGTGGAAGCTGAGGCGGCGCGGATTGCGGCGGTGAAAGCGCGCGGCACGGTACCGCCGCTCTGTGGTCCAGAAATTCCAGCAGCCCCAGCACGTGGTCCTGTGTTGCGGTTTGAACCGCTGGAAACTGCTGTGACCAAGGAAGGCAACATTCGCGTGGTGCGATCGGGGTTTGAGGGGCGCAAGGCGTTGCGCGCGGCGGACATCTTTGACGTGATGAATGCCCAGGCGGCACGGCGCAGCCAAGGTGCCAACATGTTCAGCAAACGGCAAATGGATGCCGGGCGGCTCTACCGCGATCTGGTGGAGCGTCACAGCTCGGCGGGCGTCAAATGCTCCTCACTTGAGGCCACGGGCGGCGGCGGATCGGGCGGCAATTTCATGGATGCGGTGCTGGCGGCAGGCGAGGAAATCCGACGCCAGCAGCGGCTGATTGGCAGCGGTGCGGCGATGGTGGTGCGACGGGTTCGCCCCTCGGCGCGCGGCTCGCGGGTGATGATCTATGACCGTGTTTTAGTGGATATGGTCTGCCTGCAAGAAAAAAATCTGAGTGAAGTCCTGACCGCGCACGGCTGGTCCTTGGGTGGCAATGTTTCTATTGTTTTCAAAGCGCTGTGCGCCTGTCTTGAGAGGATGTCTGGCGCGCAGAAGGGCGGCTCAAGGATCCTCTCGTGGGCAGAGGGGCAAAATTTGTGTTGATCTTTATTTAATCCGCGTCCACTTATGTCGATAATATCACCAACTGCGCCCACCGGAAACGGTCTGGGCGTTTTTGCTTTTCGGCGTCACGCCTGCCTCTCACATTTTGGATATCTCTATGCTGTCGGTCCGCATCAAAGGCGCGCACTCGTGGGGCGTTTGAAAACCATCCCGTCGCGCCTGTCGCGGGTGAAGCCGCGCTTGGCCCAGCCGGTACCGCTGGCGGTGGAAGGGCAACGGCGCTCGGAAGGTCCGATCAAGAGCTACCGCTGGCAAAAGCTGCGCCAGAAAATCTTGGCGCGGGATGGCTACCTCTGCCAGCAAACCGGCGTGGCTTTGATTGGCAAATATCCGGAGGCAAACAGTCCGGTGGTCGATCACATCAAGCCCCATCGCGGCGACCTCGATCTGTTCTGGGACGAAAGCAACCTGCAAGCGGTGGCGAAAGCCTGGCACGATCGCGAGAAGCAAAGCCTTGAGAAACGCGGTCTGGCGTGAGGCTGTCACGTCATTGAAAACGTTGGATAATATCCTGTACCTCGGCGAGGAGGGGGGTGGGGTCAAACTCAGGGGTTTTTGGGCATATCGACCCGTCTCCCCTCACGTAGAGGTTTTTTTTCATGGCGGCGAAATTTGATCTGCTTGGCGATCCGATCCCGGACAACCATGGCAAGGCAGGGCGGGATGGTCATGTGGCCTGTCGTGAAAATCATAACAAAATCAGACTATTAGCGATTGCAGGTTGGACGCAGGCGCAGATTGCCAAGGAGCTTGGCCTGTCGGCGCCGACTCTGCGCAAGCATTATTTTCTATCTTTGAAGAAAGGCGCCTCGATCGCGGTGTCTGAAATCAAAGCGCAAGTGATGCTGATGTTGTTCAAGGCAGCGCAGGGCGGAAACGTCGCCGCGATGAAAGAACTGCTGAAGCAAGCTGAGCGCAGCGAGTTGGAAGCTCTGGCGGGCAAAGCGCGCGGCGACGGGAAGGCCAAGGAAAAGCCGCTGGGCAAAAAAGCGCAACAAAGCAAAGACGCGCGCGACATCACCGCTACTGCCGAGGGTGGGGTTGCGGCGCATTTGCCGAGTTATTCGGATTTCAAACATTAGGGGGCCGAAGTGGCGCTAGATTTTTCCTTTGCTTGCCTTGATTGGGAGGAAAAACTCAAAGCGGGGGAAACGCCGATTTGCGCGTTGCCGATCGACACCAGGAAGGCGGATCAAGCCGAAGCGATTTTTAATTCCCTGCGCCTTCCGGATGTGATCGGGCAACCGACCATGGCGCAGGCGGGCGGGCAATGGTTTCGCGATATCGTGCGCGCAGCCTTTGGCGCTTATGTTGAGGGCACGTCTGAGCGTCTGATTGGCGAGTTGTTCGTTCTGGTGCCAAAGAAGAACTCGAAAACCACCAACTCGGCGGCGCTTGGGATCACGGCGCTGGTGCTCAATTTGGTGCCTAATGCGGTGATGCTGATCGTCGGGCCGTCGCTTGAGGTAGCGGACACCTGTTTTTCTCAAGCAATCGGGATGATCGAGGCGGATGAAACCTTGAAAGCATTATTTCAGGTGCGGGGGCATATCAAAACGATTGAGCACCGGATCACTGGTGCGGTTCTGAAAATCAAGACGTTCGATATGAAGGTGATGACCGGCGCAATTCCGATCCTTGTGATCTTGGACGAGTTGCACATCATGGCCAAAAACCACTATGCGAAAAAGGTTCTGGGGCAAATACGTGGCGGCATGATCACACGGCCCGATACGCTTTTGATCATGATCACAACGCAATCGGTTGATCCGCCGGCAGGTATTTTTAAATCCGAGCTGGAATATGCACGCGGTGTTCGGGATGGCCTGATCAAAGAAGAGGTTCGGCTCTTGCCGATCCTCTATGAGTTCTCGGAAGCCTTCCAGAAAGACAAAAGGGAACTTTGGCAAGATCCGAAGTATTGGCCGATGGTGCTGCCAAATCTTGGGCGTTCGATCGAGATTCACCGGCTGACGCCTTTGTTTCGGCAGGCGATGGACAAAGGGCTTGAGGATAAAATCCTTTGGGCCTCGCAGCATTTGAACATTCAAATCGGGCTGGGGACGCATTCCGATCTTTGGATCGGCGGCGAATATTGGCTCAGCTCGGAAGACGAAAATCTAACCTATGAGAAAATCAAGGAAGTTTGCGACGTTTGCGTCGTCGGGATCGATGGCGGTGGCCTCGATGACCTTTTGGGCCTCACGGTGATTGGCCGCCATAGGACAACGAAGATTTGGTTGAGCTGGTCGAAAGCCTTTGCCGACGAGCTGGTGAAAGAACGTCGCAAAAATATCGTGGCGGAACTTGAGGATTTCGAAAAGGCTGGCGATTTGGTTTTCGTGAGTGATGGCGTGGAAGATATTTCCGCCGTTGCAGAAATATGTGCGGATTTAAACAACGCGGGGTTGCTTCCAGACGAAAACGCGATCGGCCTCGATCCGGAGGGCGTTGCGGCGATCATCGACGCGCTTATCGGTGCGGGGATCAGTGAAGCGCAACTTGCGGCGGTGTCGCAGGGCTACAAACTCAATGCCGCGATCAAAGGTGCGCCGCGAAAATTGAAAAACGGCTCCCTCAAACATTGTGACCAGGCGCTGATGAATTGGTGCGTGGGCAATGCGCGGGCGGAAATGCGCGGCAACGCCCAAATCGTGACCAAGCAATTGTCCGGGTCTGGCAAGATCGACCCCTTGATGGCGTTTTTTGATGCGGTGATGCTGATGAGCCAAAATCCTTCGCCGTCTATGAAAGCAAACATGGATGAATTTCTCTCAAACCCTGTGATGGTGATATGATCCGATTTTTGAAGGCGGCAACGCGCGTGGTGCGCCAAGAACTGGCCAGCGGTGAATCCGGCTGGGTGTCTTTGTCGTCGAGCGAGGCAATTTCGTCGAGTGGGGTGACGTCTGCCGCTGGGAAAATAGTATCCGAGAAGGCCGCGCTCAATGTCTCAGCGGTCTGGGCCTGTGTCAGTAAGACGGCGCAAATCGTTTCGACCTTGCCCTTGGACCTCTTTGAGAAGCAAGCGGATGGGTCGCGCGTAAAAATCGAAAACGACCTATCGCAAATGGTGAAGCTTTCACCAAACACCATTCAGACGGGCGTTGAGCATTGGGAAGGGCAGGAAGCCAAAAAGCTTCTCTCGGGTAACGCCTATTCCGAAAAAATTCTCTTGGGAAAACGGCTCGTCGGGCTGAGACCGCTGCATAATGTTAAGCCCGTGAGGATTTCCACAGGTTTCAAATACAGGGTCACGGAAGATGGCCGCCAGTATGATCTTCCGGCTGAAAAAGTGCTGCATATGCGCGGCTTTGGCGCGGGCGATGGCTTGGGGTTGTCGGCGGTTTCTTATGGTGCGAATTCCATGGGCTTGGCGCTGGCGGCGGATGAAACTGCCGGCGCGGTGTTTGCCAACGGCCTGATGGCCAGCGGCATTCTCAAGGCGGATCAATCGTTGACAGAACCCCAACGCGCAAAGCTTCAGGAGATGCTCGAAGCCTATACCGGTTCAAAGAAGGCTGGCAAAGTCATGGCGCTTCCGGGGGTTCTTGAGTTTCAACAACTCCAGTTCAATCCTGAAGATATTCAAATGCTGGAAACGCGGCGCTTTAGCGTTGAAGATGTTTGCCGCTGGTTTGGCACGCCGCCGATCGTGATTGGCCATGCCTCTGAAGGTCAAACCATGTGGGGGTCGGGCGTTGAATCGATCATGCTGTCTTGGCTGACAACGGGGATCAATCCGCTTTTGTGTCGCAATGAGGCGCGGTTCAATCGCGATCTGATTCCGATCGAGAAGCGGCGGCGCTGGTATTTTGAATATAACCGCGAAGCCATGCTGCAGATGGACAGTGTGGCGAAGGGGGAATTCCTCTCCAAAATGCGCACCTCGGGCATTATGTCCGCCGACGAAGCGCGCACGAAAATCAACCTGCCCAAACGTGGCGGGGCTGCGGATCAATTGATCGCGCAGACCGCTTTGGCTCCCCTTGAAAAACTCATGACAGGTGAAAAATGACACTTCGCATATTGCCTAAGGCAACCCTCAACACGCTCCCAAATTGTCGCTCTGACATTCCAGAGCGCGCGATCAATCAGTGGAACCCCGATGTGATGGCCTCGGAAGGGGAGAGTGGCGAAAACACAATCACAATTCTCGACCCGATCGGCGCGGATTGGTACGGCGAAGGGGTGACGGCCAAACGTATTTCGGCGGCTTTGCGGCGGATTGGCCCAAATCCGGTCGAGGTTGTGATCAACAGCCCAGGCGGAAGTTTCTTTGAGGGGCTGGCGATCTATAATTTGTTGCTGGAGCATAAAGGCGAGGTCACGGTCAAAATCATCGGCATGGCGGCGTCTGCGGCCTCGGTGATTGCGATGGCGGCGGACAACCTGCTGATGGCGCGGGCCAGTTTTCTGATGATCCACAATACTTGGGTGATGAGTGCCGGAGATCAGCATTCCTTCCGCGACGTTGCCGATTGGTTGAAACCTTTCGACGAAGCTGCGGTTGATATTTACCACGCGCGAACGTCGATCGACCGTAAGAAAATTTCCGCAATGTTGGACAAGGAGACCTGGATCGGGGGAAGCTCTGCCGTCGATCAGGGGTTTGCGGATGATCTTCTTTCTTCCGATCAGGTCGAAACCAACGCTCAAAACGCCACGGAATTGACGCCGCATGCTGCGCAGAAAAAAGCAGACCTTTTGCTTGCGCGCTCCGGTGTCACCAAAGCAACGCGGCGCGAGATTTTCGCCGCGATGAAAGGGGGCACGTCTCGCGCTGCCCTATCCAGTACGTCCAGCGCTGCTGTTCATGAGGCGGCGACGCGCCTCCTAACTCAAATCAACAACATCTAACGGAGACCAAATATGTCTAAACGATTTTTAATGCCGAGCATTGCTCTGGCAACCCTTTCGGCTGCGCTCCCAATGGGCGTGATGATGCTGCCGCGCAACGATGCCGACACCGATACAGTTGCTCTGCTGACCAAAGTTAGCGCCCAATTGGATAAGGTCAGCTCCGAAGTCAAAAGCACAGCTGAGGACGCGCTGAAGCAAGCAAACAAATCCGGAGTTGTATCTGCGGAAACAAAGGCTACCGCCGACAAGCTGCTCACCTCGCAGAGCGCGATGAACAAAGTTGTGGAAGCTTTGAAGGCGCAGGTTGAGGGGCTCGACAGCAAGACGCAGGACATCGCACAGCAATTTGCCGAGGGCGGCGCAGGCGGAGGTCAGAACGGGCCAGTGTTAAGTCTCGGGCAAGCATTTGCGGGCGAAACCGATAAAATCAAAGCTTTTGTTTCCAACGGCTTCACGGGAGTCATGTCAGTAACGGTTCAGAACGCGATTACGACGGCGGCTGGTTCGGGCGGTGGTTTGATTAGCCGCCATGAAGAGACCACGCCGATTGGCATTCAACGCCGGCGTTTGTTGATCCGGGGGCTGTTGACGCAGGGCAAAACTGGCAGCAATGGCGTCCATGTGCGCAAACAGGTTCTGCGGGACAACCAGGCGGCGGCGACGGCCGAAGGGGGCACGTCGCAGGCGTCGGCCTATGGCTGGGACAAAGAGCTGACACCGGTGAAGAAAATCACCCATGTCACCAACATCAGCGAAGAAACCATGTCTGATGCCGACGAGTTGCAGACCGAAATTGACAGCGAAATGCGCTATGGATTGGACCTTGAAGAAGAAAACCAGCTGCTTGCGGGTGATGGTCTTGGCGAAAATCACAGTGGCCTTTTGACCGAAGCGCCGTCTTTTGTGGCGGCTGCCGGCTTGCCCAATGCCACGCGCATCGATCGCTTGCGCCTGGGGATTTTGCAGATCGCGCTGGAGGATCATATCGCGTCGTCCTTTGTGCTCAATCCGCTGGATTGGGCGGCGATTGATCTGCTGAAGGACACGACGGGGCGTTATATTTTCGGCAACGCCTTTGGGCAATCCTCGCCCTCGCTCTGGGGCAAGGATGTGGTCGAGACCTCCGGCATGGGGGCGGGCGAATGGTTGACCGGCGATCTTGCGCTGGCGGCGACGATTTATGATCGGCAGGAAACGGAAGTGCTGATTTCTTCTGAGCATGGCACAAATTTCGTGGAAGGCATGCTGACCATGAAGGCGCAGAAGCGCCTTGCTTTGGCGATTAAACGCGCGCTCGCCATGTGCAAAGGCGACTTTGTCTTCGTGTAATCCATTGATGGATTGAAAGAAACAGCGCGCGCCGATTGGCGGCGCGCGTGACCTTAAAATTGTGCGAGGACATATGTTAATCAAAATGAATTCGACCCGTCACACGGCGGTCGGCACGTTTAAGTTTGGCGTGATCTATAACGTCGATGAGCGGGATCCGCGCGTGGCCAAAGCGCTCAAAGGCTTGCGGGCGGGTGCCACTCCTGCGGCGACGGTCCTGACGGAAAAGCAGGCGAAAAAACTGAACGCGGAGGTGAAAAGCCTCGCGCCATTGCCAGCGGCCAGTTTCAGTGCTCAGGATGCGGATGTGCTGCAGAAGGAACTGTCGGCAACGCAGGCCACTTTGGAAGAGCTGCAGGGAACTGCAGGAGATTTGGCGAGCAAGGTTGCGGCGCAGGATGCGGAAAACATCGCACTGACGGCAGCGGTTGCCGCCCTGTCTGACGAGCGCAAACAACTCGAGGACGATCTTGCCGCGATGGCGGCTGAAGCTGACACCTTGAAGTCCACGCTTGAGAACGAGCGCACGGCAGCGGTTGCGAAAGCCGAAAGCGCGACGACGAAAAAAGCGACCTCCAAGACATGAGCGCAGTCAGCCTTGCGGACGCCAAAAAAGAAGTTGGCGTCCGCCATGACGAGCATGACACGCTTCTGACCGGCTACCTTGAGGCTGCAACCGTTCACGCTCAAAACCATGTGAACCGTATATTTGCAGACGATTATGGGGCGGACCTTCCATCTCCCATTTGCATCGCCATTTTGATGCATGTTGCATTTCTCTATCGCAACCGGGGAGCGGCATCTGATGGTAAAAATTCCGAACTTCCAAACGGTTATAAAATGCTTTTGGAAGCTTATCGAAATTTCTTGGGAGCTTGAAATGCTTAAAAAAGTCAAAGTGAAAACGAAAACCGTGACCATGATCAAGGCGCGGGCGGTGAGTGGCCAAACCCGTGCCGTTGGCGAGGTTCTGCGCGATCTTCCCGAAACGGTCGCTGATATGCTGGTGGGTCGCAAGGTCGCGGTCCTTGGTGAGAAAACTCAGCAAAAGCCCGTTGAGGAGAAACCCGAGCCAAAGCCGTGATCTACGCCGATATTTGCCGCATCGAGCATCCGGTCGAAACACCGGTTGCTGGCGGTGGGCGCGAAATTCAATGGCAGGAATTCATGGTTCTTGATTGCCGGATTGAGGCGCTGCGCTCCTTTCAGGCCGCCGTTGAAAGACAAACGGCGGGCGGTATCGCGTCCATGCCACCGGTGCGTCTGCACTTTGGCTATTTCGCTGGCGGTTTGGCCATCACCGAGGCGATGCGGGCGGTCAATTTGGAAACGCAGGAGGTGATGAATATTCTGTCGCCGCCTGTGGATTTGAGCGGGATGCGGGTGGAATTGACGCTCTCTGCCGCGATCGGAAAGCCGAGCTGATGGCTAAAATTCGAGGAGCAAAAGAGCTGCGTCGCGCGTTGAAGCATGCGCCAAGCGCCTTGCGCAAGGAAGCCACCGAAGAGGTGAAAATTTCATCCCAAACCATGTATCGGCGGGTGATGGCGGGGTTGGCCACGGCGGGGCGGCTTGCGCCGTTGTGGCACGGAAAGATCGGCATGCAGCGGATTACTGGCAATGCGCGGCGGTTTTACCGTCATTCTGTTTCGGAAAAGAAAATGAGCGGCCGTGTCGGCTTGTTGACGCCAGGTGCGCATCGATCGGCTTTCTATTTGCGGATGTTTTTCTACGGCACCTACCGCCAACCGGCGCGCAATATCCATGAAGAGGTCTTTGAAGACGAGGCCGACGGGTTTGTGAAAGCCCAGCAAAAGGCGCTTGATCGCGTGGTGAGGAAATTATGACCGTTGAACAAGCTTTCCCCTTTCAAGTGTGGATCGCAGAGCAAGTAGCTTTGGCGCTGGCGGCGGACCCGATCGAGGTTTTTGACTATGCGCCGCAAAAACCGCCGGTGGAATTCATCCGTCTCGACGGGTTTGGCCTGACCGGTCAAAGCCTGAAGAACAAAGAGCGCGGGCGTCACAGTTGCGAGATCCATTATTTCCATCGACCAAAGGGGGCGGACCTAGGCGCGCGGGGGCAAAAGCGCGCCAAAGAGGTGCTTGCGGGGATCCATAGCTTTTTGAAGGTGCAGGCCTTCCTGGGGGAAACCCTGTCGTTTCAGTCGATGAGCAATGAAAAAGACGCGGACGGTGTGACCCAGCACGGCCACCTGCGCTATTCGATCCTGATTTCTTAAACCTTGGCGGGGTTCGCCTTTGTTTGCTCGGCCATTTGGTCGGGTCAATTCGTGTGTCTAAATCAAAAAAAGGAGGCCCAACATGTCGGGCAAAGACTATCTTCTCTATATCTCCGCCGATGGAACGTCTGTGGGTGCTAAAACCGCAATCGAACTGCAAGGGGATATGAGCCTCAATTTTGGCAAAAGCGTTTCAAAAACCGCGTATAAAAACGGCGCTAAATCTTCGCAGGGCAATGAGGGCATTTCGGGGTCTTGTTCGTTTGGCGACGAAGCGCCCCTTCCGGCAGGCATTGTCCTGTTGTGGGATGCGCATGACAACGACGGTGCGGCCTATTTGTGGATCGAGTCCAGTAAGACGGGTGGGAAAACTTGGGAGGGTAACTTCAAGGTTGCCATTACCGAGCTTACCGCGCCCACGGAAGGTGAAGTGTCGCACAGTCTCGAGTTCAGCGAAGACGGCACAATCACGCGCGGTACCGTCGTCTAATGCGCGGTCGCGTTCATATCGAGTTCGGCGGGAGGGATCATTCCCTCTTGCCGACTTATGAGGTCGCTGAGCAGTTTGAAGCCCGCCACGGCGGCATTGTTGATCATTACGAAAAGCTCAACAACGGTTCCGCTCCGATGCAGGTGCGCGCTTATTTGATTTTGCTGGCGCTCAAACAGGGCGAGGGCGGCGACAAGTTCACCCTGCAAGGCGTGATGAAGGCCATGTTTGAATTTGGCCTCTGGCATGGCGATCTGGTGCGCAAAGAGAATGAGCTGATCGAAGGGCTCATTTACACGCCGGAGCAGCTCCTCGCAAAAAAGGAAGAGGAGAAGGCGGCGATGAAAATCGCGTCCGAAGCCTTGGGGGTCTTCTCCGAATAGCCTTCCAAGTGGCCACCGTTGATCTGGGCTGGCCACCGTCCGAATTCTGGACCGCAACCCCGAAAGAACTCTGGGCGGCTTACGATCACAAAGTGAAACGAAACAAGGGAAACTAGAGCATGGCGCGCAAGGTTATTGCTGAATTTGATGCGATCGACGGACCGTTTGTTCAAAAGCTCAAGCGGATCGACAGTGGGATTTCGCGCTTTGAACGGGGCACACTTTCATCTTTTGGCCGCGTTGAGCGCGGTATGGATCGCCTTGTGTCGCAGGGCGCAAGGTTGCGATCGACCACGGCCTTTCTGGGCGCAGGCTTTGGTCTCAAGGTGGCGTCGGATTTTGTGGATCAAAGCAAGCTTATTCGGAACGCCCTGCGAGATGTCGGCGGTGACTCACAAGAGACTTTTGAGGCGGTCTATCTCAGCTCGATGAAATCTTTGTCCGGCTTTACCGGCTTTGCACAGGGCGTGCAGCGGATGCAAAAATCGCTAGAGGGGCAGCAAGCCCTCACGCAGACCATTCGCGATATGGAAACGCTCAACAAGTTGCTAGCCGTCGGCGGGAAGTCGGCGCAAGAGCGCGAGTCCACTATGGTCCAATTCACCCAAGCGCTGCAGTCTGGCGTTTTGCAGGGCGATGAATTGCGTTCGATCCGCGAAAACGCACCCATCAGTTTTACCCGCGCGATTGCCCGGGAAGCGGGAGGCACGTTGGCGGATTTGAAGGATCTCGCCAAAGAGGGCGTGATCACGACTGAGGTGATGATCCGTGCGTTGCAAAGCCTTGAGGCAGAAGCCGACGCGAAATTCGCCAATGTCGAGGTGACGGTGCAAGCGGCGGCACAAGTGTTTAAAAACGGCGCGATTGTTGCGGCGGAAGGGTTCGATAAGGGGCTTGGCTTGTCGCGCGCCACGGCGGAAAGTCTGCAGGGGTTGGGCGAGATCTTGGGATCGGATGCCGAGGCCGCCGAGCTCTTTGGCAAGAGCGTGAAAGTGGCAGGCTTTGCGCTGGCGGCGGCTTTCGGCGGGCGTAAAATGACTGGCTTTGTGAGCGGCGTCAAAGATTTGACGGCGGCGCGCTATGCCGCTGCCACTGCTGCCGATCGTGAATTGCGCACGGCAAACGAACTCGTGGCAAAACGACAGCTGGGGGTGGCGGCGACGCAGGCCAGCGTCGACAAGCTGGCATTGCAAGGCGCTGCGACCCAGCGCATGACCTCGGCCAACAAGCAGGCCATAAAAGCGCGCACGCAATTGACAGCAGCAACCGCTCGGCAGGCCATTGCGACGGCGGGGGTTGATGCGGCGCAAAAACGTCTTTTGCTCTCCACACGCTTGCTGACGGGGGCGGGGTCCGCTTTGCGCGGCGCCTTTGCCTTTTTGGGCGGTTGGCCTGGACTGCTGCTGATTGCCGGCACGGCGTTCCTCACTATGGGGGAGTCGGCGGAAAGCGCGACGGAGCGTTTGGAACGGCTCAACCAGATGAGCGGCCAACTTGAAGGCTCCAGCGATAATCTGCGTGCGGTCTTGGAAAAACTCAATGCGGCCATAGAGACGCGCGGCGATAAATCGCTCGAGGCCTCCTCGAAAATCATTGCGGCCACGCGGCAGGAATTTGAAGCCAAGAAGGTTTTGCTGCGGCAAGAAAAGATTGGCGAGCAAAGGTTGCAAGCCGAGCGGCTCAAAGAGTTAAATCGCCTGATCAAAGAGCGCGCGGACATTAAGTCGATTGAGGATCGGGTCATCGAGGCCATGAATGAGGGCGCGGCCTATTCGGGGGAATTGCCCGCGAGCTACCGACAGAACATAACGAAAGGGGCCGCAAAAGCCTATAATGCGGACCTGCTGGCGCTCGATCGCACGATTGATGGTTTGCAAGCGACCGTCGATCTCACGGCTCAATCCATTCAATCGGCCAATGAAATCATAGGCACCTCGTTTGATGTGGAGCCTGCCAAGGAATGGGGGACGCAGGTGGATGCGGCGCGCAAGATGGCGGAAAAGTTCATCGCGCAGAATATGTCGGCGGCGGAGCGGCAAGCGGCGGTCACAGCCGAGGTCGCGGCGGCACGGGAAAAGCTGGTGGCGCAATACGGGGCGGAAAGCGATATCGTGTCCACACTCGATCGCGCGATGTCCAGTTTCCAGAATGAACTCAGGAAAACCAAAGGTGACACCGACAGCCTGACCTCGGCGGCGACACAGCTCAATCAGGCGCTTTCTGCGGTGAGCAGCGTGCACCTAAATCTGGGCGATCGCCTGTCGGTCGCGCGGGCGCAATTGAACGCGGCGCAGGCGGGGGCGAACCAGGACAAAGTAAGTGCGGTCGGGGATGCACAACAGCAATCAATCACGCTGGTGAAAGCAGGCGCCACGCCGGATCAGATCGCGGCGGCCTATACAAAAACTCTCGAGCTCAATCTTGAACTGTCCGAAACACAGGGGCTGATTTCGGCGATCTTCACGCCCAAAAAAGAGGGTGGAGGCGGGGCGACATCACCGCTCAAGACGCTGGAAAAGGAGGCCATCACCGCGATCCAAAGCATGATGACAGCCGAGGAGCGCCGCGCGCAAACCATTGCCAAGACGGTTGAGATTAGGCGTCAATTGGTGGCCACCTATGGCGCGGAACATATCTCGGTTGCGGCCCTTACCGATGCGCTCGATCGAATGAAGAACGAGCTCGAGGACGGCAAAAGCAAAACCGACGAACTGTTCGATACGCTTTCTGATCGTATTGCCAATTCCATCAACGAATGGAAGGGCTTCGGCTCCCTTGTTAAAGCGATTTTGGCCGACATTGTTCGGCAAGAAGGCGTCAGTTTCATCCTGAAATCAGTGGGCTCGGCTATTGGTGGCAGCTTTGGCGAGTCCCTCTCGGCGGAGGTGCATCATGCGGGCGGAATAGCGGGGTCCGGTACGACTAAGCGCCAAGTATCGCCCAGGATGTTTGTTGGGGCCCCGCGCTATCACAACGGCGGAATTGCGGGTCTGAAACCCAATGAGGTTCCAGCGATTTTGGAGGCGGGCGAGCGGGTGTTGCGCAAGGGCGAGACCATGGGCGGCGGCGGGATGACTGTCTCGATCGCCATGGCCAATGATTTTCGCGGCGTTGATAACGGCATGAAAGAGTTTCTGGCCAAGCAAATGTCCAAGATGGAGGCCAGCTTTAAGCCCAAAGTTCTACAGGTGATCTCAAATCTGCCGCGCACCAGGGAGGGTCGTTAGATGACTGTGGCACCGATTTCCGATCTGTTGCTTGGCTATACGTTTCTGACCACAAGCTTCACCCTTCAGCAAAATCAACGGGTGTCGCGCGACAAAGGCGGGCGCGCTTATACGTCCGATTTTGGCGCGCCGTTCTGGATCGCGACCTACGGGTCGGTGATGCTTGGACACGATGATCTGGTCCAAGCGGAATCGCAGCTGCTGGAGTTGGACGGGGCGATGGGCACATTCTGGGCCTATGACACGCGCCGGTTCCAACCGCGCAAACATAGCGGGGGCGCTTTTAGCGACGTCGGGGTGATTGCGTCTATCGGGGTCAACAATGACGCGGTGACGCTGTCCGGTCTGGCGAACGGCTTTACCGCCTCAATCGGCGACAGACTTTCGATCGAAACCGATGGCGGCGGCAGGCGCCTTTTCTCGGTCGTGCGCGAGGAAGTTGTCACGGTGGGCGGCAGCCTGACCATTAAGATCCGCCCCCACCTTCCGATCTCTGTGAGTGTCGGGGCCGATGTGCGCTTTTCCAAGGCCACGGTTCTCATGCAAGTGGAACCACAATCCGTTGAAACCAACGACGCGGGACGTGCCCTTGGGACCGTCAATTTCAAAGCCGTCGAAGTCATCTAAGGATCCCCATATGCCCAATTCAATGAGCGCCGCAAATCTTGCGGCGATTGCACAGCGTCGCCTTTTCCCCCGTGATTTTCTCTGGGTGACGGCGACGCGCTATTCTGATGGCGTGGAGGTTGCGCAAGGCTTCTGGTCAGATGCGGGCGACATTTCCGCTGAAATTTTCAACCCGGACACCAATGCAAACGAGATCCGTTTTTTCCACGGGGTCGGGACGCTGATTTCTATTTCGACCTTGGCGGATGTGAGCAACTTGACCATTCAAGAGTTGGAGATCGCGATTCCGCCTGAGGAAGCTTTTGGCCAAGATTTACTGCGGGTCTATGATCTCAGGCGCGCGAAAGTCGAGATTTATCGGGGATTTCTAGATCCCGCCACCCGTCGTTTGGTGGGGCCCGCCGATCCGCGCTTTCTTGGTTTTATCGATGAGGTCGAAGAAGACGAAGACGATGCCGGCAACACCACCGGCGTTGCCAAATGCGTGTCCTTCACGCAGGAATTGACGCGCTCCAATCCAGATACGCGCTCCGATGATAGCCAGCGCTTGCGCTCGGCCACCGATGATTTCTTGGCCGATGTTTCAACCGTTGGCGACTGGTCGCTATTCTGGGGCCAAAACAGTGGGGTTGCATAGCGTGGCCGTCATTCGTCAGGCGCTTCCACGCGAGGCAACAGCCATTGCAGAACTGGGCCGCGACTTTCTGGCCCATACCGGCGCTCATATCCCGTTTGACCTGTCCTATGCCAAACACACGGTGCGGACGTTTATTTCCGACCCGACGCGCCTTGCGCTGGTGCTGGAAAAAGACGGCGCGGTTGTGGGCGCGCTGCTGGCGGCCACCTCACCATCGCCCTTTTCGCCTGTGCTTTTTGCCCAGGAGGTTGCGTGGTGGGTCAGCCCGAACGCTCGCAGTCTAAGATCGCTGCAAATGATTGCCCAGTATGAAGCTTGGGCAAATTCGCGAGGCTGCCGCTTTGTCGCGATGGCCAGCCTGAATGATCACCGGCTTGATCGTTTCTACCGTCGGCGCGGTTTTACCCCGCTGGAAACCCACTATTTGAAGGGTCTGAAATAATGCCATTTGTCACCGCCGCCGTTGCTGCCATTGGCACCTTCTTTGCGGGATTAACCTTGGAAGTTGTCGGCGCGTTTTTGATTAGAACCATTGCCAGTATCGCTGTGAATGTTCTGGTGAATACGCTGCTTGGCTCAAAGGAGAAAAAACAGCCAGCGATCGGGGTGACCGGCGCATTGTCGTCTGGCGGGGATGTTCCGAGGTCGTTCATTCTTGGGCAGTCGCGGGTTGATGGCTCGCTGGTCTACAGAAACACTTGGGGCAATGCAGGCGCCACGCCGAATGCCTATTACACCCGCGTCATAGCCCTTTCCGATTTGCCGCATTCGCAACTTCTTGAATTTTATGTGGATGGCGAGAAGGTCACCCTTGGGGACATAAAGCACGGCAATCTTGGCTACCCGATTGAAGAATATTCAGATGCGGGCGGCGTCTATCTCTGGATCAATTATTATGACGGTACGCAAACGACGGCCGATCCGCTTTTGGTGGCCCATGCAAGTCCTGAGCGACCCTATCCTGCAACCCGCGTTGGGGTTGGCATGTGCTATGCGGTCATTACCGCGCGCAGCAAGCCGGCCTTGTTCTCGGCAGGTTGGCCTAGTTATCATTTCGTTCTCAGTTCAACGCCGTTTTACGATCTTTCCAAGGACAGCTCGCAAGGCGGGGCAGGGCCGCAGCGTTGGAATGACCCGACAACCTGGGGCGGGGACGGCGATGATCTGCCCGTTGTGCAGGCCTATAATATTCTGCGTGGTATCTTCTACAACAGCACGTGGTTTTACGGCACGCGCGGTCTGAGTTCGGGACGTTTACCGAGCGCGAAATGGATTGCGGAAATTAACAAATGTCGCACGCCGACGGAAGGCCTGAACGGATTTGCGCCACGGTATCGGTGCAGCGGAGAGCTGCGGGTATCGTCGGAACCGGCCTCCGCGCTGGAAGCGGCCCTGATGACCTGTTCGGGTCGCATTGCCGACATTGGTGGCGTTTATTACCCCCATATTGGGGAGCCAGAAGCGCCAGTGGCCAGTTTTACCGACGCCGAAATCTTGGCAACCGAAGAGGAAAGTTTCGTCCCTTTTCGGCGCTTGCACGACACCGTGAATGGCATCACCGCGACCTATACAGAACCGTCCGAGGGCTATGTTACCAAGGCCGCGCCACCGCTTTACAATGCCAATTTTGAGGCCGAAGACGGCAACCGCCGCCTGACCTCAAATGTCGATCTGCAAATGGTGCCCTATAGTGAGCAGGTGCAAAGGCTGATGGCCGAAGCGCTGTCTGCATCGCGCCGCAACCGGCGGCACACGCTGTTTTTGCCGCCGGCCTATAGCACGGTTCTCAACAATGAGGTCCTGGCGTGGACCTCTGAAAAATACAGCTACGACGCCAAGCAATTTATCATCAACGGTCGCGTCCTTTTGGATGACGGGTCGATCGCGCTTGAACTTGGGGAGGTGGATCCCGAGGATTACACGCCACCCGCCGCGAACTCCTATGTGCCTGTCACGCCGTCGCCGGTTGTTCTGGTGCGGCCATCAAGTCAAGCTGTCCTGAATTTCGCAGTTGCGCCGGACTCGGTGGTTGATGGATCCGCGCAAGGGCGCCTTCCCGCAATCCTTGCGACATGGGATACCAGTCTGGACGACATCGAGGCGCTGCACGTGCGGGTGCGTCTTGAGGGGGTGGCGGCCTCAAGTGAGCTTTTGCTCCTTCCCAACTTTGAGGACGGGTCGGCCCGCATTATTGCCGGCATTCTCCCCGATACCGATTACGAGGTCTCGGCGCGTCTTGTGCCAAATGCGGCGCGTGCTGTGTCCTGGACCTCTTGGCTCAAGGTCACAACGCCCGACGTGCGGTTTGGCTATATCGATCTTGCCCCAGCCATTGAGGCTGAAATTACCGCAGCACAGACACAGTCTGCTGCCGCTGCCGAAGGCGTAGTTACTCTATCTGGCGAGGTTACGGCGGTTCAGGACAATCTCGCCGCGCAAATTGCAGCGAGTGATTTAGAGTTTGGAACGGTGAATTCTGAACTAGCCGCGACGGGGATCCTTGCCCAGGCTGCCGTTGCCGGGGGTGGTCTTATCATGGACCCCTACTTTGTAACCTTCGACGAATCCGCCGACGATTGGGAAAAGACGGGCGATGTTGACCCTGTAGGCACTCCCAATGAGGTCTATCCTGTAGGCCAAACCCTGACTATGACAACCCTCTTGGGGCAGGACTGCGGAACCTATCTAAAGTATTCCCAAAGCGGGTGGACGGGCGGCATTGACCATGAGGGATATGTCGTCGAACTTACTTTTGAGGTGGTCGCGGGGGATCCTCAAAGTACGGGGATGCGCGTATCGTGGATCGAAAACTCCTTTAAAAGCGATTATATAAGTCTGCAAGAAGCGAATGACGGCGCGGCTATCGAAGTCGGAAAACTCTACACAATCTCCTTTATTGCAATTCGCCCAACGTCCATTTCCAATCCTGTTATCGATATGGGTGTTTATCTCTACGGGAGTAAAGATAACTTTGGCGACGGTGCCAATCAACCAAACACAACGAAATTCCACAGGTGCGCCATGCGGCCAGCCACTCCCGAAGAACTCGGCGGCGGTATTATTGATGCGGCGATTACGGCGGCGGTTAACACGGAAACCACGGCGCGGGTTAGCTCAGAGGCCGCCCTCGCAAATGCGACGCAAACCGTTCAAAGCAACCTTGATGATACTGATGCAACGGTATCCAGCCAAGCCACGACTTTAGCCGCGGTGGATGGTTTTGCCCAAGCTTCGGCGGGCCTCACAGTCACAACAAACGGCGGGAATATCGCGGGGTTTATCGCCACGTCCTTTTCCAACCCAAATGGATCGGGCGGATCCTTGCTTGAATTGCTTGGGTCGGTTGTGAAAGCGGGAACGATTGCCGCCAATAAACTGAGTGTCGGTTTCAACACCAACAGAATTGTGAACAGCAATTTCTTGGACGGTCTGACAAACTGGTTTTCTTGGGGGAGTGGGGGGGCCCACTCGTCAGGCTACTATCAGGTTCGTGCGGCTGGTTCCAGTTTTGCGGGGAAACTCTATCCGACTTTGACCGCTTACTGCGGATCGGCAGGGATTGACGGGTATCAAGTTTTCGAAAACAAACCAGTAACATCGGCAGGGGGAATGGTTTCTTTTGGGATGCCAGTTTCCGCAGGTGATTGGGTTGAAGCGTCTGCAAAGCTATCAACGCATAGGTGTCGCCGCGTTATTCGTATTCGCTGGCGCGATTCTGATAACGTTTATATTTCGGACTCTACAGTAGAAGATTTAAGCACAACAGGAACAATAGGGGGCAACTCCAATCCCGCCGACTGGCCTAAATATGGCGGTAAAGCGCAAGCGCCAGCTAACGCTGCTTATGCAACTTGGCAAATTCTCAAATGGGAAAATCTTGCAGGTACCTCAAGTTACATCTTTATCCATGAGCCAGTGCTATGTTTGACAACAGCCGACGCCACAGAACTGACAACATACAGTCCAGACGGAACCACGCTAATATCGGGCGGGGTAATCATTGCCGAAACGATCTATACCAGCCACCTTAACACGGTTGAATTTGCCGCCGCTGGCCTTGCTATCTTCGGTGGCGCTATGAAAAGTACCAACTTCAACGGGGCGATTTCTGGCGATGATATTCCTTCCGTAGGGACTGTAGGTTGGGCGGTCTCTAAAAATGGCAAAATGGTTCTTCACAATCTTGTGGTCCGTGGGAGCATTGTTGGCGGCGCGGTTTCTAATGGCGCCGATATGTTGGCGGCTATCGGTAGCCCCGTTCACATTGTCACTTTGGGGTCACAGGTAGGCTCAACAATCTCAACTGGTGTGATGGGATCAAGCGAGCTTTGGATTATCGCCCTCCGTGGCGAGTATAGGCACCAAAAATTGGTTTACGGGGCATACAATAGCGGCAATGGCACAACTCCCGTTTCAACTTATCGAACACAATTAGAATTATGGATGCGGGAAAGATCAGTCGGCGGGTCTTGGGGTGGGTGGTACAAAAAAACAAACGGTGTCGATTCATCATCGACAACCGCTTGGTCAGTCTTCGAGCACTCATATACGGTTATGGGAAAGGGGATTGAGATGCAGTTGAAGCTTATCTTGGGGTCTGCTGGCCCCGCAGTATTTAACGCTAGTGGTGACCAATCGAGCACCCCCGACGTCACCTATACTTGCGTTAAAAACTTGGGACTTTCAGCAAAGGCGGTGGTGAAATGAGTGTTGTATATGTGAAGCTGGACGATGAAAGCCAAGTTGTTGTTTCTGTAGTTCAGGGAGCCGTACCTTTCGACCCTGAAACGATTTTCGAGCAAGGGCTGATCTGCGTGGAAGGTCACTCAGTCGATTTCCTTCAAAGCGCGCATATATTCACAGATGAACTTGGCTTTGAGTTTTTCGCGCGTCCGTCGCTTCCTGAATTGGTGGCGATAGAGGGAGGCTGGGGGATCTCCGGCCTTCCAGAAGGCACAGTCTGCACAATCACGGACATATCGGACGGGGGAACCATTCACTCATCCACAGGCACAGAACTTGAATTTTCTCTGCCGGATGGTGGGAGCTATCAAATCGAGTTTGCAACGGCTGGCCTTTACATGGATCGGACTTACGTTTTGGAGGTCAACAGTGCTTGAAATTAAAAGAACGGTGGAAAGCAAAGCGTACCAGAAAGCCGCTGAAAATCGTGAGATTATGGACGCAATAAATTTGGAACGGGATCGGCGCATAAATCTTGGATTTGATTTCGCGGGCCAACATTTTCAAAGCGACCCCAAAAGCCTTTTGAATATTTCAGGGGCCGGGGCTTCGGCGGGCATTGCCTATATTTCTGGAAAACAAGCGGGCGATTATCGCTGGCACGGTGGCGATAGTGATTTTGCGTGGACGGTTGGCGACAACACGTCTTTTGTTATGGATGCGCAAACGACTTTCGCCATGTCGCAAGCGGCGATGGCGCATGTTGATTGGTTTATGAAGGCTAGTCGCGCCCTAAAGGATATGGACCCGATCCCTTCTGATTTCTTGGATGATCAATACTGGTGAGCGCCCCGCGCGCCTTGCGGCCAATATAGCCGCGCCTTCCCTTCCCCCTAAAAATTTAATGAGTCTTTTGCCCCGCCTGCGGGGAAAATTGTGACGAAAAAAGGATCTGCGATTTGGAACAATTCAGTGAAACGGAACGCGCGACCCTGGCCTCTGTGGCCGACATGTTTGCCGTAAAAAAGGACCGCGACGATTTTCGGGAATTGGTGCGCAGCGGCGCGACGGTGCGCGAAATGGTCCTGGCCTACCGCACGCAAAAACGCATGATTTCATCCCTAAAGGCGGTGGCCTCTTTGATCGCGGTGATCGGGGCCGCCTATGCCGCCCTCAAGCAATTCGGTGTTTTCCCAAAATTATAATTTGAAAATTTGGAAGGTAAAAAAAATGAAACTGATACCAGAATGGAAGCAAGTTTTGACCGGGGCGTGGTCCTCGGTGCTGGCGATTGTTGGCGCCCTGGCGCTGGCGGCCGGCGCGGCTTGGGAATATTTCAGCCCCGAGGATCTCGGGCTTGAGAATTGGCAATATTTGGCCATCGCGGCTTTGCTCTCGGCGGGCGTGTCTGGCGCGCGTGTGACACAGCAAGATGCCCTTGCCAAAAAGGTGGCGGAATATTTGAGCGCTACCGGCGGGGCGATCAAACGGCGCGGCGTGGGGATCCTTGCAGCGAGTGCTGTGGCATTGGCCAGTGCGGTTTCCTTTGTTGGCGGTTGGGAAGGTAAAGAGAACCAAGCCTATTGGGACAGCATCGGCAAGGTCTGGACGGTGTGTCACGGCGAAACGCGCGGCGTGGGGCAGGGGGATTACTACACCGATGCGCAATGCGCGGAGATGCTGGCCGAGGGCCTCCTAGAATTTGAGCGCCAGCTCGATCGCTGTTTGGCGTCGCCCATCCATATTCCCGTCAACACAAAGATCGCGCTGATGGCCTGGTCCTGGAATGTGGGTGTCGGTGCTGCCTGTCGCTCCACATTGGTGCGTAAAGTGAACACGGGCGATCTGCTGGGGGCCTGCCATGAATTGCCGCGCTGGAACAGGGCGGGTGGCAAGGTGATCCGTGGCTTGAGCAACCGGCGCGGGGCCGAACGCAAGCTGTGCCTCTCTGGGCTGGGGTGATGCGTCTTCCAAATCCTTGGTTCATTCTGGCCGTTTTGGCGGCGCTCAGTGGCATCTATGGGCTTGGGCGGGGCCATGGTGCAAAGGCGGCAATGCAGGACGTGCAGGCGGCGACACAGCGCAAAAACCTTGAGTTGTTCAACCTTGCCGAAAAAACATCCCGCATCGCCGCCGAACTCAACAGGGAACGCGCTGCGCGTGCAGCGCTTCAGGAGGATTTTGAAGATGCAGCCAATGAAGCAATGGGGGCCGATCGCTGCGCTGTTGATACTGACAGCGTGCAACGGATCCGCGCCCTCTGGGATGCGCGCCCCTAGGCCTGATGCCGAGCTGCTCGCACCCTGTGAAAAACCACGGCTCGCACCAGGTGCAAAGAGCCAAGCTCAAATGGAAATCGCGGTCGGGCGAATTGGCAATGATTTGATCACTTGCGCCGATCGGCATGGGGCGCTGGCGCAGTGGGCGATCGAGCATACTGCAATTGTTGGTCCTCGATAGAGCGACCGCAAAACGAGATACCCTCGCCTACGGGCGGGGGCGCTCGGTGTATCAGCACCTAACACCACGCGGCAAATATTCAAACCAACCGCGCCGACAATCCGATTAGAATATCGTCGCCCGACTCTCGCGAGAGCGCGCGACCTATATTTGAGAATCAATCATGAACACAATGACTAAGGTGCCCGCAGCTGCCCCTCGGCCAATTCCGCTTGAAGCGCCTGTAATGAGTGCTTTCGTGGCCATTTCCTCGTTACCCTCCATCGATTCCTGACTTTCGAACTTTAGCACACAGTTCAACGGGCAGGATTAAAGAGAGAATACAATGAGCAGCAGGGATGAATTATTCTGGGAAAATCATCACTTCATCGCCGGTATTTCCGACCGTAAACGCGACGAATTTTGCGCCCTCGGTTGAGCTGACGTTATTGGCCACCATGTTCAGGTTTGGAATTTCATACGCCGCCTCGCCTGGAAGAAGTGTCAGCGCGTCAAGGCCGTCAGCTTCAATCATGATCGAACCTTCGATCATATAGACGAATATGTGGCCAGGATGGAAGTGACGGTCGATAGTCCAGCCGGGGCCTACTTCGAATAATACAACATTCGACTCTTTACCGGCGATGTCCTCGAGCGGCATATTCAACAGCCCTGTTGTCACCATTTCGCCAGTTTCCAGTGCCGAGCTTTGAGTTCCGACAAATGAGAAAGCTGCCACGGTCGCGATTAATACTAAATGCTTACGTTTCATCATATTTCCCTCGTTTTATGGAATCATTGATTATTTTAACGTTATACCCACCTACGCTTTAAAGAGACTAAGACCATCGATCGATTTAAAGACACTAAGACCATCGATTATAGCGCAAAGCTTAGTAAAAGTCAAATATTCCAATCTGGTGAAGCTAAAGTGCTGTCAACGCCGGAGCTACAGAGTGCCTCAGACAGCATCAGGTTGGACTATCGGATACCGACCCTATCTTCCCCCCCTATGCTCAACCCAGAGGCAATGACAAAGCCTCCGCCATGCTCATGAAGCGGCTCCGCACAGTCATCCCAGACAAGAAGATCACCATGCACTCGCTGCGACACCGCATAAAGGACAAGCTGCGCAACTCTGGCTGTCCTGAAAGCCTCTCCATGGAAATCCTTGGACATGCCCAGGGCAGTGTCGCGGCCAACTATGGCTCAGGCTATGCTATCGACGTCATGCGGGAGGCGTTGGTGAAGGTTTGGTGGGAGTGTTGCTAAGTTGGGTGGGGGCAGCTACCGGCCTTTAGACGCCATTTGAGAAACAAGTCTGACGACCGCTCCCAGCCCGAAGCGGACGCGAGACGGACTTCCAATCAGGCCGCAGCGCTTCTGCAAAGAATTCCAGAAGTCGCCACGCTCTTCCGGAGCCCGCAACGTCTGCTTTGCAAGGAATTAGCTAAATTGGACTGCGGTGACAGCAAATAAGGTTTCAGTTCATCGGGACATTGACCGAATGGCACGCCCGTCCTCCCGCCATTCCGGCAATCCTCCCTCAAGGCGCCGCGCGTTGAAGCCATGTTTGCGCAGGGCGGCGACCGCCTGGTGGGCATAGACGCAGTAGGGTCCCCGGCAGTAGGCGACGATATCGGTCCTCGGATCGAGGGTCGGAACGATCCGCTCGAGCTCTGCCAGCGTCGTGTTGAGCGCGCCCGGAATGTGGCCGACTGCGTATTCGTCGGCGGGCCGGATGTCAAGAACGGTCACCGCCCCCTCGGCGAGCCGTGCCGCGAGTTGCTCCCGGCTGACCGGTTCAGGTGCATCTTGCCCGCCTGAGAGACCGCGAAGGATGCGGTCTACCTGCGCCAGGTTCCGCTCGGCGACGACCCGCAACAGATCCATCAACGCAAGCGTCTTCGCGTCGGTCAGCCGGTAGATCACCGCCTTGCCGTCGCGGCGGCTGGTGACAAGCGCTGCGCGGCGCAGCTGCTGCAGATGCTGTGAGCAGTTGGCGATGGTGAGGCCGGTCTTTTCGGCGAGCGCCTCCACGTTACGCTCTCCCTGCGCCAGTTGTTCGAGAAGTGACAATCGCGCCGGAGCGGACAGGGCGCGCGCGACGAGTGCGTATTCCTCAAGAAGTGCTATCTTCGGGCTGATTGACACCGGGCGTCTCCAGACGTTAAATCATTCAAGTGACAATTTGAATGATAGCGATTCCATCGCTTCCGACAACCCCGAAGTCCAGAACCCATGTCCGAGACCATCCTTGCTGCCGAACCGACGATCCGCCTTGCCGCCTTTCTGGGTGTTCTGGCGGCTATGGCGCTGTGGGAAGTGGCGGCCCCCCGGCGTCGGCGGGAAATTCCTCGGGTGATCCGCTGGACGAACAACCTTGCGCTCGTCGTGGTCGACACGGTCATCCTGCGGCTGACCTTCCCTATCATCGCGGTCGGCCTTGCGGTCATGGCCGAGGACCGTGGATGGGGGCTGTTCAACAACATCGACGTGCCGGTCTGGCTGGCCATCGTGATCTCGATGCTGCTGCTCGATCTGGCGATCTATCTGCAGCACGTGATGTTCCACGCGGTGCCGGGGCTTTGGCGGCTGCACCGGATGCACCACGCCGATCTCGATTTCGACGCGACGACGGGCCTGCGCTTTCACCCGGTGGAAATCCTCATTTCAATGGGGATCAAGCTGGCAGTGGTCGCAGCCCTCGGCCCACCCGCCATAGCTGTCCTGCTGTTCGAGGTGATCCTGAACGCTGCGGCGCTCTTCAACCACGCCAACATCGATCTGCCGCGCCCCGTTGACCGGGTGCTGCGCCTGTTCGTGGTGACGCCCGACATGCACCGCGTGCACCATTCCATCGACCCGCGCGAGACCAATTCCAACTACGGCTTCAACCTGCCCTGGTGGGATTGGCTGTTGGGCACCTACATCGCGCAACCCGCGAAGGGGCATAAGGGTATGGAGATCGGCATCGAGCAGTTCCGCACCCAGCGCGACCTCTGGCTCGACCGGATGCTGATCCAGCCCGTCCGCGGACCGGCGAGTGGTCATGCGCTCGACCCCCGAATGACGGCGAAGGAGCCGGAATGACCTACGCCCTCGGCATCCGCGAGAACTTGCGCCCTTTTTTGGAGCAGCTTCTTCAAGTCTTCTTCGTTGGCCTGACCATTGGCCTCCAACGCACGGTGATCCCTGCCTTGGCCGAGACTGAGTTCGGGGTCGTTCAGGGCTCGATGACCGCGATCTTTGCGTTCATCGTCTCCTTCGGGATCATGAAGGGGGCGATGAACTTCGTCTCGGGGCGCCTGTCCGAACGCGTCGGGCGGCGCAAGGTTCTCATCTGGGGTTGGCTGGTGGCCCTGCCGATCCCGTTCATGATCCTCTGGGCGCCGTCCTGGGGCTGGATCGTGGCGGCGAACGTGCTTCTGGGCGTCAACCAGGGGTTTTGCTGGTCGATGACCGTCACGGCGAAGATGGACATCGTAAAGGGGTCCCAGCGCGGGCTCGCCACCGGGTTCAACGAGTTCGCGGGCTATGGCGGCGTGGCTCTGGCCGGGCTGGCAACCGGTTATCTCGCCAGCTCCTTCGATCCGCGAATGAGCCTCTTCGTCTTCGGTCTTGTCGTGATCCTTCTCGCGCTGGCGGCGGGGTTACTCGCCTTCACCGAGACGCTTCCCTATGCAAGGGCCGAGGCTGCGCGGCACAAGTCAGGCGCGACCACAGGGCCGCGCCCGCGCTATGTGGAAGGGCCCGAGAGCCCGACGGCGGGCCAGATCTTTGCCCTCGTCACATGGCAGAACCGCACCTTCATGGCGCTGGCGCAGGCGGGCAGCGTCGAGAAGTTCGTCGATGCGCTGATGTGGGCGCTGGTGCCTGTTTTCATGGTGGCGAAGGGCGCGAGCCTGATCGAGATCGGCTGGGTCACCGGCATCTACGGGTTCGTCTGGGGTGGCAGCCAACTTTGGACCGGGCCGCTGTCTGATGCTTTGGGGCGCAAGTGGCCGACGGTCGCAGGCTTCTTCCTCTGTTCCGGTGGCGTCCTTGTGTTTCCGTTCCTCGCAACAACTTCGGGTTGGGCCGTTGCCGCCGCCATCATCGGGGTCGGCATGGCGCTGCTCTATCCGACCCTCATCGCCGCGATGGGTGACATCTCGCACCCGTCATGGCGCGGCTCGGCGCTGGGTGTCTACCGGTTCTGGCGCGATCTTGGCTACGCCATCGGGGCGCTCGCCATGGGTCTGATCGCAGATGCGTCGGGGACGCTCGAGGCCGGGTTTTGGGTCACGGGGCTTGCCATGGCGCTGTCGGGAGTCTGGCTGATCGTCGCGATGGAAGAGACCCATCCCCGCCTCAATCCCTCACCCGACGCGGAGCGCACGCATGCCTGACATCCTGACCCGTCGCCTTGGCTTCCTTTCCATCCTGCTGGGACTCGCGTCCCTTGCGCTTCTCGCCGTGTCGGTCTGGGGTTTCCGGGCGGGAGGGTGGCCTTGGCCGCAAGCGTATGACGTTGCCGGTTGGGGGGCCTGGACGGGCGGTGCGGGCGTCATTGTCGCGCTGGCCGGTGTGGTGGTCTGGTGGCGCCGACGGCGGGGCGACATTGCTGTGCTGCTGGGGCTGATCCTGTCGCTGCCCGTCGCAGGCCTTGGCACCGTCTTCGAGATCGCTGCGCTCACGACACCGCCGATCAACGACATCTCGACTGATATCGAGGACCCCCCGGTCTTCTGGTTCACGGCGACGCCCAGTGACTACCCGGCGCAGAATGCCGATCCGCAGGGAGCCGCCTATCCGCATGTGCGCCCGCTGGAGCTGCCGGTCTCCGGAGACGAGGCCTTCGCGGCAGCGCTGGCATTCGTGGAAGCACGCGGCTGGGATGTGCTCTCGGCCGATCCCGTTGAGAGCCAGATCGAGGCCATCGCCACGAGCCGCCTCTTCGGCTTCGAGGACGAGGTGGCGATCCGGGTCACCGAGACCGACACCGGCACCCGCATCGACATGCGCTCGCGCTCGCGCCTAGGCCAGATCGACCGTGGTTTCAACGCCCGGCGCATTGAAGCTTTCTTTACAGACTTGAAACTGAAAACCGGTGAATGAAAACGAGAATAGAGGAGTAATTTGATGAAAGTATGCCACACTCTTGCGGCGGCGACCGTCGCGTTCGGCATCTATATGGCACCCGCCCAGGCGCAGGACGCCGCCATTGAGGCGATGCAGGAATACATGATGTTCTCGGAATACGAATCCGGCATCATCCTGCCCCAACAGATCGATCAGTCCGTGTTCGAGTCGGCACTCTTCGTCGACACACGGGATGCGGGACAGTTTGAAGACGGCACGATTCTCGGTTCCGTCAACATCGAATGGCGCGAAGTGCTCGACCGGATCGACGAAATTCCAGAGGGTCGCATGACAATACTATTCTGCAACACCGGGAGCTTGTCGGCCCAGGCGGCCTTTGCCCTGCGCGTGGCCGGTCGAGCGAACGTCGTTGTTTTGCAAACTGGCCTCACCGGTTGGCAACAGGACGCTGCATACATGCCTTGAAGGAAACGTCCTGCTCGGAATTTCGGGCAGAACGAATTTACCTAAGCGGACATTGGTGGTGGGCGCTCCAGGGTGCCCCCACCAGGGTCAAAATACCCAACTAAACCGTCGGTGCGAAGTGGCTTTGCAAAGGCAGCTTCTGCGCAAGCCGACCCTGGTGTAGATTGCGTCGAACGACCGCTTCCCGCCGTTAGTGTCGAATGCTGCGGTCGCATAAAGGTCTCGAGCCTAGCTCTAGCATAGATGTCGCGAACGGCCCTTTGTTGCCGTTCGCCTACCCTCGATAATGCCGCAGTGCGGCCCGTTAGACCGGACTTTCGCTGCGCCAGCAGAATCGAGTGATCGGTGAATTCACAGACTGCGGACTTAGCCGCCGTTCACTGCAATTCCGTCGATGTCCGCTAATGCTGAGATCATCGCCTTCTTATTGGAACGGTTGCTGCCACGATTTCTAAGTAGGGTGAGAGTCTCTGACTTCGGAATTCCCTTAAGAAGTGCCTTGCCCTGCGAGTTTCCGCAGGGCGCTTTCGGTAGGTGTACTGGATAACTGTTTACATAAAGTCCCGTCCGGTATCACATACATCCTCATAGGAGAGGTCAATGCCAACTGAGATCGATATTGAGCGCGCGCCTAGAAGGATGCGCAAACGCGTTCTTGGCGTATTGCTTTTTACTGTTTTGCTTGCCACTGCAGCGACCTTCTTTGGGGCTCAGCATTATTTCGAACGGTTGGAGGGTGAAACGGCAATGAACCGTATGGCCTTGTACCAGCGTGCTTTGAACGAAACGCTACGCCAACACCAGCATTTGCCCTTCGTGTTGGCAAGCGATCCGCGTTACGCTCAGGCATTGCAGCCCAACTTTGTGACGCCTGAAACAAACGAAAGGCTGCAGCGTTTGGCAAGTGAAGCCAAGTTGGAAGCCATTTACCTCATGGATGCAACGGGACGTGTTGTAGCGACTTCTAATGCCGATAAGCCGCATAGCTTCCTTGGTCAAAACTATGGTTTCCGTCCTTATTTTCAAAGTGCCTTGCAAGGCGAGCGTAGCGATTACTTCGCAATCGGTGCGACATCTGGACGACCTGGATATTTCGTTGCGGAACCTGTTTCGTTTGCTTCAAATACCCAAAAAGGCGTCATAGCGATCAAGCTGGATGTGAGCGAACTGCAACGGTCATGGGAAAGCGACAGTGAAACAGTTGTTGCAATCAATGAAGACAATATCGTCGTTTTAGCCTCCAACCCTGATTGGCTTTATCGACCTGTTAGCACCCTCGATTCAAAGGTCCGCATGGCGATCTTGGAAAGCCGTCAATTTGGCAATGAACAACTTCAATCGCTAGATTGGATGCCCATTGGAACAGACCGTGTGCGGCTGGAAGGGACTGATTATTTACTAGCATCCGGGACGTCCGAATGGCGGAACTGGACCGTCCATTACTTGCATCCTCAAAGTATCATTTTACGCGAAACCCTTCTAACAACGGCCTTTTTCGGTAGTATCATCACCTTCCTGTTGGGGTTTGCAACGTTCCTTCGGTCGCGGCGTATCGAATTGGCGTACGCTGCATCCGAACGGCGGCGTACAGAATTGATCGAAACAAATCGACGCTTAGAACATGCGCAGACAGAATTGGCACGTAACGCTAAGTTGGCAGCACTTGGCCATTTGGCAGCCTCCGTTACACATGAGTTGGGTCAGCCGATAAGCGCATTTCGAAACCACCTTGCTGCAGCGGAGATAGGCAATGAAATTACTTCGCCCCAAACCGCTGCAAACCTGAACAAGCTTGTGGACCGCATGGAAGCTGTCACAGCGCAATTCAAATTTTTCGCGCGCGGGCGGGGTGATAAGAAGACCAAAGTGAACTTGGCAACCGTCTTTGAAGAGGTAGAGAACTTACTACAAGCCGAGCTCTTAGAGGGACACATTAACTTCCAAACTGCGCACTTACCCAGTCCGATCTATATTCATGCCCATCAAATTCAATTGGAGCAGGCGCTGGTAAATCTGGTTAAGAACGCAATTCACGCTGTTGAAGACAAACCTAAGCCGATGATTAAAATTGATGTTTCCACCAACCGAGGCGTTCTTAAAATCCACGTAACGGACAACGGTCCGGGACTTGCGAATGCAACCCTCACCGACCTGCAAGAGCCATTTTTCAGCACGAAACCCTCCGGGATTGGGATGGGGTTGGGTTTGGCTATTGCGACTGAAATCATTAAAGATCACGGCGGGGAACTCGCCCTTGGTGACGTCCAAGATGGCGCGACGTTTATCGTGACGTTATCATTTGATGCGAACGGGAGTAGATCATGAGCAAAGGGACCGTACTTGTTATCGAAGATGATCGCGAAATGCGTGTTTCATTGGATCATTTGTTGCAAAGCGCAGGGTATGACACCGTCATTGCAAAAAATGGGTCTGATGGGTTGGACGCTTTGCAGCAAAACGCACCCGATGTTGTGTTAAGTGATGTTCGGATGCCTGCAATGGATGGGCTTGAATTTCAGCGAAAAGCGCGTGAAATCAGCCATGTACCTGTCGTTCTGATCTCGGCGCACGGTGATATCCCAATGGCTGTCGGCGCGTTACAAGATGGTGCCTATAGCTTCATTGAAAAGCCATTCGAACCCCGCCGCCTTTTGGGAATTCTGAAGAATGCAATTCGGATGAAGCGGCTGGAAGACAGTACCAAACTGTTGCAAAATAGATTGGTCGAATTGGCTGACTTGGAACGTGTTTTAATCGGTAACAGCACGCAGATCGCTGATACCCGTGATTTAATTTTCGACTTTTCCATGAGTCGCGCAAATGTCTTAATTCTTGGACAAACGGGCACTGGAAAGGAATTGGTCGCGCGGGCTTTGCACGATCTTGGTCAGATCCCTGCCGCCCCGTTTATTCCAATAAACTGCGCCACGATCCCACCAGAACAGTTTGAAGAAACTGTATTTGGCACCATCGATAATCCGCGCGGATTGATGAGCCAAGCCGACGGTGGAACGCTGTTTTTAGATGAACTCAGTTCGATGCCCTACCAGTCCCAATCCAAATTTCTGCGCGCGATCGAGACGCAGCAATATCAACGCGTGGGCGAGACCGAAGTTCAAACTGTTGAACTGCGCGTGATCAGCGCCGCATCGGGGCAGATTGCGCAAATGGTCATCGATAAAACCTTTCGCAAGGATCTGTTGTTCCGTCTCAACACCCTCGAAATCTCACTGCCCTGCTTAGCCGATCGCGGTGAAGACGTGTTGTTGTTGTTTCGTCACTACCTGGAACGGCTTAGCCAGCTTTACGAACTGCCATCCCCGACGCTCACGAATGACGATATCTCGGCCCTTATCGCGTATGATTGGCCCGGCAATGTGAGGGAATTACAAAACGTTGCTGAACGGCGTGTGCTGGCCCAGCGTCGTGGCGGTGGGTCTGTCAGGCATTCCATGGCCAAGCAATCGACGTCGCAGGCTTTTCCCGAAACCCTTCGTGAAGCTGTCGCCATGTTTGAACGCGAGTTGGTAAGCCGTGCGATCCAAAGCGAAAACGGACGCATGGATGATGTCGCTGCGTCCCTTGGGATAGGACGACGCACTTTGAACGAGAAGATCGTCAAACTAGGACTAGATAAAGAAGCCATTTTGTCGCGTTAAACTGCCATGCGGACATCCGCAGACAACTTTATGCGTCTCCTGCATTTTCTCACATATCGCGACTCCCGCCCAGTTTGGCATAACCGTCACAAGCCGGATTAATGGCTAAATTTCTGGGAGGAAATATAATGAAAATGTTGAAAGCACTTGTTGTCAGTGCCGGTCTTGTGACGTCCGGCGGTGCCTTTGCGCAAGGCGCAGACTACGTATTGAATACAGCATCAACGGGTGGCACCTATCACCCCGTAGGTACAGCGATCTCGACCTTGTCAAAAATAAAATTGCTGCCAAAGCAGGGGTTTTCGCTCACGGCCGTGAACTCTGCAGGGTCCGGCGCTAACGTCCAAGCCTTGTCCGCCGGCACCGCCGATTTCGCAATTTTGCAGGGTCTGTTCGGATCATATGCCGTCACAGGCACAGGCCCCGTAAGTGAGCCACAGGCGAACCTTCGTTCGGTTACAATGCTTTGGCAGAACGTCGAGCAATTTATTGTGCCAACGGAAAAGGCGACAACAGGCACAGTCGCAGATTTGACTGGCCTGAAAGGCATGTCTGTTGGCATGGGCAAACAGAACTCTGGCACCATCGGGTCCAACACTGTTTTGCTTGCTGGCCTGGGCTTAGATGTCGGGTCTGACTTCACGCTGGTCTCAGCAGGGTACGGTCCCACGGCAGACGCCTTGGCAAACGGGCAAGCGGTTGCCGCTGGCATCCCGTCTGGTCCACCAACTGGTGCGATCACAAAACTGATGGCTTCCAATGAAGGTAAATTCACAATCCTTGACGTGACGGCTGAACAAAACGCTGCGATGGACGCTGGCCGTAATCTTTGGGTGCCATACACAATCGCGGCTGGTACCTACCCCGGTCAAACCAAGGACGTGAACACAATCGCGCAACCCAACTTTTTGGCTGTGAACGCAAGCGTTGACGAAGAACATGTCTATATGCTGACCAAAACCATGTATGAAAATTTGCCGTTCTTGCAAGCGATCCATCCCGCAACCAAAGCGATGATGATTGAATCAGCAATGGCAGGTCTTCCGGCCCCCCTGCACCCAGGGGCCGCGCGTTACTACACAGAAGTTGGTCTGGAAATTCCAGCAAACTTGATCGCGCAATAAGACACTAAGACCGCGATAAGGGGCACCATTTTGGCTGCCCCTTATTCCTTTTGGGGGGAGAACCACATGACAAACGCTGCTGTACAAGAACCAATGACCCGAGACATGCTGTTAAGAATGCCGCGGGGTAAGTTTGGGACACAGCACATCGTGCTTGTTTTCGCGATGTGTTTTGCCATTTGGCACGTTTTGACTAACGTTTACCTGACGGAACCCGGGCTTTGGCAAAACGCCATCCATTTCGCAGGTTTTGCATTTCTCGCCTCCATCACCCTTAGCCCTTGGGGCAAACACTCTGGTCAAACGTGGGCTTGGGTCGTGGACACCGTTTACGGATTGCTCGTGGCGAGCGCTGCGTTGTGGGTGGCAGGGGCCGAAAGCGGTCTCTACGAACGATCCCTCGCGGTGACCGGTTTGGGCTGGCAATTTACTATCATTGATTGGGCCGCAGGTTTGCTGCTGATATTTGCATGTATTGATTTGTCGCGTCGTGTGTCCGGTTGGGTCATCCCGATCTTGATCGTCTTGTCCCTCAGCTATATCTTATTCTTGGGTACAATGTTGCCGGGTGTCTTCCGCTCTGCGAGCCTTCCCATAAACGATGTTTTGTTCCGAACGCTTTACAATGATGAAGGTATGTTCGGTATCCTTGCCAACATCTCGGTCACGAACATTACCTTGTTCATGATCTTTGGCGGCTTTCTGGTTGTGTCGGGTGCCAGCAACTTTGTAATCGAAATATCCAAAGTTGTGGCGGGCCGTATCAAAGGCGGCGCTGCATTTGTCGCGATCATCTCTTCGGCTTTGACGGGTACGATTTCCGGATCAGCCATCGCCAATACGGCGTCCACTGGGGTCATCACCATTCCCTTAATGAAGTCTAACGGCTTTCGGCCAAAATTTGCAGCGGGCGTTGAAGCTGCGGCATCAACGGGTGGTCAACTAATGCCACCAATCATGGGGGCTGGTGCATTCGTTATGGCCAGCTATACATCCATCCCCTACGGCACAATTGTTGCCGTGTCTGTTGTGCCTGCCATCCTCTACTTTCTATCAGTTGCCTTTATTGTGCGCATTGAAGCCGTCAAATATGATGTTGGGTCCGAAATCGATCTGACCGTAGATCACGGCAAAATGTTGTCCGGTGGTTTGGTGTTTGTCATCCCATTGGCTGTGATGATCTGGTTGTTGCTCTCTGGCGTGACCCCATCCTTTGCCGCCTGCTGGGCCATAGTTGCTGTGATCGCAACCTCGTGGTTCACCAGCTTGCTTGCATGTTTCAGCAAAGACGACGGGTTCACACCCGTCAATATGGGCCCAGCAAAGATTTCTGAGGCACTGGTGAGCGGCATCAAGTCAGCCATCATGACCGCCATTTTGTTGACGGCTATCGGGATTATGAACAATGCAATTGTGACCAGTGGCGTTGGAAATGGATTTTCGTTGATGATCGCACAGTGGTCTCAAGGGTCTTTGGTGTTGGCGATTGGGCTCATCGCGATTGCCTCACTTGTATTGGGAATGGGGCTGCCCGTAACGGCCGCCTATATTATTCTCGCTATCTTGACCGCGCCCGCCTTGGCTGGGATCATGGCCGACGGCCTCATCGCAGAACAGTTGATGGCTGGTATCACTGATCCGGCAAAGTCGGGGTTGTTCTTCCTTGTGGATCACCCGCTGGTCGCACAAGTGGCGACGGGTATGACCAAACCCGAGGCATGGGAATTGATCCGAAACATCCCCTTCGAAATCGCGGTCACAATCCGGCCTGTCATGGTCGATCCTACGATGCTGACGACGTTTTTGTTGACGGCGCATTTGATCATCTTCTGGCTCAGTCAAGATTCCAACGTGACGCCACCGGTGTGTCTTGCAGCATTCACAGCCGCCGGTATTGCGGGTTCACCTCCAATGGCAACAGGTTTTGAAAGCTGGAAAATCGCCAAGGGTCTATATGTCGTGCCATTGTTGTTTGCCTACACACCTCTGATTTCAGGCGACCTGATTGAAGTGCTGCAAATTGGCTTCTTCGCACTGTTCGGAATTTACGCAACCAACGCTATCATCCAGTGGTACGCAGAGGGTCCAATTGGCCCTATCAGCGCATTGCTTTTGGTTCTTGGTGCAGTGGGAGCCTACTGGCCTTTGGCACTGCTTCCCAACATCATAGGCGCGTTGGCGATTTTGACGGTGATCGTTTTATCTTCTAACCGAAAAGCATAGGGGGCAAGCATCAAAGTGGATCCTAAAGCAGACTTTCGTGCAGATTGCAGCATGGGTCAGATTGGGCTCACTGCCGCCATTAGATCGTTTGCAGCATTCGTGGATTTGACCTCTTATTGAACGGCTGCTTTCGCCAGATTGCCCGAGAGCCCGCGCACTTGCAGCGAAAGTCCGCAAT